>NZ_MVOK01000002.1:0-312517 GCF_002018915.1 Pseudomonas sp. MF6396 | reverse complement strand
TGAAGGCTGCCTGGATAAACGTCTGCCCATCCTGGATCGCGAAAAACGATGCGGGAGTGCCGTTGATGTCGTTGACCACGGCGAACCTGTCGGCATTGATGATGAACTGGCTCTGCAGGCCCGCTGGCCCGTTCTCGATGCCTAGGCCGATACCGGCAACAACGTACTTGCCTTGCGAGTTGAGCTGCATCTTCACAGCCCACATCGTCGAGGCCTTTTCATCGGCATTGACCTGGGCCTGGCTGATCGTCTGCACGGCCGCCGTCGTGTCATTCATCGTCGCTTCAAGCGTCTCGGTCTTGCGCACGATGACTTCATCGCGAGAGGCGCTGACCTTCACTTCCTCTGCAAATGCCGCTGTCGCGTCCCACTGGTGCAGCGCGCCGGCCAGATCGCCTTCGGCATCGGCGTCACGAGCAGACGCCCGCAGAGCCTGCAGGCTCTCGGCTGTCGCCGTGACCTTGCCGTCGACGGTCTCGATGTTGGTCTTGTTCGTCTGCACCTGCTGTGCAAGGCCGTTGGCCGCTTGCACAGACTGACCAACATCGATCCAGAGGTTCGCGTTCGGTGGAGAATTTGCACCCGAGGCATCGGCAGGAACAGGGCCTTTTGCCTGGTAGATCCGACCATCGACCACGACCATCTGGTCTTTCACGTATGGCTCACCTGGGTCGTATGCCTTGAGCCCGTCCAGCGCATCGATCTGGTCTTGCAGGCCATCGATCTTGTCGATGAGCTCCTTGCCCAGCTCAGTCTCGCCAATTTGCCCTGCAATGAGGTCGAGGATCGGCGAAGCATCCATGCCGCTCTGCCCCAGTACGCCGTTGCCCACGGGATACCACGGCCCGATGTTGCCAGTGCGGTCGACGAGGCGTGCCCAGAAGAAGAACGACACGCCCGCAGCCAGCCCCTGCAGCATGAAGTCACGCTGCGGGTAGGCCAGGTCGGTGAGTTTGGTTGCCACCGACAGGTCATTGCTTGGGCTGTACCAGATCTCGGTACGCTGTGTGTCCTCGGCGCCGGGCGGAAAGCCCCAGCGCAGGCCGATTGCGAACAGCTCGCTCGAGGCGTTCAGATAAGACACCGCCGGTGGCAGGCCTTCCTTGCCCTTGAGGTCGGTGAGTATCGAGTCTCGCCAGATCGACGAGATATCGAACGCGCTGACTGCGCGAACCCGGGCGAGGTACTGACCGGCGTAGATGCCAACCACATCGACTGACGCGGTGCCGGTGCGTTGAAGCCTGATCCAGTTGCCATTGTCCTTGCGCCACTCGACGTCGTATCCCACGGCCCCTTCCACCGCAGGCCAGGAAATGGTCATCGTGCTGACAGCCAGGCCCTGGCTGATCGCGTAGTCCGAGGTCAGGGTGACGCTCGCCGGCGGCGGAACAGTGGTCACCGGGATGACGCTGATCGGGCGCTCTTCCAGCTTGGCGCCGGTGTCGATCGCTGCAAACTTGCTCGGATTGAACTCCAACCCGGTGATCTCGTACTCGCCCTCTGCAGTGCGCGCAGTCTTCAGGACGCGAAACAGCTGGATGGCCAGGTCGTCGGCGTCGATGGCCCACTGTAGTTCCGGCTCCGGCTGGACCGAATAGGCCGTGGTCACGGTCACAGCACGACCGGCCACAGACTGCACGGTACGGCCCTGCGCGCTGCCGTTGGGCAGGTTGATGATCAGGCGGTCGCCGGCCTTGATCTGAGTGTCACGGTCCAGGGTCACGACCTTGCCGACCGCCGCAGCGATGCGGCCGCCATTGGGCCGTCCAGACAGCAGCTCATCGGCTACCGGGATGACGTGGCCAGGCAGCGGGATGCGACCCTCCATGCCAGTCTTGAAGGTGACAGTCCGATCCTGGTTGTTGCTCAGCAGCGCCCACTTGCCGCGGCGCTGGGCCTCGCTGGCCCTGGTGCAGCCAATAGCCGAGATCTCGATTGGGCGATCCTGGTACCGGCGCTGGAGCGCCAGGTCGGTGACCGGAATCACATCGGTATCGTAGTTGTTGCCGGGGTTGTCGTAGCTGACCAGGGCCCGGCTGTAGTGCGTGCTGCGCTCGGCGCCGCCGTAGGTGAACTCGCCATCGATGACGTTCGCGCGAGTGAACACATAGTCGAAGTCCTGTGCGCGTGGCATGTCGGCCTGCATGAACAGCGCGCCCTGCGCCCAGTACACCATGCCTCGGTAGATGGCAGAGAGATCACGCAGCAGCGTCCAGGCCTCGGCCTTGCCCTGCAGGTTCAGGTCGCACAGGAAGCGCGGTTCCTGCCCTCCGACGCCGTTTGGCACCCGCTGGTCGCAGTACTGGGCTATGCGGTACATCTCCCACTTGTCGACCATCCACGACTTGATGCGCTTGCCCAGGCCGAACCGGTCTTCCACGCACAGGCCATAGGTGACGAATGCAGGGTTGTTGGTCCACGCCTGCTTGAAGGTACCGTCCCATGTACCGGTATAGGTGCGGGCAATCGGGTCGTAGTTGGTCGGCACAGGCCAGCGGCGCGCCTTGCACTTCACCGTCACAGACGGGATGTTCTGGAACTGCTCAGCGTCGAACTCGATGTAGAGCAGCGCAGTGTTGGTATAGCGCAGTTTCTGGTCGATGATCTCGGTGTAAGCCGCCACGGTCATGGTGTCGGCGATGGTCCCGGTATTCGCGTTCGGTGTGATGCGTCGTGCGCGCATCACCCAGCCGGAAGTTGCCGGAGGCAGATCGACGCGAACCGACCGCTGATAGCCGTTGCTTGTCTTTCCTCTGACCGCCCCGCGGTTCGCTTCGACGAAAGCGCCACCGTCAGTTGCGATCTCAATGGCATACTCGATGGTGTAGCCACCCGTGCCGCCATTGCTTGGGTTTTGCTGGAGCAGCCGCGGCCAGGCGAAGCGCAGGCGCACTGCCGAGAGCTGAGTGTTGCTCAGTGCGCGAGTCCACGGCTGATCGCTCCGCAATTCAACGCCGACAGACGTTTCACTCTCGATCGCTGGGATACCCTGGATGTAGTCCTGCTCAACCGAGCCGCGACGGAACTCCCACTTCACGCCAGGGAAGTTCACGTTGCCGCTGGCATCCATGATCGGTGTGTTGTCGAGGTAGATGTCGCGGTCGGTCGGCGTGCCGTCAAACTCGCCCTCGCCCACCGCCAGAAGTATCTTGGCGATGTTGGTTGACCGCAGGCTGTCGGGGGCCTCGTAGGAAGCCTTGGTCTTCTTGCTGCCGCCTTTGGCGCCAGTGACGTCAGGTGGGAGTGCTGCGCCCATGCTTTCCTCCGGGCCATAAAAAACCGCCCGAAGGCGGCTTGTCATCTGTTCTAAGGCTACGCCTTGTCTTCGGCGTAGATGGACGCGGAAATGATCGCCCCACCCCACCGGCGCTCGCCGATGCAGATTGGCACGGGGTTTCCGCTGGCGGTGGTGTTGTTCGCACTGCCGAAGGCATAGGAAGGCCTGTTTTCTGGGGACGCGCTCATCGATAGACCCTTGGCCTGCGGGCTGAGCATCTGGATCACGCCGCCGATGGCCAGCGAAACGCCAACCGCACCAGTGATACCCCAAGCACCGCCAGCACCGATGGCCCCCAGGCCGGCCGGCGCGAAAATAGCAACCGCAGCGATCAAAGCGATACCGACCACTGTCTGTAGCAGGCCGCCGCGCTTGCTACCGCCGATCACCGGAACGATGCGCACCTCGCGCGCGCCGCCGCGACCGAAGTCTTCGGCGCCCACGTTCTTGCGGTTGCGGAACACGGCGAACCGCAAACCCATTCCATCCAGGCGCTGGATCTCGGCCTCAAACCCCTCCAGCGTTGCCTTCAGGGCCTTGAATACCTCCCACACCTCGCCGCTATCGATCTGTCGGCGGTGGGTGCGCCCGAACTTCTGGGCCAGCGATCCGGATAGCTTGATGATGGTCATGGGTGCATAGACGATGGTGCTCATCGGGCCTCCTTGTGGCGCAGGATCAGGCGCGCCCGGTCATGCCAGGGGCCGCCGTAGATGATGACCTCGGACGGCCTTCCGTACAGGTGGTGCAGCAGGAACGGACCCTGGCCGAACACCTGGACCTGCTCGCCGGGTAGTTGCGGGTCGGCGCCCAGGTAAATCCCAGCATGGTTAGGGTGCGACGTGCGCCCCACCTCCATGACGATCATGTCGCCGCGCTGTGGTCGGTCGACCTGGTAGAAGCCTGCCGCCTCATAGGCTTGCTCGTACAGGTTGGGCCCGGCGGCCTGCTCCCACCAACCGTCCTCCCGGGCGTAGGCCGGAAACTCCAACCCCCACTCCCGCTGATACCAGTCCGCGCAAACCTGCCAGCAATCCCAGGCGCCATGCACAAATGGCCGTCTCAGCAGCGGCGTGCTGCCGCCTGGAGTGATCGTCCGCAGGTCACCTTCCGGCCAGGACAGGATGTGCCAAGGCAGCCCGGTGGCCTCGCACATGGCCAGGTCACGCGGCGAAGGCCTGCTGGTGGCGTCCGGGTGAGAGTGAACGACGCCGATCACCTGTCCCTGGTCTTCCGCGCCGGCGTACTGCTCCGGCGCAATGCGGAACTCCTCGGTCGGCTCGGTTGCCACGTTCGCGCAGGGGAAGTACACCTGCCTCCGGCCCACGGCCAAGATTAGCCCGCAACACTCGCGCGGGTACTCCGCCGCAGCGTGCTTCTGCACGGCAGCAAGGATGTGTTTCAGCATGATCAGCTCCTGGCGATCAGGGAGACGGCAGGGAAGCCGCCGAAGGGCAGTTGGTTGCCTTGGCCGAAGCGCACCACGCAGCCAGTGTCGAGACAACCGTTGCACTGATCCTTGGCCGGGTCATCCGTGCGGTTGCCGTCGAAGTCGAAGTACGGCCCGGTGTACCCGCAGTTCGGCCCCCGGTAGCCGTTCGTCATGGCCCAGTGGCACAGCTGGGTCATCTGTCGGCCAATGCTCTCGCCGCCGACATCACCGGGGCTGGCCAGCTCCCACGACACGGTGGTGCCGTTTTCCGACACTTTCTGGTCGATGTACCAGACCTCAATCGCTTCCTCGGTCGGGTCTGCCTCTGGGTTGCCTCCCGGGAAGTTGATCGGGTCCAGGTACCGCCTCATCGTCTGCCGAATTGTCAGCTTGAACTCCAGCAGGTTGTCGAAGGCCAGGCACAAGGCTGTGATCCGCCCGTTGACGTTGCCGACCGAGATCGTTGGACGTACCGCAGTCCCGTCCGAATTTGCCTCGATACCTTCGACCTGGATGGGCCAGGCACCGTACTCATGTCCCTGCCACCAGATCGACTTGGCCGGCAGTTGGTCTGCGTTGACGCCGGCCGCCGCCAGCTCTTCAGGTGTATGGGGGATGGCGTGGCCGTGGAAGCGCAGAACATCAGCCCCCCAGTCCGAGCCATCCAGTTCAAACAGCAGCACCTCGCTGCCCGGCTGGAGCAACTGGATGTCTTTGATCAGGCTCATATGGCCTCACGGATGGAATGATTGCTGAAAGGTAGCGGTCAGGGTGTAGTAGTCACCCAGGCCATCGCTTAGGCTCGGGGGACCTCCCAGGTACATTCCCAGTTCGCCCAGCGGTGGCGTCCAGAGGAAAGACTTGGCGCCACCGTGTCGGTCCAAGAAGTTCTTGATCTCCTTGATGACAGCTCCCTTACCGCTGATAGAGACGTTCCACTCTTCAGATACGTTGTTTGGCCCATCCGCAACCACTTGCTCGTAGCCGCCGCCAAACCTGCTTGATCTGGTGGCATAGCTCGTGGTCCCGGATGACTGCGCGTGCACGCACCAGGTGAAGGTTTCCATGGCCATCACGCCCTCCCACTTTTCTGTCTGAAGCTAGTGCCGCCTGGGCGCCATGACCTGGCGATAGCATCTTCGGCGATGGCGCGCATCTGGGCCTGTTGCGCCTGCAGGTTTTGCTGTAGTGCCTGCTGATCCAGCTGCATACCCTCATCGCTGCGGTCGCGCACGCTGATGCTCATTGGCATGTTGATGGTCACCGATGGGGCCTGTCCTTGCCCGCCAGGTGCCGAAGACACGTATCCGCCAGAGGCATAGCCCTTCTTGTTCAGCCGGTCCAGGTGGTCCCGCATGCCAGGCTGGCTGACGACCTCTTTGCGAACCACATACTCGCCGCCGTGAACGACACCCTTTGGCTCGAACTTGCCGCCGTCGCCGGTGTAACCGCCAGACGAGAAGCCGAACTTGGTCGAGTACCCTGCGGCAGACGCTCCTAGCTTGGACGAAACTTCACCCGCGCTCCCGGATGTAAGCCCGTTTGCCCCGCCACTGAACCACCCCCCGATCGCACTCCCTGCGATACTGGCAAAAATGCCAGTAGCTGCCTGCCGCGTGGCGATCCTGGCCATATCAGCAAGAATCGACTTTGTGAAGTCCGAGAACGAGAGCTTGCCCGAGATGGCGAAGTTCGCCACCGCGTCCTCCATGGAACTGAAGGCGTTGGTGAAGAACGCGCGCGACTGGCCAGCAACGTCTCTGGCACTGTCCAGGTAGTCCTGGAATGCACCGCGCGCGCCGGCGCTCCAGCTAGATTGGGCCTGGTCAAGTTGTGCCCACCCTTCTCGCTGCACCGCCACGCGCTTGCCCAAGTACTCACGCTCGAGGTCGATCTGAGCCTGCAGGTCCTGACGCTGCTTCTCGCCCTTGGCGTTCGCCAGCTCAGTCTGCAACTGGAGGATGCGGTTGTTGGTCTCCTGCTCAAGCTGCAGGCGCTCTTGCATCCGCGCAGCATCCTTCTGCCCCATGCCTACGGCGTCAGCCTTGGCGGCATACTCCATCCGTTCAGTAGCCAGCCTGCGCTCCATCTGCGCCCGGTACTGCTCCGCCTGGGTCAGGCCCTGCGCGCCTTTGATCGCGGCTGCGTAGTTGATCGAGGCCTGGGCCAGGGCCTTGCCGTACTCCTCCTGGCTGATCTTGCCCCTGTCGAGGGCAAGCTGAAGCTGGGTTTGCTCCTTGGTCAGTGCCCGCGCCGCCTCTGCCGCTGGATCGTACTGAGCGTAGAGCTTGGCGAAGGTGTTCATAGCCTCCGGTACGCCCTTCAAGGCAGCGGAATTGGCTTTGGTGGCTGCCGTGGCTGCCGCTTTCGAGGCCTTCTCAGCTGCAACCTTTGCGTCTTTTTCCTCGGCGTACTTGAGGAGCAGCTTTTCCTGTTCCGGAAGCAACTTCCCTATTTCTCCCGTCTCAATGGCATAGCGAACCTTGGCAGCCTCGCTATTTTGCCCCTGTAAGGCGGCCTGTTTCTTGAGGTTGGCGAGGAGCTTTTCGTACTCCGCGTTGACTGGCGACACCGGGTTCTCGCCCTGCGGCTTTTGCGACCCGGTACCGGCCGCTGCCTTCTCCATTTTGGACACTATCGTCCGAATGGTTCCGGCCTTACCCTCCAGTTCGGCGATCTGCGCATCGATTTCCTTACGGTCGTAGAACTTGAACTTGAAGAAAACGGTATCGCTCGGATCGTCCTTTGCGAGTCGGGACCGAACGTCGTGCAGATCTCGAATACCGGACAGCGTGACGCTCAACTCGGCGTTGAGGCCCGCGACGGTCTGTTTGTCAGCCCTGAAGAAGTCGAGGAACTCGCCGGAGTTGAATCCATCCATGGCTCTTGCCAGGGACGCGATACCAGTTGCTAATCGGCTACTTGCGCCAGCGGCTTCATCCAGACGTCCCACGGTGGCGACGAGCGAATTGTTGAAGGCAGTGATCGCCTGGCTAACTGTAATGTTCAAGCTGGAACTGAGCTGATCAACCTGTTCTTTCTGGTCCTGCAGGGCCTTTACGATGGCCTCGGATGTCAATTTTCCTTCTGATCCAAGGGCTCGGAGCTGACCAATAGTCACGCCAAGGCCGCGCGCGATGGCCTGTGCGAGTGCAGGGGTTTGCTCAAGGATGGAGTTCAGCTCATCCCCCCGCAGCGTCCCAGACGCTAGGGCTTGGCCGAACTGAACCATGGCGGCATCTGCTGCCTGCGTGCTGGCCCCGCTCAGGGCAACGGTTTTGGCTACGGTCTCGGTAACGCTTGCAACGTCGGCAAAGCTTAGCCCAAGCTGGCGCCCGTTCTGAGCAATGCGCTGATAAACCTGAGCGGTTGCCTCAAGTGGCTGCCTGGCGTTCTGGGCGACCTCGTACACTGATTGCTGAGCATATGCCAGTTGCTCAGCTCCTTCGGTCACGAGCCTCAGGCGGTTTGTGAGGTTGGTGTACTGCTCTGAATACTGAGCAATTTTCGTAACGCTGAACGCGGCCGCAAAGGGTGCAGCCAGTCCTCCCACGACGCCGAGTAACTTATCAGTCTCGGCAGCCAGGCCGCCGACCTTTCTTGAACTGGCATCAGAACGTCGCCCGGCCCCTTCGATAGATGCGCCAGCCTTGTCCATTGCCGGCGCTACACTATTACCAGATGACTCAAGAGCCTCGAGCTCTCTTCTCATGGACGCTGCGTCACGCTGCGCGCCGCGCGAGTCAATCGTTACGGCTAGCCGCGATTCTTGGTCCATGCAATATCTCCAGGCATAAAAAAACCCGCGCTTTGCGGGTTCATTTTCATTGGGTCTCAGGTCACTCTTTGACCGGCTCGAGGTCGGATTGGCAGTGCTTGCACTTGACGGCTTCCTTTTGCACCACCTCTGCGCAGAATGGGCACTTCCGGTAAAGCGAAGAGACCCCAAACTTCCTGGCGATCTCAATGCTCTTCTGCTTGTCCACTCCCAGCGGATTTACCAGCCATACAGCGATAAGTCCAATTGCTGGGAAGATAAACCCAAGGATGAACCAGCCAACAGGATCTCTGCCTTTCTGCTTCGCGAAATAGGCAGTCACGCCAGCCAATGCCAGCCAGATGATAAACAGTTCCATGAGCCCTCCTTGTTGATGAGGTCAATCTACCATTTCATGATCGCCATGGGTTAGCCTTGCTCCACCTGTAATGGCTTAGTAGGTTGCCTTCGTGAACTGGCTAAAGCGTATTTTTTCACCGAAGGGCGCGGACAACTTCATCGATCAGCCCGTGAAAATTTCGGACATTGGTGACGACCTGTACCCCAAGGCGGTTGACCTTGTAATAAGGAACAAAACAGCCTCTGTGTCGCTCGTCCAGAGGGAGCTGAAAATTGGCTTCGCTCGTGCAAGTCGCTTCATTGAGGCCATGGAAAACGACAGGATCGTCAGCTCTATAGGCCCTGAGGGGCATCGGCATATCATTTCTCCTGACCAAAGATCTGAGACGGCTCAACAGCCTCCCGCTGTGCCGGTCAAGCGCCCAGCTGCCGATAGCGCGTTTGACCGTGAGCACTATTTTTTGCCCTTCCCATCCTTAACCACGCCGCACTCAGACCTCGTCCTTGTTGGCACAAAATGCTATCTAGGCGACAAGACATATGAGGAGCTTCTTGCCCGGCACGGAAGATGGGTCCCTTCCACAAAAGAAGGGAAGATTTCCGACGTATTCACCCACACGGATATTGGCCAGCTCGACTTGGCCATCAACGATTACATCAATTTCCTGATTCGAATCCGATCTGTGGCTGAAAGTGATATCCCAGTCAACAGCAAGATAGAAATGATACGTGCCATCTCAGAGCTGACGGGGCCCGAGGGGCATAGCCATTCTGAGTTTGTCCGCGCCCATGGGGGGCTCAGTCATGTCATCGAAAAGCTGATCGGCTGAGACCGGCGCTCGCCCCTCCCTGTCCACCCATCCACCCTGGACGGAAAGCCAGTACGTGGGCTGGGCTACGGCGTAGTAGCGTTGTGCCTCCCAACGAACCGCCCCGGTCCGCTGCCGGAAAGCCCATGGACTGGGGTCTGCACAAAAGGAATTCCTATGAAGAACAGTAAGAAGGTCGTCCACGAGTTGAATTCCGCTGTTCAGAAATTCAACCAGACGATGAGGTCCGTCGGCTCAAGCCGGCCAGATGCTCAGGCTGCAGCAGATTGCTTCAATCGGCTTGTAGCAGCCATTTCCGACATCGACCAACGCCTTGTAGAGCTGGAGGAGGCGCACGAGAGCGCCCAGCTAAAGGGGAAAGCTAGCTCAGTACCGCAGTGAACTCGATGGTGACATCTCCGTAACCTTCAACATCTGGAAGAATCCTTTCCAAATGCATTCGGGTCATCTCTCCATGATCGAACGACGGGTCGTTGCCGTACTTCAGACGGAGTGCGGCGATGACCTCCTCGGCGCTGAGTATGAACGTATCGATCCGGTGATGAATGGTGGTTGTGGTCTTGCCCATGCCCCTCTCCTGCGGACTGGCCGCGTCAGTCGTGGCTGTTCTGATCCGCCCATCTGGTGCGGAATTCTTCGTCCAAGGCGAACACCACGGCCTCGAGCTCTCCGCGATCGATGGCGGTCGGGTGTTGAGCCAGGTACTCGCTGACCATTCCTGCGGTGATCGGCGCTGGGGCGGCCATCATTCCGACGTACTGCCGGGACCGACTGATCGCGTTGTAAGCGTCGAGCAGCTGGTCAGTGACCGGGTCAATCTCCGGGGCCGACGGAACCGCGCCTACGCCGCTCAGGCGCTCGCGTTTCCAGCGCTTTTTCTCGTTCTCTTCGCCCGCCCAGTCGCGGCCCCATCGGTAGACGGCGAGAGCTTTCCCACCGACTCCTTGACGCGCTCCTCGACGCGGTTGGCGATGTCGACGCCGGTGCGCAGGGCCAGGAAGTAGACGCTTGGCATCTGCTCGATCAGGGCCTTGCCCAGTTCCGGAGTGTACGCCGCCGGCTCGCCCGGGCGTTCGGCCACGTCGACGCCCTCCCAGCCCTTGATCAAGTGGTGCGCCACCAGGTCCATGTAAAGCTCGTCATCGACCTCAATCTCGGACTGGGGCATCTGCGCGACGCTGAACTGCTTGGTGCCGACGCCGGTTTGGGAGTCGACTGCCGCCAGGTGTCGGTTGATCAGTGCGCGGTGGGATCGGTATACGGGGTCGGCGACGGAGCCAACCAGGATCTTGGCGCCCGGGGCGAACTCGACCCAGCGCTGGCCGTGGAGGTCCAGCTCGGGCTTGAGAGCAATGGTGAATCCCATGTTCTTCCTCTGCGGTAAAAGGCCCGACGCACCCCGCAGGGTACGCCAAGCGAAGGGTTACGCCGTGACGGTGATCGCCGCGGTGCCTTTCTTGGTGCCATCCACGGTGCTGGTGGCCGTGATGGTCGCGGCGCCGGCGGCCACACCAGTCACGACGCCGGAGGCGCTGACGGTGGCCTTGCCCGTATCAGAGCTGGACCAGATGACGGTCTGGGTCGCGCCGGCCGGAGCGACGGTAGCGGCCAGATTGGTGGTCGCGCCTTCTGCCAAGCTGGTAGTCGCCGGGGCCACGGTCACTCCGCTTGGTGCAGGTGGTGCCGGGCGGCGGGTGATGGTCGGCGACACGCGGCGGGCGGTGTAGGTCAGCTCAACTTGGATGATGTCGGTGGCGCCGCCATCCGGCCAGGACCCGCTGATCTCCATCTCGGGGATCAGGAAGTCATAGGCGCCATCGGCATTGCCCAGCGTGAACTCGAAGCTGATCGCGTCACCAGTCTGCTGCTTCTTCCACAGCTCGTAGGCCGTCTTCGACCAGCTCAGGGTGATGCTGCCCGATGGGGTGAAGATGGTTGGGATGATGTTGCCGGCGAATGGGTTGCCGTTGCCGATGCAGCGCTGGGTCTGGACGGCGTTGTCGAATTGCAGGTTGAAGGTGTCGACGCAGACGTTGTTGTCGCCGACCTGGACACCGTTGAGCTTGAGGCCAGAGACGTCTTTGAAGCCGTATCGGCGCTGGAACGCCTCAGCCACTGGCGTGAGGACGAAGTTGGTGTCGTCGGCCTTGTCCTGCCAGCCGGTAGCGGCGAAGGTGGTGGTCACCTCGATCTCGCCGTCGTTCGGCACCTGGATATTCATGGTGGCGACCTGGGCACCGGTGGCCTTGCCGGCGATGCCGACATCCGCGGCGTAGTAGCCCAGGCTGAAGCTGATGCGATCGTTGCCCATGGTCAGGACGTTGCTGTCCCAATCCTTGCCGAAGCAGGATGCCATGAACTCGTCCATCGCGCCGAAGCGCATCTTTGTACCGACGTCGCCGGCCACATCCACGGTGGTCTGTGCCGTGCCCTGCGACATTCGGTCTTCGCCAATCTCGTTGTTCTCGGCGGTGTTGTAGGCGGGACCGACCCCGAAACTGGTCCGCGTTAGAACGTTCCAGGGGCCTGGCGGAGTAGCGCCTGGTGTGATTTCACGAATCCAGGCCGTTGCAACTTTTGCTCCCGAACTCATCGGAGCCTCCTTAGATCATAATGATCCGGGGAGGCGTAGCGATCAGAGGGGCCTTTCGGCGTGTCTGGTCAGCGTGCCCGGTGAATTTGGGGTTTTAGATGTTCAGCTCGACCTCAACAGAGGTCAGGAGCTGCCGGCTTACCTCGCCAAAGGCTGTAAGGTCCGCGTACTGGAGATTGACGTATTGGACGCTGATCCCGGTCTTCTCGTTGAATGCCTTGAGAGCGCCATGGATCTGCTCGGCCAGAAGGCGGCGCTCTTCGCGAACCTGTTCGATCGTCATGCTTTCACTCATCGCTCTGCGCCTTCGATGTCAGCCAGCGCTCCCAGGCGGCAAGCGCAGCCTTGGCCGCACGGATCAAGCTGCGATGCAGCTCCACGGTTGTCTTGGACATGTTTGCCTCTCAGTAGGCCCTGTATGGGATGGACACATTGACCTGGTACCAGCCGTGGCCGTCGTCGCCCACAGTGCTGGCCGATGCCGCGTAGCAGTCGAAAGGCCCGGTAGGGTCGCTATAGAACTCGAAGTGCTGCACCAGCGTGTCGGCAGCCTTGGTGATGGCCAGGGTGCCCTTGTAGCTGGGCACGAACAGTTGAATGATGATGATGCCGGTCCGGCGCACGCAGGGGCCGATACCGACCTCTGGCGCACCAGCAAGCCCTGGCACATCAGCCAGTCGAGCCCAGATCGCTTTTCCGGCCGGGTCGAACGGTCCTTGCGGGCTATTCGGATAATCGACGGCAGCCGCGGGAATTCCCGCCCACTGCGTCATGCGGGCAGTGACGATGGCCCGGATCTGCTCAAGGGTCATGTCCTGTAGGCCTCGGCGACGCCGTTGAACGACACCGCGTAGATGCCAGCCGGCGCCTGCTTGGAATGGCCATCCTCAAGCGGGCCTGCATACGGCAGATTGTTCTGGATGAAGACCTGCGTGTATGGCTCCAGGCCGGTGATAGCCCGGACGCCGGCCTGGATGGTTTCTGCGCCCGTTGGATCGACGCTCACAGTGCTGGTGTAGACCGGCGCACCCACGCTGACGATGTTGTTACCCCGGAAGCGCCCAGTATCCACCGGTGAGCGAATAACGATTTCGTTGAGTAGCGCCATGGCGATGACTCGCACGCGCTGGCTCAGCTGCTCCTCAACTACGCCCGCGAACATGCTTGGCGGCGTACTCCACCCTCTTCCCTTTGCCATGGTCACTTCCTCAGCTGGATCTCGTAGTGGGCCTTGGCCGGGTCAATGCCAGGGCTGACGATGCGGTACGTGGCCTGCTGGCCGGTGAGAAGGTCTTCGGCGGCGATCTGGTGGCCAACCGCCGGCCTGTCCGTTACTTCATTGGCCAGGCAGATCAGCAGCACGTCGCCCACCAGGATGTTCACGCCGTCGATGCGTCGGCTGTCGTAGCTGTCGAGCACTCCCCGGCCGGAGTAGGTGACTGGCTGAGCGGTGGTCGTCTCGGTGACGGGATCGAACACGCCAGGCCCCATGTACTGCCCCGAGAAAGGCACAACTGCGTCTGCCAGGTCATCATCGAAGGCAGCGGCCAGGTCGATCTGGATATCGTCACGAAGCCCCATGCCCTACCCCCTCGACACTCGGAACGCGAATGGATTACTGCGCCAGGGCGAGAGCAGGGCCAGCGCCAACTGCACGCACGCCGGCTGGGCGGCCGTGCTGGTCTTGTCGATCGATCCGAAGGTCTTGCTGGTCGATACCGAACCAGCCTTGACAGTCTTCGCCTCAAGCGAACCCTCGGTCTGCTGCTGGTACAACTTGCCCTGGGACGCACACTTGGCCAGGCGGGCGCCGGCCTTCTTTACGTCTTCGGGAATGTCGTCCATGTCGATGCCGACCAGGTTGAGCGCGGTCAGGTAGGCATTCGCCTCGAACGCCGCCTCTTCCTTGAGCTCGTCAGCCGCCCAGCCAGCCCCGAGGATGCTATCCACGTCGGCCACAGTGATGTAGGTAGCCATCAGGCCTCCGCTTGAATGAGTTGGGCCAAAGCCCCTGTGTTACTGCTTGTCGAGCTCGGCGACCTGCTTCTGGAGCGACTCTTTCGAGGCGTTGGCGCGGTAAGTCACGCCGGCCTTGTCCAGGGCAGCCTTCAGCGCCTCGACCTCAGGGTCGGCGGCAGCAGCTTTGAGGGCCTCGATCTGCTTCAGCAGGCCGACCTTCTCTTGCTCCAGGTCGATTACCTTCTGGGCTTCGCCGTCGCGCTCGCGCTGCAGGCTGGCGATGCCGGCATTGGCCGCTTCCAGCACCTGAAGCAGGCGATCTGCGGTTTCGCCCAGCTCGCCCTCTGGACGATCCAGGCTCTGCTCAGCAAACGATTCGACGATCACGCCAATCGCGGCCAGCTCAGCCGTCAGTTGATCGACCACGTCCTGGCTCAGCCCACCAGCCTCGACAACCACAGCCACGGCCTTCAGCTCGGGGCGAATGGTCACCTCAGGCACGTCTTTGGCCTCGCCCTTGCGACTGGTAGCAGCGTTGGCATCAACGATTACCAAGCCGGCTTCCTTAGCCAGTGCCTTCACGTTCTCCTGATACTGGTGGAACGGCCCCGCCAAGTACCAGATGTTGTTTTTGCTCATGCTCACGTCCTCAGCGGGCCAGGCCGTAGGCCCAGCCCACCATCAGGGTTACTTGGAAGCGTCACCGATCAGAGCGACACCGGCGGTGTGCTTGATGCTGGTGGCGGTCTTGTCCCAGTTGGTGCCGGTTGCCAGTTCGGCATCGGTTGGGGACTTGCCGCCGGCGGTCACATCCCAGGTGTAGCCCTTGAGGCCCAGACCGAAGCTGTAGTCGGTCTGCAGTGTGGTTTCGATCCGCTCTTTGCCGTTGGTGGTCTGGACGTTGCTGATGATGTCGCGACCGTCGTGCACCAGAGCCGCACCCTGGACCAGGGACAGGATGATTTCCTTGTCCGGAGTGCCGTCCTGCATCAGCGCCGGGGCATCGGTCACAACCGAGACCTTGCCCAGAATGTCGATCACGCGGACGTTGCCGGCCTGGAACAGCTGCTGCTGGTTGGCCAAGTTCTGACCGACCAGCTTGTGGTAGGTGGTGCCCTGCATCACCTGGGTGACCAGATTCTGGCTCGCATCACCGAATTTCGCGTGCGCGTTGTTGAGGCCGGCGTAGGTGATGCCGGCGGTGGCCGACACATCGTTGACGGCAGCGGCCTGGGCAGTGATCGCTGCGACCAGGGCGGCGATTGCGGTGTTCAGCTGGTCCTTCAGCAGGATCTCGGCAAATGCCCGGGATGCGACCTCGATGCCTTGGGCGGTCGGGCGCTCCAGCCAAGTCATCTGCGAAGGCTCGTAGCGGATCGGGCCGAAACCACCAGCAACCTTCACCGAGGTGTTTTTCAGCTCGGTCAGGTCGGTGATCGGTGCGGTGCCGTTCGCAGCGTAGCGGTCCACGCGGCGCTGGGCGGCGGCCAGGGTCTGGAAGAACGACTCTTGCAGGAAGTCGCCGGTGAAGCCGTCCGGGGACAGCACGATGGCGCCGCGGCTGGCGGCGTTGAACGCAACGAGCATCTGGTCCAACGTCTCGATGGTCGCCGGCATGATGTATTCGTTGAAAACCTGCATTTGCGACAGGGACATGGGTGTATTTCCTTATTTCAATGGAAGGTCTGGGAACCGGCTGGCCAATGCCGCCGTGCGCTCCTCTTTGGTGCCGCCGATGTTGCCTCTTGCGGCCCCGCCGCCTTTTCCAGCACCCCCGGCCCCGCCACCGGATGCCTTGCTGCCAGCGATCAGTGGACCGAAGGCCGGATCGTTGGTGAATTCTGCTTTCAGCTCATCCAGCGTTGCCGCCGAGAGCTTGCCGGCGGCGTCAAGCACGACGACGGTAGGTTTACCATCACGCTGCTCGACGCTCAGCCGGCGTTCGATGTGGGGAAGCAATGCCTTGGCGCTGCCTGGAACAGCCAGGGTGGTAGCGATCTCGGTCGCGGTGCGCCCTACGGTCAGATCCCGGATCTGGCCTTGCAGGGTACTGTTGGTGCTTTCGAGTTGGGCGGTCAGCTCAGCTTCGCGGCGGGCGAACTTCTCGGACCAGGACTTCTCCAGGCCCTCGACGTCGCCGGCTTTGCGGGCGGCCTCTTCTGCCTCGGTGCGCGCCTTCTCTTCGGCCTCGCGACGAGCCTTCTCGGCGGCCTTCTTCTCACCCAACAGTTCTTCCACCTTGGCCTTCAGGCCGGTGACGTCTTCCTGCTGCGGAAGCCCATCAATGCCGAGAACGAACTTGCCGTCCTTCTCGACGTACAGGGCCTGGATGGATTCGTCGACGCCGTCGAGGCTGTCCAGTTGAAATTTCAAGGTCATTGCTGTCTCCCAGAGACGTTGAGCAGGCCCTGCCTGCGGTTTTGATTTGAAGCCTTGAATCGGCTTCATGTTTTTCGTATATTTCAGTTGGGAAATGAAAAGAGGAAATCACCATGACCCAAGAACTGAGCGTTCAGCTCATTAACGACAGCAACGGAAAGCCCGCCTTCGCTGTCCTCCCATACCATCAATTCGAGGTCCTTATGGCCAACCACCCACTGGCAGAAACACTGCCCCCCCCCTTGATAAGGGATGACCGCTACATTGATTTGCCGGAGGCGTCCGGCGAGTGCATCGACTTGGTTCGCCTTGTCGATTACTGCCTGCGTCAAGCAACCGTATCCATGGGCGCCGACGATGACCGCGCACAGAACCTAGAGCAGTACCGGGAAAGCCTTCCGGTGAATGCTAGGACCCAGGCCCTAGAGCGGTTCGACGCTCAGTTTTCCGGCGGTCTTGATCCGCTGATCCGCCGCTACTTCTTGAGCAAGGACTCCCCGTACCGGAACACCATGCAGGCAACAAAGGAGGTCGTAGATGCTCTGGTCAAGACCGGCATCTTCAAGCGGACCAAGCGGAAGTTCGACTTCTACAGGCCGGTCAACGCTCTGGACTTTGATGCAGAAGCTGGCGAGGCGTACCTTGCAGGCAAGCCTTCAGCGACCGACCCAATCCCGACCTACTTCTGGCTTGTTAAGGAGCCAGGCCAGTAAGTCACCCGTCCGATCGCAAGAACGCCAGCGGTTCGCGATCACGCAGTTGAGCCAAAGTAAGGGGCTTCCCATCGTCGTCGACAAAACGGTCGATGGTGAGCCCCCCTTTTCTGAACAGCTTGTACCTGGCGGGGCCAAGCACATCCTCTTGGAACGCTGCCGGCTGCCCTGCCAGCCATTCGCCGTAGCTGATCTTACTGCTCACTTGCTCAACGCCATCAGGGCCGACTGAGGACCGGGTGGAGCCAGGAATCTCCCGGGTGAATTCGTCTTTCAGCACAGGGATGACCGTGGTCCGGCACCGCCAGTGATACGGCGGCTTCGGCCCATCCAGCGGGATGACCGTCTGGTCGATGCTCATGCAGAACAATGTGGTCCGACTGTCCAGGGTGGCGATCCGGCGCATCCCCTTGAGAATGTCGTCGTTGTCCTTGAGCACTTCGACGCGCGCCGTGGTGGCGATGTGGTTGGTCATGGTGTTGACCAGGGCCTGAGCCTGATCGCGCTGCTGGACGCCCAGTGACGTCAGCCGGCGACTGATCTGGTCGGACGTCTCGCCCAGCGCGGAACCCATTCGGATCTCGCTGATGATCTCAGCGCTCTTCTTGGTGCCGTACTGGTCGAGCGCGCCGTTGATGCTAATGCGCTGCCGGCCCTTGCCGACCTCCAGGTCGAGAGGGTCAGCCAGCGCCGCTGCGGCAACCTGCACGATGTTCGGCCTGTTCAATTGCACGACCGCCTTCACGACCTTCCCAAGCAGGGTCATATTGAATTCGGCCTCGTAGCCACCGAATTCAGTCAGGTCCAGGACGGCCTGTTGCTTCATCTCGCCGTACACGCCCGCCAGATCGCCCTGTAGCTCTTTGATCTGCTTCTCGTACCGTTGGGTGCCGTACCGGCTCAATCCATCGGATACGCGCGATTTGGCGGTACTGATGGCCTTGGTGATGAACTTGGCCAGGCGCTTTAGGCTCCCCCCGGCATAGCGCTGGACGTACACCTGGTGGCGGGTCGCTGCGTCGGACAGGTAGCCGTCACTGCTCATCCTCCCCGCCTCCGGTGTCGTTGCCAGTCACTGGCGGCTGCTGGGCCAAGTCCTCGTCGATCAGCTCGTCGGTACGGTCAGCTTCAAGCACGCCGCCCTGGCGCAGATTGACGCGCACATCCTTCTTGGCGATGAAGCCCTGCTGCCACAGCTGGATCTGGGCAATGATGTCCTGGGCGGTCATGGTCTCGTCGAAGAACGACTGGTTGAGCCAGAACACCGTCCCAGCCTCGTCCGGCTCGCCCATCATGAAGCGCTCAGCATCGAGAATGGCCCGCTTCAGGGCCTCAGACACGTTGCCGGCGATGGTGCCCAGCACACTGTTGTCCGAGCTGTAGCGGATGCGCACCGCCTCGGCGGTCTCGGCGCCGCCCGCCTTCTGGACGATGCGAGCGCCGATCATCAGCATCTGCTCTTCCTTGTCCTTCAGCAGCGTCCGAGCCAGCTGGCTCTCGGTTGCCTGGACTAGGTTTGCGGTACCGCTCTTCCCGAGGTTGTAGCCGCGAGTCGAGCCGATATGCATGCCGTTCGGGTTCAGCTTGGCGAACTCATCTGCGCTGATGTCGGTCGTAATGAACAGGGTAGGCTGGCTGCTGATAAACCCGCTCTCCTCCACCGTGGCGCTGTTACCGTAGTGCAGGATGTTGACGTCGGCCAGGTCTTCCAGGGGCGACTTGTCGACGCTGGCGTCGTTGTTCTGGGCGCCGTAGAAGCTGAACAGGATGTGATCAAAGGGGCGGCCGTTCTTGTCGAGAGGCGCGACCTCGGTGTAGGAATTGCCGTCTTCGGTATAAACGCGCTGGACGTAGCGGCCATCAACCAGCAGCAGCACTCGGAACTGGGTGCCCATGGTCCGCTCCAGGCTCTCTGCACTGAACTCGGACACGCTCTCCAGCAAGCAGACATAGACAAGACGCTTCACGCCATCAATCACCTGCTCGTTCCAGTCGATGATCGACTCGGCACCGTAGTGGTGAATCAGCGCGCTTCGGCCTTTCATGTCGGCCATCGAGGAAACGCCCTCAACTGCCGGGAAGTCCACCAGGAACCCACCACGGCCGGCATCCAGGCATTCGCCTACCGCTTCCTTCGAAAGCTGTTCCAAGCTCGTGCCGTCGCCGCTGGCGTTTTCCTTGAGGTACTCGACCCCAGCAGGCAACTGTAGCTCGGCAGTCTTGCGGAACACCGCACCCAGCAGGCCGGTGCGCGTGCACCCGGTAATGTTCAGGAACATCGCCCGCTTCTTGTACTGCTTGTACCGCGCATGGTTCTCCGGTGATTTGTTCTCCGGGTCCGGCATCGGCAGATAGATATCGTGCTTGCGCACCTCTCGGGCGCCAGCCACGCAGCGCTTGACCAGCTGCCAGCCGGGCAAGGCCTCCGAGTACTCTGCCCGGGGGAGGAAATTAGGCATGGATGGCCTCAGAAAGTGAACGAGATCGGCACGTGAGTGACCGGCCTGCTGATCGGGTAGTCGTGGTGGATGAAGTAGCCGCCAGCGTCGTTCGCGTGGTCCACGCCGGATTTCTTGTCGGGCTCGCCGTTGGCTGCCCACACCTGCTGCTCCAAGCCATCCGCATAGGTCGGGCAGCGCAGCGGATTGATCAGGTAGCGGCGCTCGCCATTCGCGTTGCAGAACATCGCGTTCATGGCGTTGATGCGGTCTTTCACTGGCGGGTTGGCGTCGGGAGCGATCACGCCGAAGCCGGCCTGGCGAAGGATTGCGATATCGGTCTCGCTGGCATTGACCGACTTACGGGAGCCGCCCGAGGCATCCGGGTAGATCCTGATTTCGCAGGTTTTCTCGAAGTCCTTGCCGTTGTGCCGCCAGTAGCGCTCCTTGATGCGCCGGATCATGTCAGGGGTATCAAAGCCATCGATCAACTCATCAACCGCCCTGGGTTTGCCGTCTGCGCGCTTCACGTGCGTGATCGCAGCCATCTTGCCGACGTTGAAGTCCATGCCGATGAACAAGGGCTCGCCCGGCTCGACCGTGTCGAAACAGGAATTCAGCTTCCGGTCGTAGGCGTGGTAGATCGAGCCCGCGTTCAGGTTGACGAACTGGCCATTCAGGTACGCCAGGATCAACTGGGCCGGGTATGACTCCATCAGCGACGGGATGTAGTCCGGGGGCAGGTTCAGCTCGTTGTCGAACGTGCTGGCCTGTACCAAGCCGTACATGCCCTGTAGGGCTGGCTTCTCGCGCAGCTGCTTCACGAACTGCTGATAGACGAACTTGAATCCCTCGGGGGTGGTGGTCACATCAACGCCGTTCTTCAGCCCGGGCACGTTGTAGCGCATCCGGGCAATGATCTTGCGCCAGGCGTGCTCGGCCTTCAGCGCTGGCAGAACATCGAGCTCGTCGACCAGAGCGTGCCCGATCTTGAAACCCACGATGGTTTGCGGCTTCTCCATCGAGCGGCAGATGGTCGTGCTGCGGTACTGACCGCCGCTGTAGAACTCGACCTCTTTGTCGCTCTCCTTCGTCTTGACCTTCAGGCCCCAGTCGAAGGCGACCTCCTCGATCGTCGGGAAGAAGATGTCGCGGATCTGCGGGTAGGTAGGGGCGAAGTAGCCGGAGTCGATCCGAGGCCACTCCCACACGTGCTTGCACAGCGCGGCGCAGCCTACCCAGGTCTTGCCCGAGCCAAACCCAGCCACGAAGCCACGGAACTTGTTCTCCATCCGGAGGAAGTTAGCCTGGGGCACGTTAAGTGACGGCATCAGGCTTCCTCGCATCCACCACGTCTACCTGCACCCGAGTGGGCGGCACGTTGTCGTGGGGGTTTTCGTTCTTGGTCTGGCGATTCACGTAAACATCGCCGACCTCTTTGGCCGCCTGCTCCAGCAATTGGGCAGTCAGGGCCATATTCTTCATGGACTCAGCCTTCTCGGCCATCCTTCCCAGCGCTCGGAGCCGGAATGCCCGGTTGGCAATCGGGATCTCAGATGTCTCTTCACGGAACCGCTTGCGCGTGTCTTCGAACAGGATCCGCCAGCGCTTGGCCAAGTCTCGACCTGCACTCTTGGTCGGGTCATGGGACTCGCACTGCTGGCGGCTCACCTCTATGCCGAATTCTTCTCGGACAGAGGTCGCCACCTGTGCTGGGGTATCGAAACAGGCCAGGGCCTGAACGATAAAGGCTTTCACCTCGTTGCTCAGGGCCGCCATAGGTTCAATTCCGTCTTAGGTCTGTCAAAGGTCAGGCAGACTTGAGCAGACAGGTTCCGCAGGCCCTCGAAATGTTGATCTTGGCCACCTCAGGCGGCCGGCTTGCAGCTTCAATCAGCTGCTGAACGTCTTCCCCTGCTCCATAGCGGCGAACCACACCGACGAACTCTTCAACGTCGTGCCCGCGCATCTGTAACTTAGGGAGACCTTCTTGGGTGAACTTGGGCGCGCCGTACTGATCGGTCGCCTGGGCTATGTGGTAAAGCTCGTGCTCGACCAGGGCGCAGAACTCCGCGTCGGTGCATTGTGCGCAGTAGTCAGCGGCAAGGGTGATCAGGTATTCCGGCACATCGCCGAACCAGTCCCGAATCTGCTGCTCTTGGCGAGCCTTCTGCCAGCCACCGGCGCGGAACATGACCTGCTCGGCCTGGCCTAGCACCACCCTTCCCTTCTTGGTGAATCCAGAGGATGCCCAAAGCACGCCGATGTTGGCGTCGATCAGGTGAGCGTGGTCTTCGTTGTGGATGCTGCCGGTCTCGGCCAGGATCTCGCGCTGTATCCACCCCCATACATCAGATGCTGGCTGGAGCGTGAGCCACACTGAGTCGAGCAAATCTATCGTCGGTAATGGCCTGTTCATCCTGCTGGTCT
Organism: Pseudomonas sp. MF6396; assembly: GCF_002018915.1. Taxonomy (NCBI): domain Bacteria; kingdom Pseudomonadati; phylum Pseudomonadota; class Gammaproteobacteria; order Pseudomonadales; family Pseudomonadaceae; genus Pseudomonas; species Pseudomonas sp. MF6396. Next base: position 290,349 of record NZ_MVOK01000002.1, on the reverse strand, counting down.
CCACCGGTGCAAGTAGTAACTGCACCATGTTGAATAGCGCCTGCGTGCGCGTGGTGATTCAATCGACAGGCACTTAACAAAAGGAGATGTGCATGGAATTTTTGAAACCCCTGAGTATTTTTACTTTTGGCGCCTACTCCGCTGCCGGCGTAGCTGCAATGATCGCTCTCTACTTCCTCTTCTACGGGGCGCGATGCATGGACTTGTGGATGAAGCGTCAGCCAATGCCTTCTGACCGCGTTTGGGCATATGTCGTCATTGCCGCAGTGCTGGGTCTTATTGCTGGTAGCTTTGTTCAAGGGTTAGCAGACATCTACGCAGGGTGCGCGGCCTACGGACAGCCTGTAGGGCCATGCCTATTCCAGCAGATCGTCCAATAGGCAAACAGTCGAACCTGATTGGTTGGCGCTTTCGATCGCCTCCCAGTCGGGTTGCTTCGCAGACAAGGCTACCTACCTATTGAAATATGTCTGTTTCCCGGTAATTGTGAGCGTTTTACGACCTAAGGAGCCGAAAGGCCCATGACCGACATCACACGGCAAACACCTGACGAAAAAATGATCGAGATCACCGCTGAGTTTTTTGCAGCGCGCCTGGTCCTTGGCCAGTCACACCGCGCCTCCAGACCGGAAATTGACCGTGCTCAAAAAATGAACGACTCGCTTACCAACTTTTTGATAGGCGGCGGGTACGCACCAAACCTTGCCCATATGGGAACAATGCCGCAAAACGCCGATGGTTCATTCATCGTGGTCATCGGGCAAGACGGGGTACTCCCGCTCGCTGACAAAGTCGGGACTTATCGCGTTTCGGGGGAGGCGATTAAGTCGGTGATGGCCAGCCATTACAGCAAGTGGCTTCAGACTTGGGGCTAAGCATCAGCCTACCGCCATCCGCACGGATTGTGCCGCGCCTACCTGCGGCACTACTACTTCGCCCCAGGAGACCACATGGATATTGACCGACACGAGGCTGCCGCGATCAGAGATGAGCTGCAGCGATGGCACGACGAAGCCCGAAGCCTGATCAGTGACGCTTCTGACAAGTCGAGGCTTTCTGCAAGCAGTATTGAACACCTGAAATCAAGGCTTGTAACACTGAAAGCCGAGATCAAGGAAGCTGCAAAACATGAGACGCTTTCCCGGCGCAAGGCTGAGAGAACAGATCTCGAACGATGCTACTTTGGTCCGGCAGTCAGAAGCACCTCAGCGAACTTCCACATGCGAACAGACACCAATCCACGCAGTGAGCTTTGGTCGAGAGGGCTTTTCGAGGTGGAGATGGAGCTTTCATACAAGCTGCACGGTATCGAGAAGTTGCTGAACGACCAGTCTTAGGTTCGCGCCACGAAACGGCGCACTGCTATTTTGTGGCGCGGATCAGCCGAAGACGTGCCCGCGACGGGCCCAGGCATAGGCCACCACGCCGGCATGAAGCATCACACCGAATGGATTTACCCATTGCCCCTGCAGGGCGGTAGCGAATGCACCGAACCCGCCGATGGCAACCAGGTAGAAGGCGATGCTCAGCAGGGGCTGGTCAGCCGGGCGGACCTTGCGCAGGTAGTCACACGCTGCAGCCACCACCAGAACGCACAGGAACACGTCCAGAGCGGTCAGCGCTGAACCCAGGATGTTGTTCATATCAGGCACCTCGCGTCGCAGGGAATGCCCCTATGACTGCTTTGATGGCCGGGATGATGTTCATTGCCGTAAGGCCAAGCACGAAAGCCACGCCACACAGCAGGTCATCATTCACCCCCAAGTCAAGCTTGGGGGCCAGCCAGAGGGTTACGGGCTGGGTCAGGTACACCGAAAACCCGAAGCCGGTAGCTACAGCGGTTGCCGCCTGCCCTCGCGTCAGGTCCTTCAAGAAACCCAGGGACAGGATCGAACCGATGAAAGCAGCCATGACCACACCGTACTTGACCAGCACTACGCTGGCGGCAGTGCTCGCTGGTTCTGCCATAAAGGTCACTCCGAACAAATAACACAAAAATGTTGTATTACCACAAAATCGTGGTAGAATGGACTCATCCAAACAACGAGGCGAGGTGATGAAATACAGCGAGTTCAGACGATGGTTGAAGGCCCACGGGGTGACCTTCGAAGCCGGCAAAGGTAGCCACTTCAAAGTCACCGCCCCAAACGGCAAGCAAACGGTCTTTGCGGACCACGGCTCCAAGGAAATGAAAGAGCCAACCCGCAAAGGAATCATCAAACAGCTGGGGCTTGAATGAGCCCCCAGCTCACTCGCTTAGATCATCTCGCCTACAGAGAGGGCTGCACCATGTATGACTATCCCGTGATCATTCACGAGGACGAAAACCCAGGGGTGGCGGTAACCGCGCCGGACCTTCCAGAGTTCAACAGTGCCGGGGACGATGTCGCCGATGCGCTGCGTGAATCCGTGGACGGTATCGAAACTGCGCTGTCGATCTACGTTGATCAGCGTCGCGCCATTCCTGCCGCGTCCGAGCCCGCACCAGGCCAGCACGTCGTGCGACTGCCAGCGGTGACTGTGGCGAAGATCGTGCTGTGGAACGAGATGATGGCGCGCGATATGCGTAAGGCCGATCTATGCCGCCTGCTGGGCTTGGCCCAGACCCAAGGCGATCGCTTGGTCGACTTCCTGCACACCTCGAAGATGGAGGCTATCGAGAAGGCTTTGGCTGCGCTCGGCAAACGCCTTTCGGTTTCTGTCGAGGCTTTGCCCGAATTCATCGATTACGAGGTTCGCTACGTTCTGGATGGAAAACCAAGCGTTCTCCACTTCAAATGGAACGTTAATGCATCTGCCGATATTGCATGGAGCGTGATACAGAATCAGCTAAAACTGACCACCCCAGACGGCCTGGATGATCCAGCCCCTGAGAGCGTGTGTCGCGCCCATGGAATAACTGATGCCACCCTTCGGGCGATCTAGCGAAGACGAAAAAGCCCCGTTCAATGTCAGGACCCTGAATAGGTACGCGGTCTTTCCCGCCGTCCGCCAAGGACCATCACGCCGCCGGCACCCTGCCGCACCAGTCTCGGCGATCCAGTCTCGCGCCACCCATGAAGCGTACCGGGCATGGGTGCGCGGGCTGCCAGTGTTACTCCGTAGCACTGTACTACCGGCTTATCAGTGTCCAGGCCTCCCTAAGGCTGCCCTGGCTGCAGTGAATTCAAGTGGCTGGCGAGATATCCACGTAGTAGGCCTTGCCTACCTCCATCTTCTCGGCAACCTCAGTGACGATGCCGGCGCGGAACTCGCCATATGGCGTGTACTTGCCGTAGATCGAATCTTCGGTGGCTGGATCACTGGAGTAGATGGCGCCGAGCCGAACAGTGCAGAGCTGGCCCTGGCTGTGTTCGTTCGGGGTAACTTCGTGGCAGATCATTTTGCAGCGCATGCGATGCGACATAGCGGTTCCTCTGATGAAAGCAGGTGGGCCTATCAGTCTTTCGCCTGCTGAAAACGAAAATCCCGGCGCAGTGGCCGGGACTCTTGAGGCCCTCTTGGGGCAACAAAAAACCCGGCACTTGGCCGGGCTCTTTGTGGTCACTCCTAAACGCGCAGGAATGACAGGATGGGTTAATATTCGGCGAACCGGCAGGCCCTGTCAAGGCCCTCTATGCAACATCTTGCTCATCGAAGAACACTCCCTCCTTGGTCAGGAGCTCCCCAGCCTCAAGGAGCGCCTGATTCACCAGCGTATCCAACCCCTTGAATATCTTCCTGCGCCAGTCACGCCTGGTGCGCTCCGGCGTGCCATCGACGTCCCAGGTGTTCATGTCGTAGTTATGGGCTGGCAGGATGATGACTCCTTCACATGGCGCCTCATGACGCTGCTTGAGCTTGGCGTTGATAGCCTTCTGTGATTTCTCCACAGCCGCCTTTCTCCAGGCCGGAGCGTCATCATCCACCTCAAGCGTCACTTTCTCCACAGGCGCCCGCTCAGCGCCTCCCAGCTGCGGATACGCCCACGCTGTAACTGCCTTGGTCAGGAATAGGCGCGGGGCAGGCGAAGACACATGCGATACGATCCGCCCGATAGCGCCGACCTTCGATGCCATGTGCGTTGAGTAGCAAGCGTTCAAGGCCATCCAGTGCTTAGGCTCCAGGCAAGAGTGAAGTCTGCCAAACACCCAGCAGTCGGTGAGAAAGGCCGCCTCTTTGCCCACGATCTCGCCTTTGAGCTTGCTGGCCTGGATTTTTGGCGTGTAATCGCAGCCGCCGGCGCTATTGATCGTCTCGGATGCCAGTGCACGAATTACTGCAGAGATAACGTCGCGATAGATCATTGCCCACCCCCTGCTCGCTTGGATTTCCTCAAAATGAATTCTTCGTAGCTGCGCTTTCGGGCGACTGCGGCGCCCCAAGCAATCACGGCGCCGGATGCCACAAGCATCACGGCCAGAATGAAAAACGCCAATGCTGTGGTCATGCTGCAGCCTCCTTCAGCTGTTTGATCTTTGCCCGGTACTCGGCCTTGATGGCCTTGAGGTCGTCGATGGTGTACTTGCGGGCCTGATGAGGGCCTTCGAGGAAAGCCACCTGGTCGGCACCGATGCGCTGCACCAGCCGGATGCGGTACTCGACCGCGTTACCCGACAGATTGCGATTGCACTTCACGCACTGGCGGTGGACGTTGAGCGGCTCGAACCGCAGTTCCGGGCACGCGCCCACCGACCGGTAATGCCCGGCGTCCCAGCGGCTGCCGGTGATCAGGTCGTGATCGCTGGGCAGCGAGTCGCAGCTTATGCACGGCAGGTGCTGGTCGCGCAGGCGGATGTAGGTGTTGAATTCGGCCTGGGCCTCGCGCATGTAGTCGGCGCGGCTCTTCAGCTTCTCCTTGCGCACCTGGATCTCGCGGCGCTCACGCTGGTCGATGGCCTTGCGAGCCTTGTCACGGCTCGCCGGCGCGATGGCCAGGCCGCAGGCTGGACTGCAGACAGCCTGACCCAGGCGGCGCGGCGGGAAGCTGATGCCGCACGCGGGGTTCTTGCACTTCTTCGGGCGCGGTTGTTTGGTCGGGAGACTCATGCGGCCCTCCCCCGGCGCTCGCCGTAGATCGCCATCATCAGGTCATCCGGGTGTGGCAGCAGGAGCTGCAGATGCTCGGCGCAGTAGGCGTCCAGCAGCTCCAGGTAGGTGGTCATCTGCTGGGTGTTGAACTTGCGGGTCTTGGCCCGGCCTACGCGGTACCGGGTGCCGTCGGGCAGCTCCACCGGATGCACCTCGGCAGGCCAGAGCTTGGCCACGAAGATCTCGTGCCACTCTTCGGCGCTGGCCAGCTGGCCGTGTGAGTCGCGCAGGTGCGCCTGGATAAGCCCGTTCCACATCCACAGCAGGCGGTTCTGGGCGTCGCTGCGCTTGTTGCGCACTTCGACGATGGTCAAGCGGCGCGGCTTGGCCAGGTCCAGGCCGGTGAGGTAGCCGATCAGGCGGGCTCGATCTTGCTCGGTGCGAAGCATGAGGTCAGCCATGGGATGTCTCCTCGGCCAGTGCTGCATCAATTTTTTTCAGGACTTCAAGGGTGTGCCCACGGAACCCAACTGAGCGCTTCAGCTCCTCCAGCTCATCTCCAGATTCGGCAAGTAATCTGCGTAATGCCTTGGCCTCAGCCCTCGCATCATTCAGCGCAAATGCCAGCCTCATCTTGTCAGCGGCGTAGGCGTCGCGCGCTTCGCCAGCAAGATTCAGCTCTGCCAGCAGTTGGAGAGCGACCTCCTCCACGGTGTGCGCCCCAAGGAATCCATCCAGAGCGTCGGTATGCACCTGCAGATCCTGTTCTCCAGCCTTCCAGGCGCCTACCACCGCCCATAGCAGGGGCTGGAGCTTTGATTTGTCGATGGTCATGGGGACACCTTCAGGCCCTGGGCCTCGATGGCGGCCCTTACGTCCGCACAGAACCGCACTTCGTCGAAACCGCGAAGACTGCAGTACTTTCCTTCCTTGCGATTCGGCAGCTCCACCACCACGGCCTCGCTGGAGGCCTGCCAAGCCCACCATGCTGAACGCACGTTGACGGTGTTTTGCTCGAGCATGTGCAGGGCTGAGCTGCGGAACCCTTCGCCAAGCAGGCGAACCTCTTCCTCGACGAATGCTGCCTCGAACTCAGCGCGCATCTTGTTGGTGTCCATCAGTGCTTCTCCCAAGGCAGCAAGATCGCTTCGCAGGCGCGCGCGATCTCCGAAAAGTCTCTGCGGTTTTGCCAGAGCACAGCAGCCGCGAAAATCAGGGGCATCACGGGCAGGATCGTCAGCAGGTACATGCGGGCCAGCCAAGGGAGCCGGATCATCCACGGCTTGATGCCACGCGGATTGAACTTGCGCATCACACGCCCTCCCCGGCCGGCTGCCCGGCGCGCTTGATGTTCAACTTGGCCAGCAGGTGTGCACGGCACGCGGCGGCGCTGGATGGGATCTGCTGGACCTCGAGCAGGCGGGCCTGCTTCTGCCTTGCATGCTCTTCGGCAAGCTCGGCGGCGCTCTTCTGGCTGTCGTGGCCGATGCCGGTGGCGATCTTGCCGTCCAGTGGCTGGCCGTCCTGGGCGCGGCGCAGCACGATCTGGTAGGCGCGGTCGAAGCGCGCTTGCAGACCCTTGTCGCTTTGCTGGGCGGCGCGCAGGTCGAACAGGCCGGTGGCCACAGCGGCGATCTTCACGCCCTCGTGGCTGTACATGCCCATCAGCGCCTCAATCCAGGCGTCGGCCGGCGCCGGCATACCGAAGTCCTCAGGAGTCGGCTGGCACATGGCGATGAACTCGCCCACGCTCGGTGCGAAAGGCTTCTTGAGCCTGCGGCACTTCTCGATGCCGAACTCGATCTGCTCGATGGTGCGGATGCCTTGGGCGGCGAACTCCTTGATCCATTCTTCCTTGGCAGCCGCCAGAGCCTCTGTGGAGGGCCAGGCTTGGCGCCAAGCAGGGAAGATGCCCCGTAGGCGCCTGAACAGGCCGTTAACCACCTCAGCGGTCTCCAGGGAGACCACAACGGGGCCGCCATGCAGCTCTGGTGGCCGGTTGTTCATTGACGTCATCAGTTGGTTGGCTGATCTCATGTGCGCACCATCAGCCCTTCGGCCCAGGTCGAGTCGTTGAAGTCGGGTTCGTTGGAGCGGGTACCGCGTTGCTGTGCACCCGGCAGCACCTTCTCCGGGAACAGGCCGGTCCAGCCGTTGCTGATCGACTGGTTGATCACGGCGTCGGGTGCCGGGTGGTTGGCCAGGGCTTTGGCCTGCTGCTCGCACGTCTTGGCGGTCAGCGGCTTGCGGATCTCAACGCGGTGCTGGCACCAGTCGGCCCAGGTCTGCTCGCTGACGTTGCCGGGCTTGGCAGTCAGGGGATTGAACTTGGCCGACTTCTTCGCCCGAGAGGGAGCGTCAGCGACCGTGGGCTCAGTCCTTGATTGAGTAGAAGAATCCTTTATTGAGTAGTTGTCGGTTTTCCCACAGTTCGGAAAACCCACACTTCGGTTAACCGAATACTCGGAAACCTGTAGGTTCGGTTCGTAGTGGACGATGATGCGGCGACCCAGCACCTTGCCCGACCCTTCCTCGCGCATGACCTCATGGGTTACCAGGCCAATCTCGCGCAGGTAGGCCATGGCTTTCGAGTAGCGGTCGCGGCCGATGGAGAACCGGTCTTGCAGGTACGAGCCGATCACCTTCCAGTCGCTGGAGCGGGTTTGCAGGTAGATCCAGATGGCCAGGGCGTCTGGGTTCTCGATCAGGGCAACAACGTCGTTGCTGACCGAGCTGTATGGGGCCTGCTTGGCGTACAGGATGGTCGGCGTGGCCTTTTCCACGTTCACAGGCTTGGTCATTGGCCGCGCTCCTTGGAAATAGCTACGGCGGCCGCCCATACCTTGCACCAACCGCACTCAGTTCCAGCCCGGTCGCCGTTGTCTTCATCCCATATCCCTGGGACGGCATGGCAGTGACCAGGCGCATTACCATCGTTACGAGTAACGCGGCTGGGCACTTCGTTGATGACCGCTTGAATCGCAGAAACCAGCCTTTCGTTCTCGGTCTTGAGCTGGTCCCGCTCATCAAGAGCGGTTTTAACCCCCATGCGGCGACCCTCGTCGTAACCGGATTGCCACTCGCTCTTGTCCGGCTGGCAGCCACCGTGGAGTGAGCACATGCCCGGATGCTGGCAGCGCTGCATCGACTTTCTGCAAATCCAGTCGCTCATGCTGCACCCCGCACGGCCTTGTCGTGGGTGTGCAGGCCGTCCCAGTTCTTCTTCATGGGCAGATCGCCGGCCAGGTACAGCTCGTACAGGCGCACGGCGCCCTTGCGCAGCAGCACAGGTGTGAAGCTGATGAAGGGCTCCCTGCCGTGCGGGGTGATCTCCTGCTGATGCTCGGTCATGTACTTGTCGCGGGCGTACGAGCCGACGCGCCAGCGGGTGCCGGACTTGCTCTCGTTGTAGAGCCAGCTGCGGCCTTCCAGGTAGTGGCCGATCTGCATGACGTTGACCCCATTGAGGCCCTTGCAGAACTGGGTGGCGGTCATGCCTTCCTTGAACAGGTTTTCGAGGTGCTCAATCTTGGTGGCCTGGGCCTTCAATTCGACGGTCAGCAGAACGCGGGCCTTCTCCGACTCCAGCGCCATCTGGAGGATTTCCAGCTTGCTGAGGTCGGCGGGCTGGGCGGGGGCGGTATAGCCACCCGTTTTGCGAATGCTGGGCAGCACTTCGCTCACCACCCACTCCTCAAAGCGTTCGGCTTGAGGCATCTTCGAGCGCATTACCAGCCGGTATACGTCACGCTCGGGGATGATGTTTGCCGAAGGGCCAAGGGTGAACGAATCGTTCACCCCCACCGGGCGCGGGCTTTTGCAGTGGTCGCGCACGGCTTTTTGGGGATTGGAATAGCCGAGACCTTCAGCGACATCGCGGGCAGAGAACCAGGGCTCACCATCAACGAGCACGACACGAACGTCGAACCCCTCGAAATTGAACAGGTTTACTGTGCGCGCCACGAAATCGTGGTTCGCATTTTGTGGCGCGAGGGCGACGGTATTGCTTTGGATGGTCTGGTGCATATATGATGACCTCACACAAGCGTTACGAATGCAGTACAAGAAGCCGGTCTAGCCACCGGCTTTTTTGCGTCTGCGGTTTGGGTGTTGGTGTTTTCAACGGCAGTTCCTCATGAGTCCCTCAGGGGCTTATCAGCCCTTTCGAAACGACCGAACATTGCTTCGGCCGGGCTCTGTTCTCGTCATCCGGTCGAGAGCCTCATTGATGATTCGTGCCGCCAGTTGCTCAGGGGTTAAGCCCTTCTGCCTGGCAAGAAGCTCCAGATCTGAATTGCCCTTCCCGTCGAGCTGGATTCCCAGCTCTTTGCTTTCTGGCACAGGGCCTCCTCGGCCACTTCAGGCCGCGTCAGTGTTCGCGTTAAGCTCTTGCATCATCTGGTCGAGACCGCGCTCCAAAATTTCCCTGGCGAGCACAGCCTTCTGCGTGCGCTTGAAACGAGCCATCGCCGAAAGCAAGTCGTCGGCAGCCTCATCCAAGCGAACCTTGGTGGGCTTGTTGTGCAAGTGGTCGGGGTCGAAGTACGACACGGTGGGTTCCTTTGTGGTTGAAAGTGGTTAAGCAGCGGTTTTCTTGGTAATGGCGCTGGACTGGGAAGCGTCTTCCTTGGCTTCTTCCTCCAGGGCCTTGAAGACGTCTGGGCGAGCCACGCGCAGAAACATCATTCGGGCACGAGGAATGCCGTGCTTTTTCCAATCGCTCACCGATGGCGGGCGTACCTCGCACAGCTCGGCTACGCGAAATGTCCCACCCAGAGCGTCGATAATTGCGCTGGGGTTCATGCCTAGTCTCTCCGGCTGGAATCTTAGGTAGAGATATTAGGCATACCTTTTATCCAGGTCAATAGGAATACCTTAGATGCGCAGTGTTAGGCTGACCTAATGAGCACACTTCAAGAACGTTTGCGGCAAGTAATGGCTGGACCTCCGAAAATCTCGCAGGCTGCTTTGGCTCGGGCGTGCGGTATCAAGCCGCCGTCCGTGAATGATTGGATTTCTGGAAAAACCAAGACCATTGAAGGGCAAAATCTGCTTCGCGCTGCCGAATTTTTGAAGGTAACGCCAATGTGGCTGGCGACGGGAAAGGGTGCGATGCGAAAAGCAGGCCCTGCAGTTGCGCCAGTCTCGAATGCCGCCATGCTCGGCCCGATTTCCGTGTGGGACGACGACACCCCGCTGGATGATGACGAGGTTTACGTGCCGTTCCTCAAGGAAGTTGAACTGTCCGCAGGATCGGGACGCACCGTTATCGAGAAGTCGAGCAGTAGAAAGCTCCGCTTCGGCAAACAGACGCTACGCAACCAGGGCGTGCAGTTCGACCAGGCCGTGTGCGTGACGGTGCACGGCAATAGCATGGAGCCAGTCCTGCCGGACGGCAGCACAGTCGGTGTCGACAAATCATCGACCGCAGTGAAGGACGGCAAGATGTACGCGATCGACCACGGCGGCGAACTGCGCGTGAAAACGCTTTACCGGATGCCAGGCGGCGGTCTGCGCTTCCGCAGCTTCAACCAAGATGAACACCCTGACGAGGAGTACACCGCGCAGCAGCTGGCTGAGAGCGGGATCAGCGTGCTGGGCAAGGTGTTCTGGTACTCCGTCCTGCTCTGATCACCACCCTGGTGAAGAAGCCTAGGAATGAGAAGGTGCATGGGAAGGGCCCACTCGACACAGAAACTAGCTACCCTTTCCAGTCTCGTGTAGTTAAGGAAAACAAATGATCGAAGATTCTGAAACCTATTTAGGAAGGACGCTTTCCTTTGGTGATGCCGTACGATTCCTGGAGACGGTATGCCAGCCGGGTGTTTGCCCAATTTGCAATGCCAAATCTTGGCAGATCCCAATGCAGTCTGCGGAAAGTCCGGTCAGCCTGGTGCAGTCAGGATTGACATTTCATTCAGTGCCCGAGCTTGAGCTCAAAATGTTTTGTAATAAGTGTGGTTTTCTAAGGTCTCACAGCTTGTCATTCATTTTTAACTGGTTAGATCAAAACCCTGCGGATGGCGATGGTAGCAATGAGTGAGTACGGGAAATTAATACAGATGCCAGGTGTCCCTGCAGGTGACATATCGCGTGAGAAAGCTAATACTGAAGCCATGAACGATATCACCCGGGAAGAACTGAACGCGCGCCTTGAGAACCAACAACTCAAGGCTGACGCTCGCCTGAAAGATTTTGAAGGCCGGATTGCTGACGGATTCACGCAGATCAATCACAGCCTACAGCTCCTCGATAAGGACCTTTCAGGCGTAAAAGGACTGCGCGGCACGATCATCACGAATTCAATCGTCTCCGTGATAGCTATCGTCGGCATTGTTATCGCCGTAATGGCCTACGGCGTCTCTAATTTTGACTCGGGGCGAGACACCGCCGCAGCGATTCAAGAGGTCAAGCAGCAATCAGCAGAAGCAAAGGCTCTACTTGAACAGATCAAAGCGCAGCAAGCCAAGAGCACCGGTCCGTAAGCTATCAAATTCCAATTAGAGCCCGCCTGCCCCGCGGGCTTTTATTTGTCCGGATGATGACAAACGGCCGGAGTGTTAGGATGGCGCCTTCATGAAATGGAGGTCTTCCGGTGGAATCGCCTGACAAGAAGTGCCCTTACTGCGCCGAGGATATCAAGGCCGAGGCCATTCGCTGCAAGCACTGCGGCATGAGTTTGCTTACTGGCACCCATGATGGACAAGTTCCGGCAAAGCCTCGCAAGCCGATCTGGCCATGGATAGTTCTAACTCCCATCCTGCTGCTTGGGGCCCTGATGATCATCGGCGCCCTTTCAGGACCTCCAGACGAGAAAAGCAAGGCTAGAGCGGCCATCGACCTTTGCTGGAAAGGCGTGGATGACGAACTGCAATCTCTGGATGCTCGCAGGTTCGTCCGCGGCACTTGCCAGATGATGGTGGAAAAATTCGAAAGGCAGTACGGCCGATCTGCCTCGCTCCGTCGCGAATAACCCCGGCCTTCTCGCAACACGAGCCCGCCTAATGCGGGCTTTTTTGTGTCCGAACAAAAAAAGTTAGGAATACCTATTGACTGAAAAAGAAGGAATGCCTAATGTTCACCCCATCGAGGCGCTACACAGCCCCTCGGGAGGCCCTCAACCGGGCCGCCGCTCTTTCACATCGATGGGAACCTCGCGGATCGATCCCGGCAACGGTACAGCGCGAGCAATAAATTCGATCCCCATGCCAGCTCTGGAACTGGCTACTGCGAAGTGAACCTTCGCCTGCTCAACGTCACGACGAGCGCCAGTCAGCCAGGAACACAGGGTTGGCCGCGCAAGACGGGCCGAGGGTTGCGCTTCAAACCGTCTCCCTGAAAGGTCCAGCTAAAAGGGCATCTATAGGCGCTTGGAGTGACCGCAACATGAGATTTTCTCGGTGCCCTTCTCGCGAGGGGCATCCGGAAAATCAACCGGAGGGATTCACGATGTTCAACATGGCAACCATGGCGGCTGATGAATGCCGCATCGACGCTGAAGAGCGCGCCTACTACCGCTGGATCGACAAGGCATCCAAGGTGCTCGGTCAGCAGGTGGCCTTGGGCTCGCAGGAAGAAAGCGACCTGGGCGATTTCTACGCCGATGGCTGCACCCCGGCCGAGGCCGTAACTGAGCTGTTGGCGCAGCAAGCGCTTGAGCGCGCAGCCTGAACAACCAGCGCCACGTCAGCCTGACGTTAACTGCCCGATGCCCTGCTCCCCATCGCAGGCTGCATCGGAGGTGGCAATCCCGCTGAGCGGTTCGATTCCGCAAGCCGAGAGGCGATCAATGGTGCGGCCCGGATTGCCACCCCCGATGCAGTTTTCATCGATTTAAAGCGCATCACCGTATGCCGTATGCAAGTTAAGGCTCACCGCAGCAAACATTAATCGACGTACACGCAGGCGAATCCGGGGCCAGCCGGCCAGGCCAGATGCATGTGAGGTAGCGCTCACCGCCTGCACCCCTTCCCTTCACATCGACCGCATTGGCAGGCGCCAGGCCACCTTTCACGGTGGGTTTGGTCACCCGCGCCTGGCTCCTGACCAATGCGGTTGGCTACCGAGGTTTACACGATGAGAAAAGACACAAGCGGACCGGCATTTCCGGTCCCGCTGCCGAATGGCGAGTCATATCAGGGTCACCTTCCTCATGACGGCATGACGCTGCGCGATTACTTCGCAGCCAAGGCGCTGGCGGGTTTCTCTGCCAATCCGTCGATGATCGACAGCAACGACAGCAAGGCGATCGCCTACATGGCTGACTCTGCCTACCAAGTTGCCGACGCCATGCTCGCCGCCCGGGTGAAGCCATGAGCGGCTGGATCAAGTGCAGCGACAGGCTTCCTCAGCTGCCCAAGGGTGGCGGCAAGGCCTGGGTTATCGCCTACACACCAGCACGAAAAGCACAGAGCGCCTTCAACGGCGCCCGCTTCCTCTACTGGAACGGCATCGACTGGCGTTATGGCGATGGCTCACGTTTCGAGCACTGCGTGACGCACTGGCAGCCACACCTCACCCCACCCACCGAGTAACCCACCACCTGGAGGCCGCCATGGGCGCACTTCGAGCAGCACAGTTTGAGTACGACAACCGGCAGCCGCCTCCAGTGATCGATGCTCTGGCGGATGCGCGCTTGGCCTGGCAGGAAGAAGCCGGGGAGCAGTTGGCCCGGGGCTGCGACATCAAAGTGCAGCGCCGCCTGCGGGCGCCGCGCATCGTCACCTTCGCTGAGTTCAAGACCCACATCCAGATGCTCCTGCTGAAGCGCTGGGAGGACGGCGAGGACAAAGGCGACTGGTTGGCTGAGATCGTCATCCAAGCGGCCTTTGGCGAGCCCTGCAGGACCACAGCAGCGAGTCTGCTGGGCGACGACAAACCGGATCGTCGTCTCATCGATGTGGCGGCAGAGTTCCTTGAGCCGCTGGCCGATGACGCACTGATCGCCCAGCAAGAGGATGCCGAGCTATGAGCCCGCACATCCTGATCGACCAGGAGCTGGATGCTATGTCGCATCCAGGCACCCCGCTCAGCTGGAGCGTCATGCTCCAGCGCCAGCTCACCGAAATGATGGCGGATCAGCGCATCACCATCGAAGAGTTCAACCACTACTGCGCACGACTCAACAGGGTTGTTGATGGGCGCAAGGAGGCTGCATGACCACGCCAATCGTGAAGACGCTCATCGACGAGCAGGTCGAAGAAGTGAACGCCACCCAGGTGCGCGGCACCCTGCGGTTCCCGGTGGGCATGCGTGTCGCGGACCTGCCGTACCCGATCAAGGCCGACTGGCTGAAGCGCCGGCCAATCGCGCGGCCGAGGCCATGCCCATGACTGATCTTCTCAACATGGAAAAGATCAATGCGTTACCTCAGCCGATTTTTGCATGGCTGCACAGCGGCTGGTGGCCTGTGCACGACATTGAAGTTCAGACCGGAATGATGCGAATCGACGCGTGCGGAATGCTCGACGTGATGAGCTTTAGCGATGCACTGATGATCCGCGATGACGCTGGCCAAACCCACGATACCGACGATTTCTATCTGGAAGCTGGAGTCGGGCCATGACCAGCTACCAGCGCGCCCGCCGTCTGGTCATCTGGCGCGGCAGCTTCACCACCCTCTTCATCTGCACTGCCTGGATGCTTGCGAGCGCCCTGGCCGGCACCCTCACTTCCTGAATTCACACCCGGCGCACGGCGGGCCCCATCGGGGATAACCGTACCCCTCCGGGAGCGTAAGCGGCGAGAGCGCGCAACCATCCACCGCAGCCAGGGCCTGGAGCGTACCTCCAATCTGGGTGACCTGGCATTTCCCTATTCCAACTGACGGCGCCGGCCTGGCGCGAGGTGCACCAATGTCCGAATCCAACATGCGCATCTGGGCGCAGGTCGACAAGACCGATACCAGGTTCACCAAGGACGCCAAGGTCGGCGGCCAGCAGATCACCAGCCTCAATGGCACGGCGATGATCATGAAGGCCACCGAGGTCTTCGGCCCGGCCGGCATCGGCTTCGGCTGGAACGTGGTTGAGGAGCGCTTCGACAAAGGCGCCGAAATGTTCAACGGTGAAGGAGACAAGCGCGTAAGTCTCGGCTTCGAGCTGAACCACACCATCAAGATCACCTTCTGGTTCGTTCTGGACGGCCAGCGCGGCGAGATCGAGCAGTACGGCTGCACCCAGTACCTCTACAAGTCCAAGTACGGCACAACGACCGATGGCGAGGCGCCGAAGAAGTCGCTGACCGACGCCATCAAGAAGGCCCTTTCCATGCTTGGCTTCAGCGCCGACGTGTTCCTGGGCATGTTCGACGACGTGAACTACCGGCAGCAGCTTGAGGCTGAGCAGGCCATCGAGCAGGCAGAAGACCGCGACGCTGAAATCGAGCGACAGAAGCAGGAGCGGCTGGACTACATCAAGTCGGCGGTGGATGCCATGCAAGGCGCCCAAACACTGAGCGAACTCAAGAGGCTCCATGACGCCGCGGTGCGCAAACTCACTGCACGCAGAGACGAGCCGGGCGTGAAGCGCATCGCCAAAGAACTCGCGACTCTTTCACCGAAGTTCAACCAGGAGGCCGCAGCATGACCCAGCTCTACAAGCTCACCGGCCAAATGGCCGAGCTGGCCGCAATGTGTGAGACCGACGATGAAAGCCTGATCCAGGCCATTCAAGACACCATGGCTGGAATCCAGGGCGAGTTTGAGGACAAGGCTGACAACATCGTCATGCTGCGCCGGAATCTCGAGGGAGACATCGGCGCTATCGACGCGGAGATGGCTCGCCTCGCTGAGCTCAAGCGCATCAAGAGCAACAGCGTGACAGAGATAACCGACTACCTGCGCCGCAACATGGACGCGGCCAACATCAAGTCGATCAAGCGCCCGCTGTTCACCATCAGCTTGGTCTCTGGAAAGGAAAAAGTGATCGTAGACAACGAGCAGGCCCTCCCTGATGAGATGACCACGGTCGCCACCAAGATTGTTCCCGACAAGAACGCCATCGCCGCCAAGCTCAAGGCTGACCGCGAGCACAACGTAGCAGTTAAAAAGCGCATGGACGCCGGCGAAGACTGCGAGCACGAACTCATCCCTGAGCCAGCCTGGGCCCACCTTGAGCGCGGCGAGAGCTCCATCCGGATCAAGTGAGGATGCCATGACCGACAATCAAATCATCGCCGGCGCCCAGCGCCAGGCAGAACTGGAGGCAGCTAAGGCTGCCTTCTTCGCATCTGGCGGCCGGGTGGTCGAGCTCCAGGGGTTCAACTACAAGCCGCGCCCGCCCAAGGCAGCTGGCTCCGATCAGATCTTTTCCATCAAGTCGGAGGCCCAGAAGAAGCGCGCGGCAGAAGCCAGGCGAATCGCGGAAATCCGCGAAATGTCGAAAACCATGACGCAGGCCGAAGTGATGGAGTCCACGGGGTTATCCAGGAAGCAGCTGTTCAAGCTCTCTGAAAAGTACGGCATCGCTTTTCAGTCGGCCAAGGCCCGAGAGCACGAAGAATGCCGGCGGCGCCGGGAAGCGCTTTCAGGGTTCGTGCGGTACTGCGCAGAAGATCAGGGCATGAACAGGACCGATACCGCCGAGGCGCTGGGTGTCAGCCGGGCGCTGATCTCGACCATCCAGAAAGAGTTCGACATCAAATTCCAGGCGGCCCAATGAGGCGCATCAACAACCGAGTGCAGCAGCGCCGCCGGCAGTTGCACGTTCACTTGCCGCCCAGCGGTTTAAAGGGGGTGCCGTATGGCGATGACGCCGCAAGAGCGCGACGAGAAGCGCAGAAAGAAAGAGACGAAGGCCGGCATTGAAGACCTGAGGATGAAGGCCGGCCAAGGCACCCGCCAGGCCCTGGCCGAAATCATGGAATGGGCCAAGGTCGAGGAAAACGGCGAGGCCATGACCCTGATGATCCACCGGATCCATGAATTAGGGCCTGAAGCGGCCCGCCACTTCCTGAGTGCGCCGCGCCACGAAATCACGCTTTCGAGTTCTGTGGTGCGCAAACTCGACCAGTTCAGGCTGAGCCGCGAGCTGCGCGCTCCCGGCCTTGAGCTCGGCGACGACCCGGACGATACCGGTCTGATCCTGCTCGCAGAACGCGCCTGACTGATTCCGAATCAGAGCCCAAGTTCTGAGTAATGGGTGTCAATTACAGTCTGCGCTCGGCTCATAGCAGTTGTGGCGTAGCGGTAGAAAATCTGTAGTTCGTCATAACCAAGACCATTCAGCTCATAGTCTTGAAGCTGCCTGCATCGAAGCAGGGCAGTCTCAATAAGCCCGTAGTCCAAAATCTCGTTCGCAACTTCCTGACCTTCTGCGGCTCTGATTGCTTGAGCGATATTGCCCACCTCTACCAGTTTTGCCTGAGCGGCCTCGCTCCCGCCAATTTCAAGGTGACGGATCTTTTCCCACACAGAATCGATAACCGGATTTCTCACACCAACTCCTTTTGTCCGGCCCCATGCCGGTCACCCGTAATACCCCATCCCAACCCAAATTGCCACCATGCCGCATCCGGCCACGGAGGGCGGCGCATGCATGGAGAAAGCCATGAGCCAGTTCTATCTTCAAGACAGCCGACCGCACGCCTACGTCGGCGACGGCCTGTCGTTCTGGGGAGTCGGCGGATCAGGGTATGTCACGGACCTGGACAGGGCTCAGCTGTTTACCCAGGACGGCGCCCTCGATCACCGCGACACCGACATCCCATGGCCGAAGGACTACGTCGATGCACGAACCCGCCTGGGCGTCGACCACCAGTGCATCAGCCTGGAGGATGCCTTCGAGCAATACCCGAACTCAGCCGAGTTCTACCTGCAGAGGCCGAAGGTCTGGAACGGCAACAACCTGATCTGGCTGGGAGAGATGGTGAACTTCTCCAGCGACCTGAAGCTTGCCATCAAGGTGCCTGCGGCTGACGTAGCGACGGTTTCCAGGCGCCTAGGCCACCACGGTGCCGTGGCCTGGCCCTGCGCCTACATCGACGCGCACAGCCGCCGCCTGGTCGAGCGCGACGACGTCGATATCAAGGAGGCACTGCGCGGAACCGGCATCGTACTGCCCCAGCAGAGGAAGCCCCGAATGATGATGTTCAACTGCCACGGCTGCGGCCGCTTCATCAGCGACCGCCAGCGCTTCGAGAACAACTGCCGCAACTGCGGAGCGGACAACAGGCCATAGCCGGCTGACCCCGCGCTGCCCGCCAGCGCCTTCCCCTATTCAACGATAACTCCTGCAAGGATCTTGCACGATCTAGGCCTCACTCAAGAATGCCCGGATTCTTCCTCCACTCTCGATTAGGCATGTCATCTAGGGCCTGCTCACACCGGCGCCAATAATCAACAATGGCGTGCTTCGCCTGATCTACAGAGCCATAAGCGCTAGCAGGCAGATCAACACCTTCGACCGAATGATCAACTTCCACGAAGAATCTGTGATGGCCTACCACCTGTACTACTCGACCGGCAGTACGACTAGTCCCATTCGCGAAGTTTCCAGCCCGCAATTCGGCAACGATCTCGATTACTTCAATCACTTCTAACCCTCCATTGGTAAGCAGTGCAATTTAGCATGCTGCGAGGTATCCCCATGCCCACAGAAAACCGATCCAGCAACACCGAACAGATGGTCAGCGTGCCGCGCAGCCTCCTTGAGGAAGCGTGCAACGGACTTCGAATCACCCAAGATCGAGCGCGGAAGGAACTGCGCGCCCTTCTCGCCCAGCCAGCCGCCCAGCACCAGGGCGAGCCGGTGGCGCTGCCTGCGCGCAAAGACCCAACTCAGCACTGGGCTGAACCTGGTGGGGTCCACAAGGCAGAAGGCTGGAACGCCTACCACGACGAACTCGCCAGGCTGGGGCCGCTCTACACCAACCCCGACGCTGGCGAGCTGGAGCGCCTGCGCGCTGATGTTGAAACGATGCGGCGCAAGAACAACGAGTACTGGCACGAAAGCGAGGCTCTGCGCGCCCAGCTGGCCGGGCATGATGCGCTGCTAAATCGTTGGCTGGACGTTCCGCGACATCTCGGCAATGAGATGGCAAAGCTGGCAAACG
The DNA here is from genome assembly GCF_002018915.1 of Pseudomonas sp. MF6396. Classification (NCBI taxonomy): domain Bacteria; kingdom Pseudomonadati; phylum Pseudomonadota; class Gammaproteobacteria; order Pseudomonadales; family Pseudomonadaceae; genus Pseudomonas; species Pseudomonas sp. MF6396. The sequence continues at coordinate 271,287 of NZ_MVOK01000002.1, read as the reverse complement.
ACACTGAGGCCGCCCTATCCGCCAGCGCAGAGCCGAAGGTGAAGCTGTGAAGGTCCGTGAGCTGATAAAGCGCCTACGCAAGGAAGACCCTGACGCTACCGTATTGGTCCAGAGCCACGATCAAGGCGAAGACGAAACGGATGGCGGCATTTGCGCTGTCGAGGCAAGCGATAGCGTCGTGCTCCAAGAACGCTGTAACGGCCCTGTGGTGGTGATTCGATGAACGACAAATCAAGCGGTACTGACGCGGTTATCGCCCTGCGTGCCCAGTTTTCCGAGCACCTGGCGGCCCTGGATGCCCTGACCGAAATTGCAACCGGGTATAAGCGCGACCTGGACGAGGCGCATGCGCTGCTGCGTGGAATCCACGACGGTGAAATTTCCGGCTTTGAGCGGTACTCAAAAATCGAAGCACTCCTATCCGCCAGCGCAGAGCCTATCGCGCAACAACGCACTACTGGCAGCGATTACTTCGAGACTGCTTTCAGCCAGGAGCCGAGCGCGCCGGTTGAGATCGATGAGCGGGCGAAAGTACAAGAAGCGTTGTTTTGGCTGGACGACTTTGTGGCTCGATGTAATGGTGATGACCGTGGTTCCTGTTCTGCAATCGAGACCCTGCGCGCCGCCCTGGAGCGCAAGCCATAGCAGGAGAACATTTGTACTCCACCCGACGAACCGCCATCGACGGCTGAGCAATGCAGGAACAAAATACTGTTTATTTGAACAGTACTCTCTATGCACTTCCTCATCGTTCCAATGCGCGTGCGCGGCGTGCCGCGTAGCCAGAAGGAGATCCGCGCATTCAATCCGATCCGCGGCGACGTGCACCTGCGCCTGGATGAGTTCGCGCCGCTGGGTCGGGCTTCGAACTCGGCGTCGATCCTCAAAGTTCACCCGGGCGAGCCTGATTTGCCACCCTTGTATGAAGCAGTCATGACTGGTATGTCCACTCTGGGCGCGACGTTCACAGGAATCGAGATCATCGAAGGCGTTGCTTACGCCCAGAGTTGGTGGGTTCGCATCCCTTGAGATTTAGGCCTGCTTCGCAACTGCCCGAGCTGGTTCCTGCTCAACTGCAATGCGGCGAGCTCTACCTACGCCCCATGCCAAGGCGCGTGTCATTGATTCTTGCGGGCGTGAATCGTAAGCCTCTTCGAGAATGGCCACACCACATGCCGCATACACACCGATAAACATTTGTGTGGTGCCCGTCCTCGACAGCCTCACTTGAACGTCGATGGTTGTACCGTCGTCGAGCATTTCGTCGTGAGTTCTGGTGTGCAATCGAGGATCCGCCCACGCCCAGTAACACTCCCCACGATGTCTCATTTCGGACTCCTTTTTCCGGTGGTTAGCACTTGATCGTATTCAAAATGGCGAGTCTGGCCAGCCTATTAGGAATCTCTTTTTCGTATTTCAGACGACCGGACAAGTAACTTCTACATAACCTGTACACCTACAAATAAACGTACAACTTAAATCATTTGCTGCGGCCTGCGGCAGGAGAGAGTCATGCCTGAAGAAATCAAACTGATCCAGCCGGCGCCGGTCGTGCGCGACGAATACGGAATGTTCCAGCACCCGGACCTACCCGACTTCGACGAGGGTGATGGCGACAAGTGCAAGGCCTGGATTGCTGAGCAGGGCCTGGAGGTCTGCAAGGTCAGCCTGGAATACGCCGACGAGGCCATTGCTGACCGGTATTTCGAAAGCCACGACCCGGACTGCAGCTACTGGGAACCCTACCGGCCCGATGGCGATGGCTGGTTCTGCCTGGCCATCCACGACACCGACGACGGTCCGGTGTGCTGGTGGGGTCGTAGAGTGGTGACGCCATGACCGACCTGATCGAACTGAAGACGGCCGACCTGGTGGGCGAGCAACTGGCCTGGGCGGTCGCCAAGGCCGAGGGGCTGGATGTGCATGTGGCCAAGCCGCACTACGGCGCGCCGGCCAGGGTGTTCGTCCAGTACCGCGGCGAAGCAACCGAACGCTGCGAGCGGTACAACCCGCAAGAGAACTGGGTGCTTGGAGGGCCGCTGAAGACAAAGCATCAGATCGGCGATGGCCCAGTGCGGGGCGGATGGACGGCCTACCCCAGCAGGCCGAATGAGCCCACCGACTGGCTGATGGGCCCGAGCCCGCTTGTAGCGATCTGCAGAGCCGTCATAACCAAAATCACCGGCTGGACAGTCCAGGTGCCGAAGGAGCTGATGCCATGACGGAACAAAGCACCAAGGAATTCTACTCTGTCGATCAAGCCTCTCAGCATGCTGCTGAATGGTGCAAGCGCAATCCCGCATGGCGCAGGATCTCCGTGTTCGAAAAAACCTACGATGAGATCCCAAAGCGCGAGCGCGCCTACTGGGAAAAGAACGGCGGCGAAGAATGCTGGCGTGAATTCGGCGCCGGGGGAACCAAGGTGCCTACCGGATTCATCTCTGGAAAGGGCGAGTTCTTCGACCACGTCCTCAAAGTTCCGCTCCATCACAACATGATGATGGTTTACCGCGTGGGCAAGAGGTGGAAGCCATGATCGCCCTCGCCTATATGGCCTACCTGATCTACAGGGGGCCGCGATGAGCCGCGAAGTGACAGAGCTGGACTTCAGGAAGCCGGAATTCCGCGACGCAAAGGTTGAGGATTACGAGTTCCGCGAAGACGGCGCGCTGGTCAGAAAAGACCGGTGGCAAACCGGCATGTGGCGAGTTGCATCGCTTGTCGGCCAGTCGCGTGGCGGGTTCGAGATTGACACCGTTATCGAGAAGGTCCGCAAGCTCGCAGGAAATTGGTGCCCGCCAGATCCAGAGGAAGACCCTGGCCTCGAGCGGATCGATATCAGGCTTTCCTGCGGCACCATCCTGGCCAGCTGCGAGCGCACCGGCCCATTCGCCTACCGCTGGCCTTTCGGGAACATAACCTTCACCAGCAAAGACTTCGGCGCCGACATCGTCGAGTGGCAAGAGTCAGCCGCGCCGAAAGCCTAACCCCTCCCCCTACTACTCAAGCCCGCCGACATGCGCGGGCATGGAGAGCTATTGCCATGACGAAAGAAGAACTAGCCGGCCTGCCAGAGAAGGTGCGTGTGGCCACCGAGGCCGGCACCGCTGCCGCCAACGAATGCCAAGACGACGGCGGCAGCGCCAACCTGGACCGGGTAGTCATCCCCCTGCGCGGTCTGCGCTCCAGCCAGATCAAAGGCCTGCCTGGCGAGGTTTACCCGGCAAGCACTTATCACCCGCGAGGCCTGCACCTGTCGGCACCGTTTTCAGGTATCGGCAACCGTCGGTATGCCGGTGTGCAGGCCATGTACCGGTCGCTCAAGGACCAGGGCGTCGATTGCTACGTCTACTACCAACTGGACTGACCACCAACCTGCCGCCGCCGGCGGCGTGGAGACACGCATGGCGAATGCCACAGCAGCAAAGCCCTCAAGCATTCAGCCGCGGTTCATCCGGTTCGGCGATGCGCCTGGGTATCTCGGCATGTGCCGGGATGAGTTCAACAAGACGGTCAGGCCGAACGTTCGGGAATTCCCCATCGGAAAACAGGGCGTGGCCTTTGACCGCCAGGAGCTTGATGAGTGGGCCGACGCCTACATCGAGGCCAAGGCGATTGAAAAAGCCACCGGACAGGACAACAATCGGCCCCGCAGCGAGCGCCGAGGAGATGATACATGGCGCGAAAAACGATCACCGGCCTCTACGAGAAGGGCGGTGTCTGGCAAATCGACAAAGTCTATAGAGGGGAGCGAATTCGAGAGAGTACTGGCACTGGTGACCGGGAAGAGGCAGAGCAGTACCTGATCCACAAGCTCGAGCAGCTACGTCAAAGGAAGGTGTATGGCGTTCGGCAAGTGCACACCTGGGAGGAGGCGGCAATGCGCTACCTCCTTGAGGTCAAGGATCAGCCCTCCATTCACCTGACTGCCCTGTGCATGAAGCAGCTTCACCCTTACCTGGGCCACCTGCCGCTGACGCACATCGATGACCAGGCGCTGGAGCCGTTTATCAGGGATCGGCAGACAGAAAAGGTTCTGCCGGATGGGACCATTGAAAAGGCCGTGAGCAACCGGACGATCAACATCGCCATCGAGCGCGCGGTCCGGGTTTTGACGTTATGCGCCAGGAAGTGGCGAGACGATGATCGCCGGCCATGGCTGGACAGTGTGCCCATGCTGAGGAAGCTCGAAGAGAAGAAGTCGAGCCGCAAGCCCTACCCAATGTCATGGGAAGAGCAGTCGATCCTCTTCAACGAGCTGCCTGGTCACCTGCAGACGATGGCCTTGTTCAAGGTGAACACAGGCTGCCGGGAGCAGGAAGTTTGCAAGCTGAGATGGGATTGGGAGATATCGGTGCCGGAACTGGGAACCAGTGTATTTCTGATCCCCGCTGACTTCGGCGGGAGACACGCCCGGTCGGGCGTAAAGAATGGCGACGAGCGCCTGGTGGTGTTGAACACCGTGGCCAAGTCGATCATTGAAAGGCAGCGCGGGATCAGCAAGGAATGGGTATTCCCATACAACGGCACCGCGATGCACCGAATGAACGACTCGGCCTGGAAGAAGGCGCGGGTGAGAGCGGCGAAACTCTGGCAGGAGGAAAACCTTCGCCCCGCTCACCCTGGATATGCCTCTATCAGGATTCACGACTTGAAGCACACATTCGGTCGCCGGCTGCGGGCAGCAGGCGTTACTGAAGAGGACCGGAAGTCACTGCTCGGGCACAAGAACGGCAGCATCACCAGTCACTATTCCGGCGCTGAGCTGGGCAAGCTGATTGAGGCTGCAAACATGGTATCAACAACCGACTCGCGCGGGCCGGTGTTGACGATCTTGAAGAGGAAAATCGGATGATGTCCCGAAAAAGTCCCCACACGCAGAAATGAAAAAGCCACCCGAAGGTGGCTAAGTCATTGAAATATATGGTCGGGACGGAGTGATTCGAACACTCGACCCCTTGCACCCCATGCAAGTGCGCTACCGGGCTGCGCTACGCCCCGACTGGGCTTGAAGCATGTTCCCCTTGTTGCTGAGAACGATGAAGAATTTACCTTAACCTTTTGAATTATGGAAGCTTTTTTTCCAAAATTCCTGAAACGGCCTCGGTCACTTCTTCAACACCACCAGCACATCCTCCAATTCGACAATCATCTGCCGAATCATCTGTTTGTACTGGGTCGTGTCATCCTTGGCTTCATCCCCCGACAGGCGCAACCGCGCACCGCCGATGGTGAAGCCCTGGTCGTACAACAGCGCCCGGATCTGCCGGATCATCAGCACGTCCTGGCGCTGATAATACCGTCGGTTACCGCGGCGCTTCACCGGGTTAAGCTGGGGAAACTCCTGCTCCCAGTAACGGAGCACGTGCGGTTTTACCGCACAAAGCTCGCTCACTTCACCAATGGTGAAGTAGCGTTTGCCTGGAATCGGCGGAAGCTCGTCGTTATGACTTGGTTCCAGCATAGGCCTCAACTCGGGCTTTCAACTTCTGCCCTGGACGAAAGGTGACGACTCGACGCGCCGTGATCGGGATCTCTTCACCCGTTTTCGGGTTGCGGCCCGGCCGCTGGCGCTTGTCACGCAAGTCAAAGTTGCCGAAACCCGACAATTTGACCTGCTCGTTGTCTTCAAGAGCGTGCCTGATCTCTTCAAAAAACAGCTCGACCAATTCCTTGGCCTCGCGCTTGTTCAGGCCCAGCTCCTCGTACAGCCGTTCGGCCATCTCAGCTTTCGTCAGAGCACCCATACGCTATTTCCTTAACGTGGTGTTCAACCTTTGTTCAAGCGAGGTGAGAATGTTTTGCGTGGTGGCGTTCACCTCATCGTCGTTAAGAGTGCGCGATGGATGCTGCCAGGTCAAGCCGACGGCCAGGCTTTTTCTATCAGGATCAATACCTTTACCCTGATACACATCAAACAGCCTGAGGTCGGTGAGCCACTCGCCTGCGTTTTCACGGATTACATCCAGCACCGCGCTGGCCGCCACATCACGCCCTGCGATCAACGCCAGGTCACGGCGTACTTCGGGGAAGCGCGACAGTTCGTGGAACTTCGGCAGGCGCCCTTCCACTACATCCGCCAGCACCAGCTCGAACACATACACGGTGCGATCCAGGCCCAGGGTCTTGACCAGCTCGGGGTGCAAGGCGCCCAGGTAGCCGACTTCGACGCCGTCACGCTCGATGCGCGCGGTCTGGCCTGGGTGCAGCGCCGGGTGTTTGCCGGGCACGAAGGTGAAGTCGTCGAGCGAACCGGAGAAGCCCAGTACCGCTTCAACGTCGGCCTTCACATCGAAGAAGTCGATGGTGTCGCGGCCGTTGGCCCAGCCTTCCGGCAGGCGGCTCCCGCAGACCACACCAGCCAGCATCGGCTGTTGCTTGAGGTCGCCCAGCTGGCCGACGAAGCGCTGGCCGCTCTCGAACAGGCGCACGCGGTCTTGCTGGCGGTTGAGGTTGTGCTGCAGTGCCTTGACCAGGCCCGGCCACAGGCTGACACGCATGGCCGCCATGTCGCTGGAAATCGGGTTGGCCAGCAGCAGCGGCTCTACGCCAGGGTTGAACAGCTCGAACTGCTTGGGGTCGATGAAGCTGTAGGTGATCGCTTCCTGGTAGCCACGGGCAACCAGCAGGCGACGCAGCGCAGGCAGTTCGCCACGCACTTCAGACCTGGCCTGCGGGGCCAGGCGCGCTTGCGGGTAACGGACCGGCAGGCGGTTGTAGCCGTACAGACGGGCCAGCTCTTCGATCAGGTCCACTTCCAGGCTGATGTCGAAGCGATGGCTGGGTACTTCGACCTGCCACTGCCCCGCCTCACCGCTGGTTTTCAGGCCCAGGCCGTTGAGCAGTTGCTCGACTTCGGCGCTGTCCATCTCCATGCCCAGCATCTGGGTGATACGCTCGGCACGCAGGGTGACCGGGGCGATGTTGGGCAAGTGCTCTGGGCTGACGGTCTCGATGATCGGGCCGGCTTCGCCGCCTACGATATCCAGCAGCAGGCCAGTGGCGCGCTCCATGGCTTCGCGGGCCAGTTGCGAGTCGACGCCACGCTCGTAGCGGTGCGAGGCATCGGTGTGCAGGCCGTAGGAACGGGCCTTGCCAGCCACCGAGATCGGCTCGAAGAAGGCGCTTTCAAGGAAGATATCCTTGGTGGTGGCCGCAACGCCGCTGTGCTCGCCACCCATCACGCCGGCAATGGCCAGGGCGCGATCGTGGTCGGCGATGACCAGCGTGTCGGCACGCAGGGCAACTTCCTGGCCATCGAGCAGGACGAGCTTCTCGCCCTCCTCGGCCATGCGCACTCGGATGCCACCGTTGATTTCAGCCAGGTCGAAGGCGTGCAGCGGCTGGCCCAGCTCGATCATCACGTAGTTGGTGATGTCGACGGCAGCATCGATGCTGCGCACGTCACTGCGGCGCAGACGCTCGACCATCCACAGCGGGGTCGGGCGTGACAGGTCGACGTTACGGATAACGCGGCCCAGGTAACGCGGGCACGCGGCCGGCGCCAGCACGTCTACCGGGCGCACGTCGTCGATGCCTGGCGCAATGGCCGGCACGGTCGGGCGGGTGACCGGGGCGCCGTACAGGGCACCGACTTCACGGGCGAGGCCGGCCAGGGACAGGCAGTCGCCGCGGTTCGGGGTCAGGTCGACCTCGATGCTGGCATCGTCCAGGTCCAGATACCCGCGAATGTCCTGGCCAACCGGGGCGTCTGCCGCCAGTTCCAGCAGGCCGTCGTTCTCTTCGCTGATCTGCAGCTCGGCGGCCGAGCACAGCATGCCGTTGGACTCGACGCCACGCAGCTTGGCCTTCTTGATCTTGAAGTCGCCTGGCAGTTCGGCGCCGATCATGGCGAACGGGATCTTCAGGCCAGGGCGCACATTCGGCGCGCCGCACACTACCTGGAAGGTCTCGCTGCCATTGCTGACCTGGCACACGCGCAGCTTGTCGGCGTCGGGGTGCTGCTCGGTGCTCAGCACCTCGCCCACCACGATGCCGCTGAATTGACCGGCGGCCGGGGTTACGCTGTCGACCTCAAGACCGGCCATGGACAGACGTGCCACCAGCTCGTCACGGGATACCTGCGGGTTGACCCAACCGCGCAGCCACTTTTCACTGAATTTCATCCTGCTCTCCTAAAGATTCGTTACGGGTGCGCGACCTAGCGAAATTGCGCAAGGAACCGCAAGTCGTTGTCGAAGAACAGGCGCAAATCGTTGACGCCGTAACGCAGCATGGCCAGGCGCTCGGCCCCCATGCCAAATGCGAAGCCCGAGAACTCTTCGGGGTCGATACCAGACATGCGCAGCACGTTCGGGTGCACCATGCCGCAGCCCATGACTTCGAGCCAACCGGTCTGCTTGCACACACGGCAGCCCTTGCCGCTGCACATCACGCACTGGATATCGACTTCAGCCGAAGGCTCGGTGAAGGGGAAGAACGACGGACGGAAACGTACCGCCAGCTCTTTTTCGAAGAACACGCGCAGGAATTCTTCGATGGTGCCTTTGAGGTCGGCAAAATTGATGTCGCGATCGATCAGCAGGCCTTCGACCTGGTGAAACATCGGCGAGTGGGTAATGTCCGAGTCGTTGCGGTACACGCGACCCGGGCAGACAATGCGAATCGGCGGCTGAGTGGACTCCATGGTCCGCACTTGCACCGGCGAGGTGTGGGTGCGCAGCAGCATGTTGGCATTGAAGTAGAAGGTGTCATGCATTGCCCGGGCCGGGTGGTGGCCGGGAATGTTGAGCGCTTCGAAGTTGTGGTAGTCGTCTTCGACTTCCGGGCCTTCGGCGATGCCGTAGCCGATATGGGTGAAGAACTGCTCGATGCGTTCGAGGGTACGGGTGACAGGGTGCAAACCACCGGAGGTCTGGCCACGGCCAGGCAAGGTGACGTCAATGCACTCGGCAGCCAGGCGAGCGCTGAGCTCGGCTTCTTCATAGGCGGCTTTGCGGGCGTTGAGCACCTCGGTAACGCGTTCCTTGGCTTCGTTGATCAGCGCGCCGACTTTGGGCCGCTCTTCAGCCGGCAGGTTGCCCAGGGTCTTCATCACCTGAGTCAGTTCGCCTTTCTTGCCAAGGAATTGAACCCGGATCTGCTCCAGGGCATTGATGTCTTCAGCGCGCTCCACAGCCTCGAGGGCTTGGGAGACCAACGCATCCAGGTTTTCCATGTACAGACTCCAGATACAAAATAGGGGAAGAGCTTACAGGCTCTTCCCCTATCTATGACGTTTAACATCCGCCGCCGACATCGACGGCGAATGATTGTCGTGGGTACTTAAGCCAGAACGGCTTTAGCCTTTTCGACAATCGCAGCAAACGCCGCTTTTTCGTTCACTGCCAGATCAGCCAGAACTTTGCGGTCGATTTCGATCGACGCTTTTTTCAGGCCAGCGATCAGGCGGCTGTAGGACAGACCGTTGACGCGAGCACCAGCGTTGATACGAGCGATCCACAGAGCGCGGAACTGACGTTTTTTCTGGCGACGGTCGCGGTAGGCGTATTGGCCTGCCTTGATGACCGCTTGCTTGGCAACACGGAATACGCGCGAGCGAGCGCCGTAGTAACCTTTAGCCAGTTTCAGAATTTTCTTGTGACGCTTACGAGCGATGACGCCACGCTTTACACGAGCCATGAGTAATTTCCTCTATCTATAACCAAAAATTAACGAAGGCGCAGCATGCGCTCGACTTTTGCAACGTCCGACGCGTGCAGCAGGCTGCTACCGCGAAGTTGACGCTTACGCTTGGTCGACATTTTGGTCAGGATGTGGCTCTTGAAAGCGTGTTTGTGCTTGATGCCGTTAGCCGTTTTCAAGAAACGCTTGGCTGCACCGCTTTTGGTTTTCATTTTTGGCATGTTCGGATACTCCGCATTCAGTTGATAAACATAACCGCAAGGCCTGCCGTGCCCTGGTGGTTATTTCTTTTTCTTGGGGGCGATGACCATCAAAAGCTGGCGTCCTTCCATCTTAGGATGCTGTTCGACGGTCCCGTATTCGGCAAGATCAGCTTCGATCCGCTTCAACAGTTCCATACCCAGCTCCTGGTGGGCCATCTCACGACCACGGAATCTCAGAGAGATTTTGGTCTTGTCCCCATCAGTAAGGAAACGTACCAGGTTGCGTAGTTTTACCTGGTAATCCCCTTCCTCCGTCCCTGGACGAAACTTGATTTCTTTGATCTGGATGATCTTCTGGTTCTTCTTCGCCGCAGCCTGCTGCTTTTTCTTCTCGAACAGGCTTTTGCCGTAGTCGAGGACTTTGCAGACAGGCGGAACGGCGTCAGCAGAAATTTCTACCAGGTCCAGTTTCGCTTCTTCAGCGATACGAAGCGCTTCTTCAATCGAGACGATGCCCAACTGCTCGCCGTCAGCGCCAATTAACCGAACCTCACGTGCCGAGATATTCTCGTTGATCGGGGCTTTCGGTGCAGCTCGTTTATCTTGTCTCATATCACGCTTAATAGTAATTACTCCGAATCTTGGCGACCACGCCGGGAAACCGCTTGCGCGAGCAGGTCCGCAAATTGGGCGACGGGCATGGAGCCCAGGTCAGCACCTTCGCGGGTACGCACAGCGACAGTTTGCGTTTCGACTTCCCGATCCCCGATAACCAGGAGATAGGGAACCTTGAGCAAGGTATGCTCGCGGATTTTAAAGCCGATTTTCTCATTTCTCAAGTCGGACTTGGCACGGAAGCCGCTTTCGGCCAGAGTTTTTTCCACTTTCTGGGCGAAATCCGCTTGTTTGTCGGTGATATTCATGATCACCGCCTGCGTAGGCGCCAGCCAGGCTGGGAATGCACCTTCGTAGTGCTCGATGAGAATTCCGACGAAACGCTCGAACGAACCGAGGATGGCACGGTGCAGCATCACCGGATGCTTGCGGCCGTTGTCTTCGGAGACGTATTCGGCGCCCAGACGGATCGGCAGGTTGAAGTCGAGCTGCAGGGTACCACACTGCCACACACGACCAAGGCAATCCTTCAGCGAGAATTCGATTTTCGGGCCGTAGAACGCCCCTTCACCCGGCTGCAGGTCGTACGGCAGGCCGGCGCTGTCGAGCGCGGCGGCCAGTGCGCCTTCGGCACGGTCCCACAGGTCGTCGGAACCCACGCGCTTTTCAGGGCGCGTCGAGAGCTTGAGCTCGATGTCCTTGAAGCCGAAGTCCTTGTACACGTCCAGGGTCAGCTTGATGAACGCGGCGGACTCGGACTGCATCTGTTCTTCGGTGCAGAAGATGTGCGCATCGTCCTGCACGAAGCCGCGCACACGCATGATGCCGTGCAGGGCGCCCGAAGGCTCGTTGCGATGGCAAGCGCCGAACTCGGCCAGACGCAGCGGCAGCTCGCGGTAGCTCTTCAGGCCCTGGTTGAACACCTGTACGTGGCACGGGCAGTTCATCGGCTTGATGGCGTAGTCGCGGTTCTCGGACTGGGTGGTGAACATGTTGTCACCGTAGTTGGCCCAGTGCCCGGACTTCTCCCACAGCGTGCGGTCGACCACTTGCGGGGTCTTGATTTCCAGGTAGCCGTTGTCGCGTTGCACCTTGCGCATGTACTGCTCGAGCACCTGGTACAGGGTCCAGCCATTGGGGTGCCAGAACACCATGCCCGGCGCTTCTTCCTGGAGGTGGAACAGGTTCAGGCGCTTGCCGATCTTGCGGTGGTCGCGTTTTTCGGCCTCTTCGATGCGCTGGATGTAGGCGGCCAGCTGCTTCTTGTCAGCCCAGGCCGTGCCGTACACACGTTGCAGTTGCTCGTTCTTGGCGTCGCCGCGCCAGTAGGCACCGGACAGCTTGGTCAGCTTGAACGACTTGAGAAAGCGCGTATTGGGCACGTGCGGGCCGCGGCACATGTCGACGTATTCTTCATGGAAGTACAGGCCCATGGCCTGTTCGTTCGGCATGTCTTCGACCAGGCGCAGCTTGTAGTCTTCGCCACGGGCCTTGAACAGCTCGATCACCTCGGCGCGCGGGGTGACCTTCTTGATGACGTCGTAGTCCTTCTCGATCAGCTGCTGCATGCGCTGCTCGATCGCCGCCAGGTCTTCCGGGGTGAAGGGACGCTCATACGCGATGTCGTAGTAGAAGCCCTCGTCGATGACCGGGCCGATCACCATCTTGGCGGTCGGGTACAGCTGCTTGACGGCATGACCGACCAGGTGAGCGCAGGAGTGACGGATGATCTCCAGCCCCTCTTCGTCCTTGGGCGTGATGATTTGCAGGCTGGCGTCCTGCTCGATCAGGTCGCACGCGTCGACCAGCTTGCCGTCGACCTTGCCGGCCACGGTGGCCTTGGCCAGGCCTGCACCAATGGATGCGGCGACCTCGGCTACGGTTACGGCCTTGTCGAACGAACGTTGACTGCCATCGGGAAGAGTAATAGTGGGCATGGCGCCTCCTCTCCTAGTGGTGACCCCTACCAAAGGTCACGTGGGTTGGGATGAGCCAGTACGCGATTCGACCCTGTCTTTGCAATGCAAAGCCTGCCTCACAGTGGCAGAAGCCCAAGGGCCTGCCAGGGTACGAACCAGAGTGACTGGATACATATATATAGAAAGATTTGAGCGGCAAGACGAATCGGCCAAATCCTGAGCCAGGCATGCTAGCACAAAGCTTTCGGCGCGTAGGGCCATGGGCCGGGGATATGCAGAAATATTCTGAAATTAGACCGATGCGGTGAACTTGAGCGGTTTTTTTCCGCTCAGAGATTAGGAAGCGACCTACTCTAGATACACCCGACCTAATAAAGGAGTGACCGGTATGCGACTTCATTCTCTTCTGGCCTTGGCGGCCACTGGTGCCCTGCTGCTGCCGCTTGGCGCCAACGCAGGCACTGTTCCACCAGGCTACCTGACGTCCTGCGTGGCCACCGCCTCTGCCCAGCCGGGCATGACGAAACAATCCGCCGAAAAGCACTGCAGCTGCAGCGTGAATGTGATCGAAAAAAACTTTTCGGACGCAGAGATCAAAGAGCTCAACAGCACTGACGGCGTAGACCAGAAGCTCATAGACAAGGCAACCCAGCTGGTTACGAAGGCCTGCAAGCCCCAGAAATAAGGGCGCAGGCCATACAAAACTCAGTTAATTTGCGCCAGATCAGCATTCGGCACACGTAAAAGTCACCACAAGCGCAAAATTAGACTATGATGCCTCTGTGCACCTTGTTGGCCTCGGCGACACCGCACTACTGAAAAACATCATGTTTCCTGGAGATACACCCATGTCCAATCGCCAAACCGGCACCGTCAAATGGTTCAACGATGAAAAAGGCTTCGGCTTCATCACTCCACAAGGTGGCGGCGACGACCTGTTCGTACACTTCAAGGCCATCGAGTCTGACGGCTTCAAGAGCCTGAAAGAAGGCCAGACCGTCTCCTTCGTTGCCGAAAAAGGCCAGAAGGGCATGCAGGCTGCACAAGTTCGTCCAGAGTAAGTTCTGACGAATTAAAAAAACCCGTCCTTGGACGGGTTTTTTTGTGCCTGCCGTTTATGCAACGGCAGGCCCGGGGCGGAATCAGCCGCAGTTGACCCGGGTGACCACGCCCTTGTCGTCGGCGTTGAGGTTCAAGCGCTCGGAACGGTACTCCAGGGTGATCATGTCGGTCGGCTTGAGCACGCGGGCGATCTGCGCCCCGCTCGCCTTGCGCGCCTGCTCCAGCAGCTCGGGGGTTGCCGGCTTGCCGACGGTGAATGCGGCGTTGCTGGCATCGCAGCGACCATCGAGGTTCGGTGCTGCCGCTACCTCTGGCGCCTTGGACGATGAGCCATCGGTACTGCAACCTGCCAGAACCACGGCTGCCAACAGGCTCGCCAATGTTGCACGCGTGCGGAACATGAATCCTCCTTTCAAATACTGGAATGCTGTCTGATACGACAGTTTTAAGCACTTTTGGTTGCAAAAACGTCCCAGTCTGCCTGAGACGTGCTCGTCAGGGAAACCTCAATCGTGACCGGATTTTGCCTGAGCGCAGCGGTTCAGTAGATATCGATGTAGTCGCTGGCGGGCTTGGGCCAGTTGCTGGCCAGCACGTTGTACACCTGCATGACCCAGCGTTCGTCGTCGGCGGCAACAGGGCCCACGCAGCCCGAGCCGGCGGCCCAGGTCTCGAGGCGAAACAGCAGGCCATCGAGCTCGCGCCCGCCGGTAATCTGCGACAGGTAGGCAATGCCGCCGCGGGTGACGCGCAACTGGTTGTGGATTCGGTCGTTGCCTTCGGCCAGCAGCTGGCGCACCTGCTGGGGGATGAGCTGCTCGGGGGTGTTCAAGTCGATCTGCACGGGGTGTCCTCGGGCGTGCGCGGTGGCTGTGGGGTGCAGGGTACATCAGGCGGACTCTGTACGCCCTCTTCGCTGGCAAGCCAGCTCCACGGCTACCGCGCCGACCCAAGTGCCAACGAAGAATCGGTACAGACGTCACGAATAGGCGAACCCAACCACCATTTAGTTTGCCTAGCCCCGCTGCTTATGCATAAGTAGCAGTGCCGGCCCTGTTGCAACATGTTTAACTTGTACCAGTTGGCGGAGCGCAATCATGCCCCCGCTGTAGACGCCAGGGCCCGGCATCTGCACCAAACAGCACGCGTATTTTCGATCGAGACCCCCATGAATAGCCCCACCCTGGACACCAACATCAAGGTCACATGGCCTGACGGCCATCGTTCCTACAGCCCCGGCACCACCGAAGAGCTGTTCATCATCGCCGCCGACCTGCTGCTTCAAGACCTCGGCCACGAAGCTGCCCGCACCTTCGTCGACCAGGTGTTCGAACGCCACTGGCCCGCGACCGAACACCAGCCCACACCCATTACTGCAATCGAGCAAGACGCTCGCTGAGCAAATCGAAAAAGCCCTGGGCATCGCCGCTCTCGATCCACATCACATTGGCCGGTAGCTCGAGCGTGCCGTACCAGTCCGCAATGGTCTGACCAAAGGTCGGGCCTTCGCGGCTATCCACGCTCATGTGAATCTGCCGGCCACTGAACAGCTCGGGCTTGAGCAAGTAGGCAATCACGCTGGCATCGTGCACCGGCCCACCCGGCAGGCCGTAGTGCGCCATGTCCCCCTTGACGTAAGCATCCAGAATATCGCCCACCAGCTTGCTGGCGTGGTTGTTCAACCCGCGAATCTGCTTCAGGCGCGCCTCGCTGGTGAGTACCTTGTGGGTCACGTCCAGCGGCAGGTAGGTGAGCTTGACCCCGCTGCGCAACACGACCTCTGCCGCCTGTGGGTCGGCGTACAGGTTGAACTCGGCCACCGGGGTGATATTGCCGCCATTGAAGTGGGCACCGCCCATCACCACCACTTCCTTGATGCCCTTGACGATCTGCGGGGCCTGAATCAGCGCCAGTGCCAGGTTGGTCTGCGGGCCGAGCATGGCAAGGGTGATGCTGTTGGGTTCAGCGCCACCGAGGGTGTCGATCAGGTACTGCACCGCGCTGCCCTGGGCCAGGCCCTTTTTCGGCTCGTGCACCGCCACGCCAGGCAAGCCCTCCTCGCCATGGATGTTCTCGGCATAGATGGGCGTGCGCACCAGCGGCGTGGGCGCGCCGGCGTACACCGGCACCTCTTCGCGCCCCGCCCACTCCCGGGCCAGCCGTGCGTTGCGCGAGGTCTTGTCGAGTCGCACATTACCGGCCACGGTGGTAATGGCGCGCACCTTCAGTTCCTCTGGCGACGCCAGGGCGAACAACAACGCCACCACGTCATCCGCGCCGGGGTCGGTATCGATGATCAGGTCGCGGGGCGCGGCCAGCACGGCAGCACTCGACAGGGCAGACATAAGCACTACACCTCGCAGCAAACGTTTGGCTTTTTGGACACGTTCTGGCATCGGGCACTCCTTGTGCTCAGGGGACAACAGTCAAAAGGTCACGCCCGCCACCAGCGCGATGTTGGTATAGGGCTGGCATTCGCCGGTGCGCACGATGGCCCTGGCCTGCGCACCGAGCTGCTTGAACGCCGCATGGCTCATCAAATGGCGCGCGCCCAGCTCGCCGCGGGCATGCAGCAGCTCGATGCCTGCCAGGGCCGGCGGCCTGTGTTGCAGGGTCTCGTCGGCCAGCACGTGGCTTTCGACCTGCATTTCGGCCAGCACCGTGTGCAAGGTACTAATGAAATCCGGTATGCCGGGCGTCAGTGCAAGGTCGATCAGCTCGACACCGGCAGGCACGGGCAGGCCGGCGTCGCCGATCAGCACCACATCGCCATGCCCCAGCGACGCGATCAGGCGCGACAGGGCGATATTGAGCAACGGGGTCTTCTTCATGGCGTGCTCCCCTGCAGTTCGCTCAGATACGGAATGGAGGGCTGGGCACCGGCGCGGGTGACCGAAATGGCGGCGGCCTGCTGGCCGAAGGCAATGGCCTCGCGCTCCGACCTGCCAGCGGCCAACGCAGCGGCAAAGCCACCGACGAAGGTATCCCCGGCCGCCGTGGTGTCCAGTGGCTGCACCCGCGTCGCCGGAAAATGCGCAAAACCCTGGCCATCGGCGAACAGAGCGCCTTGCGCGCCCAGGGTGACGATCACCTTGCCCACCCCCAGCGCCAGCAGTCGGCTGGCGGCTGCCTGCGCCTCCTGCAGCGAAGCCACCGGCAGCCCGGTCAGGG
Organism: Pseudomonas sp. MF6396; assembly: GCF_002018915.1. NCBI lineage: Bacteria > Pseudomonadati > Pseudomonadota > Gammaproteobacteria > Pseudomonadales > Pseudomonadaceae > Pseudomonas > Pseudomonas sp. MF6396. The sequence continues at coordinate 254,672 of NZ_MVOK01000002.1, read as the reverse complement.
CGCTGGCCTCGCTCTCGTTGGGGATCAGGTAGTCGATGTTGGCAAACCAGTCAGCCGGCAGCGGCCCGGTGGCCGGTGCCGGGTTGAGGATCACGGTCTTGCCCAGCGCCCGGCCACGGGCCAGGGTATGTGCCACGGTGGCCTGCGGTACTTCGAGCTGGCAGATGATCACATCGGCAGCCTGCAGCAGGCTGTCCAGGCGCTGTACCGATGCCGGCAGCAAGTGCCCGTTGCCACCGGCCACGATGACGATGGCGTTCTGGCTGCTGGCATCCACCACGATCAGTGCCACACCACTGGAAACACCCGCCGCCGTGTCCACGCCCTGGCAATCGATGCCCTCGTCGAGCAGGGCCTGACGCAACTGCGCACCGTAGGCGTCCTCCCCCACACAGCCGATCATCGCCACCGCTGCCCCCAACCGAGCAGCTGCTACCGCCTGGTTGGCGCCCTTGCCGCCCGGCACGGTGCCGAACCACTCGCCGGCCAGGGTTTCACCCGCCTGCGGCAGGCGCTCGGCGCGGGTCACCAGGTCCATGTTCAGGCTGCCTACCACCACTACATTCGCTTGCATGGCATGTCGGTCCTAGCGGTAATCATTGAAGAGGTCGGGACGCGGCCCGGTGGACTCGCGCAGCACGATGCTCGGCGCGACGATGCGCTGCTCTACCCCACTGCGCTGCGGCTCACCGATACGCCGCAGCAACAGTTCGGACGCCATCTCGCCCAGCTCGCGGATCGACTGCCCTACCGTGGTCAGCGCGGGGTAGACATACTGGCTCATCTGGATATCGTCGAAACCGATCACCGACAGTTCGCTGGGCACGCAGATGTTGCGCTCGGCCGCGGCACGCAGCACGCCCATGCCGATCATGTCGTTGGCCGCGAAGATCGCGGTCGGGCGGTCGTGGCCCAGCAGTTGCGCTGCGGCGCCATAGCCGCCCAGGCTGGTGAAGTCGCTGTCCACCACGCGGCCCTCGCGCAGGGGCACCCCGGCCTGGGCCAGTGCCCGGTGAAAGCCGGCCAGGCGCATCTTGGCCACGCTGGTGTGTGCCGGGCCGTTGATGCAGGCGATGTCCTGGTGTCCCAGCTCCAGCAGGTGCCGGGTGGCCAGGTAGGCCCCCTGCTCGTGGTCGATGCGCACCAGGTCGGCGTCGACGCCCGCCAGCGCGCGGTCGACGATCACCATGGGCGTGCGCACGCTGGCCAGGCTGTCGAGCAGGTCGGCCTCCTCGCCCACCGAGGCCACGATCAGACCGTCGATGCGTTTCTCCAGCAGCACGCGCAGGTAGCTGCGCTGCTTGCGCGGGTCGTCGTCGGAGTTGCACAGGATCACGCAGTAGCCATTGCGCTCGCAGCCATCCTCGATGCCCCGCGCCAGTTCGGCGAAATACGGGTTGACGCTGTTGGGCACCAGCAGGCCGATGGTGGCCGTGCAGCGCGCCTTGAGCGAGCGCGCCACCGCACTGGGCACGTAGTCCAGCTCGGCAATCGCCGCCTCTACCTTGCGCCGCACCGGTTCGCTCACCGGGCGGGTCTTGTTCAGCACGTGGGAAACGGTGGTATAGGAAATACCCGCCAGCGCCGCTACATCTTTGATGGTTGCCATTGTTCAGGTCCGCCGGCGCGCGCGCCGGCTGCGGTAAGTGTCGAGAACCACGGCGATCACGATGACCGCCCCGGTGATGATGCGTTTGGTCGGCTCGCTGGCGCCGATCTGCGCCAGCCCTGCGGCCAGCACCGAAATGATCAGCACACCGAAGAAGGTGCTGATGACCGAACCGCGACCGCCCATCAGGCTGGTGCCGCCGATCACCACGGCGGCAATCACCTGCAGCTCCAACCCGGAGCCGGCGTTGGGGTCGGCGGCCTCCAGCCGCGAGATCTGGAACAGCGCCGCCAGGCCGGCCAGCAGGCCCATCAGCGAGAACACCAGAATCTTGTACGGGCGCGGATCGATGCCGGCCAGGCGCACGGCCTCTTCGTTGGTGCCGATGCCGATCAGGTAACGGCCGAACACGGTGCGGGTCAGTACCAGTTGCGCCACCACAATCACCAGCAAGGCGATGATGAAGGCCGGCGAAATGCCGAAGGCCACCGGCTCCGACAGCCAGGCAAAGGCATCACCGATGTACGCGGTGCGCGAGTCGGTGAGCTGGTAGGCCACGCCACGCGCCATTTCCAGCACACCCAGCGAGACGATGAACGAAGGGATGCGCCAGGCCACGGTGATCGAGCCGGTAAGGGTCCCGGCCAGTGCCGCGCACCCCATGCCGAGCAGTGCCGCCGGCAGGACGCTCCAGCCCCAGCCCAGAATCGCCACACTGACCGCCGACGCGGCCAGGGCCAGTACCGATCCCACCGACAGGTCGATGCCGCCGATGATCAGCACGAAGGTCATACCCACCGCCAGCACCATCAGGTCGGGGATCTGGTTGGCCAGGGTGCTGAAGGTGCCGTACGACAGAAAGTGGCTGCTCAGCAACGAGAACAGCACCACCATCGCCAGCAGCGCACCGGCCAGGCCCAGGTAGGTCCCCAGGCCGAGGTAGGTACCGCTGCGCCGGGCCGGTGGGCCAGGCGGTGTGTCTATCGGGGAGGTGTTCATGCGGGGTTCCTGGGCACTGCGTCTTGCAGCAGCGCGTCACGTTTCTGATAGCCGGCAAAGGCAGCGGCCAGTAGCTGGTCCTGGCTCCAGTGCTCACGCTCGAAGGTTTCAATCAGGCGCCCTGCCGAAAGCACGCCGATGCGATCGCAGATCAGCATCAGTTCGCGCAGGTCGCTGGACACCACCAGCAGCGCCTTGCCCTGGCGGGTCAGCTCGGCGAGCAGCCCATAGATGTCGAACTTGGCGCCCACATCGATACCGCGCGTGGGTTCGTCGAACAGCAGCACGGCGCAGTCGCGCTCCAGCCAGCGGCCGATCACCACCTTCTGCTGGTTGCCACCCGACAGCTCGCCCACCGTTTGTGCGGGCCCGGCGCTGCGGATGCGCATGGCCTGGATCTGGCGCTCGGCCAGGGCACGCTCGGCAGCACCATCCACCAGGCCCGCGCGTGAGATCGCCGGCATGTTGCCCAACGCCAGGTTGGCACTGACCGACTGCGACAACAGCAGGCCTTCGCCCTTGCGGTCTTCGGTAATCAGGGCCACGCCGTGGCGCACTGCAGCCATGGGCGAGTCGATACGCACCGGGCGCAGCGGGCTGCCCAGCTCGATGCTGCCACTGTCGGCCGTGTCGGCACCGAAGATCAGGCGCAGCAGCTCGGTACGCCCGGCACCGATAAGCCCGGAGATGCCGAAGATTTCGCCGCTGCGCACCTCGAACGAGACGTCCTGCACCTTGTCGCCCCGGCCCAGGCCGCTGACACGCAGTACCGGCTCGCCGATCGTGCGGCGCCCCAGGTCGATATGCTCGCCCAGCTCGCGCCCCACCATCAGGTTGACCAGTTGCTCGCTGCTGTAGCGCTGCATCGGTTCCACGCACACCAGCTTGCCGTCGCGCAGCACGGCAATGCGCTGGGCGATGCGCTTGAGCTCTTCGAGGCGGTGGGAAATGTAGATGATCGACACACCCCGTTGCTGCAGGCGCTCGATCTGGCGGAACAGCAGCTCCACCTCGCGTGCGGTGAGCATCGCGGTGGGCTCGTCGAGAATCAGCACATGGCAGTCGCCGATCAGGTTGCGGGCGATCTCCACCATCTGCTGATGGCCGATGCCAAGCTCGCCGACCAGCGTATCGGGGTCGATCGCTTCGAGCCCCACCTGCGCCATTGCCGCGGTCGCCAGTTGGCGCAGGCGCGTGCGATTGACCCAGCCGGCGCGGCTGGGCAGGTTGTGCAGAAACAGGTTCTCGGCCACGCTCAGGGTCGGCAGCAGGTTGAGCTCCTGCATCACCATGCGCACGCCCTGGCGCTCGGCCGCGGTGCGGCTGGCGGGCTGATACACCTGGCCCTGGTAGAACATCTGCCCGGTGGTGGGGGTTTCGAGCCCGCCGATGATCTTCGACAGGGTGCTCTTGCCGGCACCGTTCTCGCCAGTCAGGGCCAGCACTTCGCCGCGCAGCAGGGACAGTTCGATATCGCCCAGCACGGGCTGAGCGTAGGTCTTGCCGATTGCACTGACCGACAACACGACATCCGCAGTCGCCGACATAAGGTGTTCTCCTGGCGCCCGCACCACGGCAGGCACCGTCAGCGGGCTAGGGCTGCTTGACCAGCTCGACCGGGGTCTGGATGACGTTGTCGGCATCCACGTCCGGCTTCTCGCCGCGCAGCATCTTCAGGGCCGCCTCGATACCGAACACCGCCTGCTTGGCGGCGTATTGATCGGCCGTGGCCAGCACGCGACCGTCGCGCAGCATCGGCTGGATCGCCTTGATGTTGTCGTAGCCCACCACCTGCACCGCACCGACCTTGCCTGCCGCGCGCACCGCCGACACCGCGCCGAGCGCCATGCTGTCGTTGCCGGCCAGCAGCGCCTTGAGGTCGGGGTATTCGTTGAGCATGGCCGAGGCCACGGCATTGCCCTTGTCGATCTCCCAGTTGCCCGATTGCACCGAGACGATCTTGATCTTGGCTGCCTCCATGGCGTCCTTGAAACCGGCGGTACGCTGCTGGGCATTGGTGGTGGTCGGCACGCCCTCGATGATGCCGACCTGATCGCCCACGCTCAGGCGGGTGGCCAGGTACTCGCCCACCAGGCGCGCGCCCTTGCGGTTGTCGGGGCCCACGAAAGGCACGCTGAGGTTCTTGCTCTTGAGTACATCCGGGTCGAGGCGGTTGTCGATGTTGACCACGGTGATCCCCGCGTCCATGGCCTTCTTGACCACTGGCACCAGGGCCTTGGAATCGGCCGGGGCAATCACCAGCGCGTTGACGCCGGAGACGATCATCTGCTCGACGATGCGGATCTGATTGCTGGTATCGGACTCGTCCTTTATGCCATTGGACACCAGGTCGAACTCGCCTGCGTGGTCTCTCTGGTAGGCCTTGGCGCCGTCTTCCATGGTGAGGAAGAACTCGTTGGCCAGCGACTTCATCACCAGGGCCACCTTGGGCTTGGCGGTGTCGGCATGGGCGTGGCTGAAGGGTACGGCGGTGGCGAGGGTGGCCAGCATGGCAACGGCCAGCAGGCGTCCAGCGAAGGGCAGCGTCATGGGTTCACTCCGAATCTTATGATTTTTGTCGGGTCGCAAACGTTTGCGGTTAACAACTATGGAAACGCTACCGGGTTTTGTCAAATCTGCCGACCGCCCTTCATGGCCCCAATAGTGCCGGGAATTATCCTTAAAATCTTCGGAAAACCGAACATCCGGCACCGCAATAATTCGGGTTTCCGAAAACAGTGCCGGGCAGCACGGGGCATAAGCCCAAATAAATTTCTTATAAATCAATGAATTGACGTGAACGCTCAGTTAATTGGGCAACTGGTACGCTTTCTGCTGAACTTGTGTGGGCAACACAGCAATTTCACTCATAAGGAACAATAACGATGAAAGCTGCGCTTCACTCCTTCGCTCCGGCCGCCCTGGCCCTGTTCATGTTCTTCCCTGCTGGCGCCTACGCCAAGGAAGCCGAAACCCAACAGAAACTCGCCAACGTGGTTATCCTCGCCACCGGCGGCACCATTGCCGGTGCTGGTGCCAGCGCCGCCAACAGCGCTACCTATCAAGCCGCCAAGGTGGGCGTCGACAAGCTGATTGCCGGTGTTCCGGAGCTGGCCAACCTGGCCAACGTACGCGGCGAGCAGGTGATGCAGATCGCCTCCGAAAGCATCACCAACGAAAACCTGCTGCAACTGGGCAAGCGCGTTGCCGAACTGGCCGACAGCAAGGACGTGGACGGCATCGTGATCACCCACGGTACCGACACCCTCGAAGAGACCGCCTACTTCCTCAACCTGGTGGAAAAGACCGACAAGCCGATCGTGGTCGTGGGCTCCATGCGCCCCGGTACCGCAATGTCGGCCGACGGCATGCTCAACCTGTACAACGCCGTGGCCGTGGCCAGCGACAAGCAATCGCGCGGCAAGGGCGTGCTGGTGACCATGAACGACGAGATCCAGTCCGGTCGCGACGTGAGCAAGTCGATCAACATCAAGACCGAAGCGTTCAAGAGCGCCTGGGGCCCGATGGGCATGGTCGTGGAAGGCAAGTCGTACTGGTTCCGCCTGCCGGCCAAGCGCCACACGATGGATTCGGAATTCGACATCAAGACCATCAGCAGCCTGCCTGCCGTGGACATCGCCTACAGCTACGGCAACGTCAGCGACACCGCCTACAAGGCCCTGGCGCAAAATGGCGCCAAGGCCATCATCCATGCCGGTACCGGCAACGGTTCGGTGTCTTCGCGCGTAGTGCCGGCCCTGCAGGAACTGCGCAAGAACGGCGTGCAGATCATCCGTTCGTCCCACGTCAACCAGGGCGGGTTCGTGCTGCGCAACGCCGAGCAGCCTGACGACAAGAACGACTGGGTAGTGGCGCACGACCTGAACCCGCAAAAAGCGCGCATCCTGGCCATGGTCGCCCTGACCAAGACCCAGGACAGCAAAGAGCTGCAGCGCATCTTCTGGGAATACTGAGTGCAGTAGCCCGGCAGGCCGCCCTTCCTACAGCGGGGCGGCCTAACCTCTTGTAACCTCGCCACTTTTATTTTGCCCACGGTGCAGCAAAGCCTGCGCCGTGTGGTCACATGGGTTCTTTGAGCGACACGCAGTTGCGAAAAGCCTTACAGTAAAATACTGTATGCGCATACAGCAAAAACAAGGAACCTGTACCTGTGGCCACCTCCTCCGCCGCCAAGCCCGTCAGCAGCTACGAGCAACTGGGCATCCGCATTCAGAAAATCATCAACTCGCCAACCGCGCAGAAGTCCCGCGCGGCGCTGATCTTTCGCCTGGAGCACGAGTCGCCTGCCGACTGGGAGACCCTGCTCGAGGAAATCGCCGAAAACGACAACGTCACCCTGGCCTACCGGGATGACGGCGGCGTGCAGATTTTCTGGGTTGTGCCCAAGGAAGACTGAAGCCGTCGCCAGGCGCTGCCCGCCCACCCTGCTCCGACTTGTCGCCCTTCTGGGCGATGGTGTTATCCGTAGAATCTGGAAGTAATGATGTTCAAGAATCTTGCAGCTGCAGTGATGCTGCTGATGTTGTTGTGTGGCCAGGTGTTTGCTGAAACGCGTATCGGCACCTGGAACCTGGAACACCTGAGCGACCGCCCCAACAAGGACTTCAAGGCCATTGCCAAGGTCGCCAAAAATGTGGATTTTCTGGCTGTGCAGGAGCTGATGAGCGAAGCGGCCCTGGACAAGCTGGCCAGGGAACTCAGCCGCCAGAGCGGCGAGCCCTGGAGCCACATGGCCTCCGATGCGGTAGGCAGGTCTTCGTACAAGGAAATGTATGGTTTCGTGTGGAAGGACAGCAAGGTCGCCTATGAAGACGGTGCGGTGTCCTACCTGGACCGCAAGAAGATCTTCGAGCGCGAGCCCTACTCCGCGCGCTTCAAGTCACTCACCGACAATGCCTATTTCGTGGTGGCCACGGTGCATATCGTGTACGGGAAAAAGCCGTCTGACCGGGTCGCGGAAATCGATGCGCTGTCGAGCTACTGGACCTGGCTGAAGGAAGTCTACCCCGGCAACAATCACATCCTGCTGATGGGCGACTTCAACATGCCGCCCACTTCACCTGCCTGGAAGTCGCTCAATGCCGCCGCCAGACCACTGGTGGTCGCAGGCGCCAGCACGCTGTCAACAACCGACGGCAAATTCGCCAACCTTTACGACAATATCTTCGTCAGCCATTCCTCGCCGCTGAAGGTCAACAGCGTGGGCGTGTACGACTACCCGAAACACCTGGGCATGACTCACCAGCAAGGCCGGGCGAACATCTCCGATCACGCGCCGATATTCCTGCGTGCAGAGCTGGGGCAAGGCAAGGGCACGGCCACGACCGCCGCTTCACCAGCAAGACCCGCCGCACCCGCCAAAACCAAGGCTGCAACCGTGGCCGACGCCACCGGGCAAGTGCGCGGCAACCGGGCCAAGAAGCTCTACCACCGCCCGGACTGCCCGTCGTACAACAGCATTGCCGAAAAGAATCGGGTCGAGTTCAGCAGCGAATCTGCCGCCCAGGCAGAGGGCTACAGCATCGCCGGCAACTGCCAGAAGGCCAGCTGAGGGGATAACGGTGCAGCCTTGACGCCAAGGCTGCACCTGAAGATCACTTGACCAGCTGGAACTGACTGGCGCCCTGCAACTCCAGACGCGGCACGCCTTTGTACTGCTCGATACGCCCTATCACGCACACCGTGCGCCCCTCCAGCGGCTGCGCCAGCAACGAGGCGAACGCCGGGCGATGCTCGCCCCATACCACCAGCCCCAACCGTCGCTTGCTGGGGAAGCTGGCACCCAGGTCGATCCAGGTCGGCTGGCCCCTGGACGACGGTTTGTAGGTCACCTTCATGATCGGGCCCAGCACCGCAGCGCTCTGCCCGATATGGTCGGCGGCCTGACGCCAGTCCAGCGGGTTGTCGCAGGTGGCGCCCTGCAAGGTGGCGGGTGACGCCGGCGCCGCCACTGCCTGGCTGACCACGGCCGAGCCTGCAACCGACTCGGTGCCCTTGAACGCAAACACCACGATCAGAACCCCGATCAGCGCAGTGAATGACATGATCGTGTACTTCATGACCGAAACCTCCTTGTTGAGCCCTTTGATCCGGCTGCCCTGCGCCTGCGCCAACTGCTGCACGCTGGCGCTCTGGCGCGTGCTCGACAGCAGGTCGTGGGCTTTTTTTCGCTCGGCATCGAGCAGTACGCTGATATCCCGAGCACAACGCTGCGGATGATCCCTGACGTCGCGGTTGGCAAAGCGCAGCACCCGCCAGCCCTGGGAAGTGAGTGCAGACTGTCGCCGCTGCCAGTCGATGAACTCGGGGTGCGACATGCCGGTACCCGTACCGCTTTTGTCATAGCCATCGATTTCGATGGCGATGCGCACGTCTCCCTCTTCATTGATGACAAGGTCGCAGTAGCGTTGCTTGCCATCATTGTCCTTGAAGGGGTATTGCGCACTCAGCGACTCGTAACGGATGCCCGCCACGAGGCTGAGCACGTTGCTGGCGAACAATCGTTCGTAGTCACTGCCGAACCGCGCCGCATTGGCCTTCAACCACTCGTCCTGGGTCATGTCCTGTCGTCTGCGCTGGAAAGTCGGGCCGGTGCAAAAGCACCCACTCTCGACCGATGCAGTCAAAAAGCCATAACGCAGCCGAGCCGCCGATTCTGGCCGACTCTGTAGGAAAAGTCGATTTTCAAGTGGGATCAGACGGCGGTCATTCGGGCGACTTCGCCGGCAAGGCCGGCCCGTGCAGGGGGTGACCGGTGGCGCTCAACATGGCTTCGCCCACTGCTGGTTTGCCCGACGCCTTCAACCCCTGGGCGGCGCCCTGGATATCCCGCGCCTCCTTGTTCTGGCCCAGCTTGAATTTGCCGACCAGACGGGTGATCTCGATCTCGAGCCCGACGATGGCCTTGAGCATGTCGCGGATGTAGTCCTTCGGCGCGTCGGACATCTTCCACGGCACGGGCTGGGATGCTTCGTGGGTTCGCGTGAGCAGCGCCACCAGGCCACGCACGTAGTGCTCGTCATCGTGCAAGGTGACGCGGCCATGGGCGTGCACCACCTGATAGTTCCAGGTGGGCACCTGTTTGTGGGTCTCGTGCTTGCTGGGGTACCAGTTGGGCGAGATGTAGGCATCGGCGCCGCGGAAGATCACCAGCACTTCATCTCCATCCTTGAGTTCACGCCACAGCGGGTTGGCCCGCGATACGTGAGCATGCAGCACCCCCTGCGTGCCCTCCTGCGGCTTGAAGTGGAACGGCAGATGGTTGGCATCCAGCCCACCCTCGCCGTGGCTGACCAATACACCCAGCGGGTTCTGCATGATCAGTTGATGCAGCACCTCGGGGCGCGACTCGTTGAAAGACTGCGGTACGTACATGGTTTGCATCCATCAGGCACAGGGCGATGGCAAATTGTGTGGCGCAACTGGCCCATGGTATAGATCCACTATCGAACAAAATGACTGGACCAGAAAACATGGCGCGCAAAGCCAACGTGGTGGATATTCCTTCGCTGGGCACGCTGGACCGCAGCAGCGGCCAACTGGGGCGCCAACTGGCCCAGGCGCTGCGTGCGGCGATCCGGCGCGGCGACCTCAAGCCCGGCGAGGCGCTGCCCTCGACCCGCATGCTGGCCAGATCGCTGATGATCGCGCGGGGCACGGCCATCGAGGCGTTCGAGCAACTGACGGCCGAGGGGTTTCTGGAGTCCCGCGGCCGTGCCGGCACGCGGGTCGCGCACAGCCTTGAAGAGCCACCTGCCGCGCACACGACAGGTGTGGCGCGGCCCGCCGCCAGCTCGGCACGCATCGAACGCTTTGCACAACTTGCCCGCCGCTTCGGCGAGGTACCCCAGGTACCGTTCGCCGTCTCGGTACCGCTGGGCAAGGCCGCGCCGGATGATATCTGGCGGCGCCTTGGCAACCGGGTGCGCGCCCGCGGCCCGGGTGCCCCTGCCGGCTATGGCGACCCGCTGGGGGAAATCGAGCTGCGCGAGGCGGTGGTGGACTATGTGCGCAAATCCCGCTCGGTACGCTGCGAGGCCAGCCAGGTGATCATCACCTCCGGCACCCAGCAGGGCCTGTACCTGGCCTGCCAGGTGCTGCTGGACATCGGCGATTTCGCCTGGGTCGAAGACCCGGCCTACCGCGGTATCACCGCCATTCTCGAAAGCGCCGGGCACAGCGGGCAGATGGTGCGCGTACCGGTGGACGCCGAGGGCATGGACGTGGAACACGCCGTCGCTACCTGCCCCCACGCCCGCGCCGCCTTCGTCACCTCTTCGCACCAGTACCCGCTGGGCATGCCGATGAGCATGACCCGGCGCGAGGCACTGCTGAGCTGGGCCAGAACCCACAATGCATGGGTGATCGAGGACGACTACGACGGCGAGTTGCGCTATGCAGGGCACCCGTTCCCCTCGTTGCAGGGGCTGGACCCTGAACGGGTGATCTACCTGGGCACCTTCAGCAAGATCCTGTTCCCGTCACTGCGCCTGGGCTATGCGATCGTGCCGCCGGACCTGGTGGACGCCTTCTGCGGTGCCCGCGTGCTGATGGACCGTCATCCGGCCAACGCCGACCAGCAGGTACTGGCGGCCTTCATCAACGAAGGCCATCTGGACCGGCACATCCGCCGCATCCGCGGTGTGTACGCCACCATCCACCGCCAGGTGAACGAAGCGGTGGCGCGCTGGCTGGAGCCTGAGCTGGCCTGGTTGCAACCGACCGACCAGGGCATGCACCTGGTGCTGTGGCTGGCAGCCGGTATCGACGACAGGCAGGTAGCGGACCAGGCCGCAGAGGCCGGGGTGGTGGTGCGCGCGGTATCCCCCATGTATGCGGGGCCGCACGGCAGGCCCGGGCTGGTGCTCGGCCTGGGTGGGTTCAGTGGCGAAGCCATCGATGCGGCGATGCAGCGCCTGGCACGGGTGATCGAAAGCGCCAGCGTTCAGGCCAGCGCCTGCAGGTAGGCGCTGGCCTGTTGATAGCGCTGCAGGCGCGCGATGTCTTCGGGGCCGGGCATGGCGATGCGCGAAAGGTCGCTGTTGTCGGCAAGGTCGGCAAGCTTTACCACCCGTGCCAGCGGGTCGCTGCCCAGCCGTGCGACGAAGGCCTCGTAGCTTTCGTCATCGCGCCGGCTCAGCGCCTGCACCGCCGCCAGTATCTTCAGGGCGAAGCCTTCGCGGGCCAGGTCCGACAAGCTCATGCTGGTATCTTCAAGCACGTCGTGCAGCACCGCGACGATGCGCTGTTCGGTGGTCTGCACCCTCAGCATCACCCGCAACGGGTGCAGGATATACGCAGTGCCGCCCTTGTCCTGCTGCCCTTCATGGGCCCTGGCGGCAACCGCAATGGCTCGCTCCAGTGTGGACATAAGCCCCCTCCTCTAACCCTCGCGCCGTCGCAGGCGCGCCATGCTGCAGGCATCGGTGAACACACCGTCACGTAAAGCATAGTCGCGCAAATGCCCTTCCACCTCGAAGCCGTGGCGCCGGTACAGCGCCAGTGCCGGCTGGTTATCGGCGTAAACAGTGAGTTCGACGCGCTGCAGGCCCATCCAGTTGTCCGCCACCTCGAGCACCGCCGACAACAGCCGTGTGCCCACCCCCTGCCCTTGCCAGGCCGGGGCGACGCCCATGCCGATGCCGCCGCAATGACCGCGACGTACACGTATGAACTGCTCGAGCGTACAGCTGCCGATCACCTCGCCTTGATGTAAGGCCACCAGAAACACCATTCGTTCGTTGTCGGTGGCGATGCGTTTGCGCCACAGGTCGGCGCTCTGATACGGCATCTGCAGCACCTGCCGCGCCACCTGTGGGTGGTTGTACAGGGCCGTGAGCCCCTCGACGTGCTGTTCGGTACAACGTTGAAGGGTAATGGCGAAGGGCGAATCACTCATGACGGCTCATCCTTGAAGACAAGCCGTGAGTGTAAGAGGCGCCGCCGCGTGCTGGCTAGCGCTCGGCGCCGTGCTGGATGACCACCGAATCGGTACCCAGGCGCGCCATCACATCGTTCTTGCTGGCCAGGGCCTCCTCTTTTGTCGGGTAAGGGCCCAGCAGTACCACCGGCTTGCCGTCGCGGTACACCACCGAGGATGGAATCTGTTTTTCGATCAGGCGCGCGGTCATGTCGCTGAGGGCGCCCATGTTCGGGCCCTGGATGATCTCGACGTCCCAGCCTTCGGGCGCGCGCTGGTCGGCCAGGGCATCGGCACGGCGCTGCAGGTCGGCACCACCGCAGATTTCGCGGATGCGCAGGTCGCCGCCGGTTTCGTCGATGATGATCTGGTAGTCGTCGCCCTGCTTGATGGCCACGTAGCTGCGGTAAGGCTGGAACACACCGGCCGCGTCCTTGCCACGGAACTGGCCGCAGATATCGCCCTGCTTGTTGAATCGCACGTTGGCGAACTTGGCCGTCTTCGGGTTATCCAGATGCTCGGCAACCTGCTTGTGTACCCGTTCGGCATCGTTGTCACAGCCGGCCAGGGCCAGCACTGCCATTACCACCGCCACTTTGCGCACGCGTCTATCTCCAGGTTTCAAGCGGCGGATTTTAGCATCTGTGCAAGGCCGGGGGTTACAATCGCCCGGCCTCGAACTTCCATAGGGCATTCCATGCGCCAGGTACTGCTGATTATCGACGTACAACCCTCGTTCAACCCGCCGCAATGGCTGGTAGACGGCATAGCATCACTGATCGGCCGCATGCCGTCGGTGGCGAGCGTGGAGCGCCATGATGAATCGGTGACCCCGTTTCAACGTCAGCTGGGCTGGCAACCGGCGGCGCACGACCAGAGCCTGGTGGCGGCAGATCGTATCTTCATCAAGCATGGCTACGCCCCGACGGCCGAGATGCTGGATTACCTCAGGCAATTGAACCCCGAGCGCGTGCTGGTGTGCGGCATACAGACCGACACCTGCGTGCTGGCGGCGGGGTTCGCGCTGTTTGATGCGGGGCTGCAGCCGACCCTGATCAGCGACCTCACGGTAGGGTCGTCGCTGGATCGCTCGGGGCAGTTGGGGGTGAGCCTGTGGCGGCATCATTTCGGGCACGTGGTGAGTACGCAACAGTTGCGGTGAAGGCTTCGCCGGCAAGGCCGGCGAAGCGGCCAGCACAAACCATCCCTCATTCGCGGATGCAATCCACCGTATACACGTCCCCCACCTCATGCTGCAGCCCGTGCACATCGGCCACAAACCCGGGGAACCCACGGTCGAACGCCCGTGCAAAGCCCAGGTAGTCGATGATCGAGCGCGTCGACTCGGTAAAGCGCTCCCCGGGCATGATCAACGGAATCCCCGGCGGGTACGGCACCAGCATCACCGCCGCCACCCGCCCGATCAGGCGCTCGATCGGCACCGCCTCGACCTCGCCGCGCACCAGCTTGTCATACGCATCCCCCGGCTTCATCACCACCTCGGGCAAACGCGTGTACAAGCGCTTGAGCTGCTTGGCCGTGGCGTTGGCGCGGTAGCATTCGTGCAACTGCTCGCACAGGTCGCGCAGGCCCATGCCGTGGTAGCGCAACGGGTCCAGTTGCGCCACGCACGGCAGGCTCTGCAGCAGCGCGGTATTGGCGTCGTAGTTGCGCTTGAACTCCAGCAGTTCGGTGAGCAAGGTGCTCCACTTGCCCTTGGTGATCCCCATCGAGAACAGCACCAGAAACGAATACAGGCCGGTCTTCTCCACCACCAGCCCGCGCTCCCACAGGAACTTGCTGACCACTGCCGCAGGAATACCATGCTCACCCAGGCTGCCGCCCGCATCCAGCCCCGGCATCACCAGCGTGACCTTGATCGGGTCGAGCAGCACGTAGTCTTCGCTCAAATCGCCAAAACCGTGCCATTCGGCCTGGGGTTGCAGCAGCCAGTCCTCGGTCGCCACGCGGTGAATGCCACCCACCTGCGGCGGTTGCCAGATACTGAACCACCAGTCGTCGTCGGCCAGGTGCTCGCGCAGGTTGGCCAGCGCACGCCGAAAGCTCAGCGCCTCGTCGAACATTTCCTGCAGCAGCGAGCGCCCAGCCGGGCCTTCCATCATCGCCGACGACACGTCCAGCGAGGCCAGGATGCTGTACTGCGGCGAGGTGGAGATATGCATCATGAACGCCTCGTTGAATCGATCACGGTCGAGCTGGCGTGCACCGCCGTCCTGCACGTGGATCATCGAGGCCTGGCTGAACGCGGCCAGCAGCTTGTGGGTGGAATGGGTGCTGAACACCAACGGGCTGTCGGCACTGCGCGAAGTACCCATGGCGTAACGCCCGGCAAAGAATTCGTGAAACGCCGCGTAGGCGTACCAGGCCTCGTCGAAATGCAGCACCTCGACACTGTTGCCCAGCACCTGCTTGATCATCTCGGCGTTGTAGCACAGCCCGTCATAGGTGGAGTTGGTCACCACCGCCATCTTCACCCGCGGCTCGCGCCCTGCGGCCAGCGGGTTGGCCTCGATCTTGGCCTGGATCGCCTCGCGGCTGAACTCGCTCAGCGGGATGGGGCCGATGATGCCCAGTTCGTTGCGCTCCGGACACAGGTACAGGGGGATTGCGCCGGTCATGATGATTGCGTGCAGCACCGACTTGTGACAGTTGCGATCCACCAGCACCAGGTCGTCACGCCCGACCATCGAGTGCCAGACGATCTTGTTGGCGGTGGAGGTGCCGTTGATCACGAAGAAGGTGTGGTCGGCGCCGAAGTTGCGCGCCGCACGCGCTTCGGCCGCCGCCAGGGGGCCGGTATGGTCGAGCAGCGAACCCAGCTCCGGCACCGACACCGACAGGTCCGAACGCAGGGTGTTCTCGCCGAAGAACTGGTGAAACGCCTGGCCCACCGGGCTCTTGCGATACGCCACGCCACCGCCATGGCCCGGCGTGTGCCAGGAGTAGTTCGATTGCGCGATGTGCTGCACCAGGGCCTTGAAGAACGGCGGCAGCAGGCCGTCCAGGTAGTTGTGCGCCGCCCGCGCCACTTGCCGGGCCAGAAACGGCACGGTGTCTTCGAACAGGTAAAGGATGCCGCGCAACTGGTTCAGTTCGCTCATGGCGTCGGCTGGCGCGTTCTCCAGGGTCACCTGCTCGCCCAGTGCGAAGATCGGCAAGTGCGGTGCGCGCACCCGCGCCAGGCGGATCAGCTCGACCATGTTCTGCAGCAGGTGGGTGTTTTCCCCCGCGCCTTCGGCCGCAATCAGCATGCAGGCCAGGCCGTGGTGGGTGGCCGCTACCAGGCGGCCCTCGGCGTAGTCCACCGCCGGCAGAATGGTAAAGCCGTCCTGGGCCAGTTCCTGGGCAATGCCGCGCACGCGATCACCGGCCACACTGTCGGCCTTGATATCGCGGTGCACGATGAGTATCGGAAACTTGAGGTCCTTGTACATGGGCGCCGGCACCTTCTGAGCGACAGGCCGTGAGGCCGTTCATTTCAGGGTAGAAGGTCGGCGCCAGGTACGCGGCGGGATTTGCTTCAGCGGGCCTCGAGCAGTTGCTGCCACAAGGCCGGGCCACCGGTGGATTTTGCCACTGCTTCAAGGCGCGCCATGTGCGCTTGCAGCTCTGCCTCGGTGGCCGGGATGATGCGCCCCGGCTGACGCCCCACCAGCCGACGGATCTCGCTGCCCTGGCTGGACTGGCCTTCGCCCTCGCTGTCGCTGCCGGCCAGTGACAGGCTGGTCTGGCCGCCGGTCATGGCCAGGAACACGTCCGCCAGCAACTCGGAGTCGAGCAACGCGCCGTGCAGTTCGCGGCCGGAGTTGTCTACGCCATAGCGTTTGCACAAGGCATCGAGGCTGTTGCGCTGGCCGGGGTGACGCTCGCGGGCCATCAGCAGGGTGTCGAGCACCTCGCAGTGCTGTGCGATATCGGCGCGATCGTGCTGGCCGAGCATGGCGAATTCGTTGTTGATGAAACCAACGTCGAACGCCGCGTTGTGGATGATCAGCCGCGCGCCCTTGATGTACTCGAAGAACTCGTCGGCGATTTCGGCGAAACGCGGCTTGCCCACCAGGAATTCGTCGGTGATGCCGTGCACCCCGATCGCGCCCTCGTCGCTTTCGCGGTCGGGCTGCAGGTACACGTGGAAATTGCGTCCGGTCATGCGCCGGCCGACCAGCTCGATACAGCCGATTTCGATGATGCGGTGACCATCGGCCACCGGCATACCGGTGGTTTCGGTGTCGAGCACTACCGACCTGTTGTTCTGCATCTCCACGTCGGTCATCTCCTGCCGCGTACTGCCTGAATATTGAAAGCGGCGAATTTTACCTCACCCGGGGCAGGATGTGGCGAATTCGCTAAAGGGAGGGTTCAGCGTTGCTTGCGCAGATCGTCGACGCCACGGTTGGCCAACTGGTCGGCACGCTCGTTGCCGGCGTGGCCGACGTGCCCGCGCACCCACTGCCATTTCACGTTGTGGCGGTTGACCTGTTCGTCGAGCTGCTGCCACAGGTCGGCGTTCTTGACCGGCTCCTTGGCGGCGGTCTTCCAGCCACGCTTCTTCCAGTTGACCATCCACTCGGTGATGCCTTTCATCACGTACTGCGAGTCGGTCACCAGCAGTACATCACACTGGCGCTTGAGCGCCTCGAGGCCCTTGATGGCGGCCATCAGTTCCATGCGGTTGTTGGTGGTTTCGCGCTCGCCGCCCCACAGCTCCTTTTCGACGCCCTTGCAGACCAGCAGCGCGCCCCAGCCGCCCAGGCCAGGATTGCCCTTGCAGGCACCATCGGTGTAGATCTCGACGCTTTCGACGCTTTCGCTCATGTACAGCCTTTACTCATCATTGAAGGTGCGGCCCTCGGGGTGAGGCGTGCGCCGGTTGACCTTGGCCATCGGCAACGGCAGCAGCTTGCCCATCGGCTCGCGGCGCACCTGGCGCAGCGGGCGCAGGCCCACCACCATCTTGCGCGCCACCAGCACGTACACACCGCCACCGGATATCTGCCAGCGCCCGGCAGCACGCTCCCAGCCAGACAACCGTGCCTGCCAGGCCGGCGAGGCAAGCGGCGGACGATAGCACCCGAAGCGGCGTTTCTCCAGCGCGAAGCCCAGCAGGTTGAGCCAGTCGCCCACCCGCGACGGCGAGATGCAGCGCGCTTTGCGCAACGCATCATGGGCAAACACCCGGCGCAGGCCCCAGGTGCTCCAGGGGTTGATCCCGACGATCAGCAGGTGCCCGCCAGGGCGCACGCTGCTGGCCGCCTCGCGCAGCAGGCCGTGGGGCGAGAGGCTGAAGTCCAGCCCGTGCTGCAGCACCACCACGTCGGCGGCGTGCTCGCTCAGGGGCCAGGCCTGTTCTTCGCACACGATCTCGACGCCCGGCAGCGGCGCCCCCAGGCGCACGTTGCGTTGCACCTGCGGGGCATTGGGCGGTGCCTCGGCGCAAGGGCCGTAATGCACCAGGTAGCCACCGAAGAAGCGCCCCAGCTCCTCTTCGAGCAGGCGCTGCTCCCCGGCGAGCAGCTGCTGGCCCAGCGGGCCGGCGAACCACTCGCGCGCCTGGCTGATCAGCTCGAGCCACTGCGGGTCGGCCTGGGCAAAGGCTTGATCGGTCATTGCTGTCTCCCTTGGAAGGTTCTCGACAACGCACATAGCTACTAAGATGCACCCATGTCCACCGTTTGGCGAATCGCACGATGATACAGATACAGGCCCTGCCCGCTTTCAGTGATAACTACATCTGGTTGTTACAAGATGCCGTGAACCAGCGCTGTGCGGTGGTCGACCCGGGCGATGCCGCCCCCGTGCTGGCCTGGCTGCAGGCGCATGCCGACTGGCAACTGACCGACATTCTGATCACCCATCACCACCACGACCATGTGGGCGGCGTTGAGCAGCTCAAGGCGCACACCGGCGCCCGCGTCAGCGGCCCGGCCAACGAACGCATACCCGCCCGCGACCAGGCCCTGAACGACAATGACCGCCTCGAGGTACTGGGGCTTGAGTTCCAGGTGTTCGCCGTACCCGGCCACACCCTGGGGCACATCGCCTATTACTGTGCCCAGCCGCAGTTGCCGATGCTGTTCTGTGGCGACACGCTGTTCGCCGCCGGCTGCGGGCGCCTGTTCGAGGGCACGCCGGAGCAGATGCACCACTCGCTGGAGCGCCTGGCAGCGCTGCCGGCGGCCACCCAGGTGTATTGCGCCCACGAATACACCCTGAGCAACCTGCGCTTTGCCTGTGCGGTCGAGCCGCAGAACCCGCACGTTATCCAACGCTTCGAAGACGTTACCGCACTGCGCGCGCAAGATCGCATCACTTTGCCCTCCACCATCGCGCTGGAGAAGCTGACCAACCCGTTTTTGCGGGTAGCAGAAACATCCGTTAAACAAAAAATAGACGAACGGGTGGGCCGCATAAACCCTACGCCCAGTGCTGTTTTTGCAGGGTTGCGGGCCTGGAAAGACACGTTCTAAACAAGCGCTGTGAAGGTCGGAAAATTCTCAAAGGTTGACCGATGGGGGGTGCCTTTCTAGAATCGCCCGACATTTTTGCCCGGAACTTTCCCCCAGCCAATGTCGTCCCCTAGCCGCAGAACCTTCAATTCCGTTGCCCTGACGCGCCTGGCCCAAGCCAGTGCGCTGGCCCTGGCCGCCACCCTCGTGGGCTGCCAGAGCACGCGCCAGGTCGATGAATCCGATAGCGTTCGCGCGCACAACTTCCAGGCGCGGATCAAGCAGAAACCGATCTTCGTGCATGACAAGAAGCCGGTCGAGCCAGCCGTGGCCCAGGACGTCTGGGAACGCATGCGCCAGGGCTTCCAGTTGCAGGACGGCATTGCGGTGAACCCGCGCATCGAGCAGCAGCGCCTGTGGTTCGCCAGCAACCCTTCGTTCCTGGAAGGCGCCGGCGACCGCGGCAGCCTGTACATCCACTACATCGTCGAGCGTCTTGAAGAGCGCGACATGCCGCTGGAGCTGGCCCTGCTGCCGGCAATCGAAAGTGCCTACAACCCGATGGCCTATTCCCGCGCCCACGCGGTGGGCCTGTGGCAGTTCATCCCGTCCACCGGGCGCTACTTCAACCTGCGCCAGACGCGCTTCTACGATGGCCGTCGCGACATCACCGCCTCGACCAACGCGGCGCTGGACTACCTGACACGCCTGCACGACATGTTCAACGGCGACTGGCTGCTGGCCCTGGCGGCCTACAACGCCGGTGAAGGCACGGTCAGCCGCGCCATCGAGCGCAACGAGAAGCTCGGCCTGCCAACCGACTACTGGAACCTGCCGCTGCCCAAGGAAACCCGTGACTACGTGCCAAAGCTGCTGGCCCTGTCGCAGGTGGTACTGACACCGCAGGCGTATGGCGTGAACCTCAACCCGATTGCCAACGAACCCTACTTCGAAGCCGTGGCGATCAAGGACCGGCTCGACCTGTCGCGGGTCGCCGCACTGGCCGAGATCGACGAAGACGAACTGTTCCAGCTCAACCCGGCCTTCAAGAAACGCATGACCGTGGACGGCCCGCAGCAGTTGCTGGTACCCACCGCCAAGGCGCAACTGCTGACCACCAGCCTGTCGAACATGAAGCCCGAAGAGCTGCTCAGCCTGCAGCCGAAAAAGGCGGTATTCGAGGCAGCCCTGGCCGAAGCCTCGACGCCGGTGCGCAACAGCCGCTACCGGGTCAAGCGTGGCGACAATCTGGGCAGCATCGCCCGGGCCAACAAGGTCAGCGTCAAGGACCTGCAGCGCTGGAACAAGCTGCGCGGCAACAACCTCAAGGTCGGCCAGACCCTGGTGATGCAAGGTGCGCAGCCTGCCAGCGCGGCCGGCAACCAGAAGAAGCCTACCCAGTACAAGGTGCGCAAAGGCGATTCGCTGTACATGGTGGCCAAGCGTTTCAACGTTGAAATGCAGCACCTCAAGCGCTGGAATCCGCGCAGCGGCCACGCCCTCAAGCCCGGCCAGACCCTCACCGTCTACCTGCCGCACTGAGACCCGGGCCAGGCCCGCCTGGCCGCGGCCCCGGCGATCTCCGGGGCTGCTCTTTTTCCTGCCGATACAAGCTGTTACTGTAGCCGCAATAAAGCCCAAGCCCGGATCGGATCGCCGACTTGATACGTCCCCTCCTGTTGCTGTCATTCAGCCTGGCCTTGAGCTTTCCCGCGGGCGCGACCATCAGCGAAAGTCACGGTTACGCCCAGTTCGGCACGCTCAAGTACCCAGCCAAATTCACCCATTTCGATTGGGTAAACCCGCAAGCGCCCAAAGGCGGCACCTTGCGCGCCATGGCATTCGGCACGTTCGATTCCCTCAACCCCTATACCTTCAAGGGCTCAAGCCCGGTCACCACGCCCAACTTCCTGCAGTACGGGGTGAACGAGCTGAACGAGACCCTGATGGTGGGCACCGGCCAGCGCGACCCGTCCGGCGATGAAGCCACCTCCAGCTACGGGCTGATCGCCCGTTCGGTGGAGTACAGCGAAGACCGCAGCTGGGTGGTGTTCAACCTGCGTCCCGAGGCACGCTTTCACGATGGCCGGCCGATCACCGCCGCCGACGTGGCGTTCTCCTACCGCACCCTGCTCAAGGAAGGCCACCCGCTCTACCGCACCAACCTGCAGGAAGTGCAGCGGGTCGACATCCTCAACCCCAAGCGCATCCGCTTCGTGTTCAAGCGTGCCGGCAACCCGCTGCTGATCTTGCGCCTGGGCGAAATGCCGGTGCTGCCCCAGCATTACTGGAAAGGCCGCGACTTCAAGGCCACTACCTTTGAACCGCCACTGGGCAGCGGCCCGTACCGCATCACCCAGGTACAGCCAGGTCGAAGCCTGGTGTTCGAGCGGGTCAAGGACTACTGGGGCAAGGACCTGGCAGTCAACCGCGGCAAGTACAACTTCGACCGCGTCGAGTTCGAGTTCTACCGCGACAGCGATGTGGCCTTCGAGGCATTCAAGGCGGGTGAATTCGATGTCTACATCGAGCACCAGGCCAAGAACTGGGCCACCGGCTACAACTTCCCCGCTGTGCGTCGTGGCCAGGTGATCCAGGCGCAGATCGCCCACCAGATCCCGACCCAGACCCAGGGGTTGTTCATGAACAGCCGGCGCGCCGCCTTCAGCGACGACCGCGTGCGCCAGGCGCTGGGCCTGATGCTGGACTTCGAATGGACCAACCGCACCCTGTTCAGCAGCGCCTACAAGCGCGCCAGCAGTTACTACCCCAACAGCGAGTTCAGCGCCACCGGCCTGCCGGTGGGCAAGGAGTGGCTGCTGCTGGCGCCGTACCGCGACCAACTGCCTGCCGCCCTGTTCACCCAGCCCTACAGTGTGGGCAAGACCAACGGGCGCGGTATCGACCGCGATACCCTGCGCCAGGCCCTCAACCTGCTCGGCCAGGCAGGCTGGAAGCTCAGCGGCCAGCGCCTGCTCAACAGCAACGGGCAACCGCTGAAGCTGGAAATTCTGCTGGTGAACCCGAACCTGGAGCGGATCCTGCAACCTTATGTCGAAAATCTTGCCAGCATCGGTATCGACGCGCGCTTGCGCACGGTAGACCGGGCCCAGTACAAACAACGGCTGGACCAATTTGATTTCGACATGATTCTGATGACCCTGAACCAGACCCTGAGCCCGGGCCTTGAGCAGTGGCTGTATTTTCATTCCAGCCAGGCCGCCACCAAAGGCAGCAAGAATTACGCGGGCGTGAAGAGCCCGGTGGTCGACCACCTGCTAGAGTCCCTGCTCAATGCACAGAGCCGCGACGACCAGGTGGCTGCGGCGCGCGCCCTCGATCGAGTGCTGCTATGGCAGCACTACATGGTTCCCAACTGGTATCTCGACTATCACCGCCTGGCCTACCGCAACCGGTTTGCCTTTGTCGCCACGCCGCCCTACACCCTGGGGCTGAACAGCTGGTGGCTCAAGCCCACGGAGAACGCCCAATGATGCCATTGCCGTGCCTGCGCCTGATCGCAGGCGGCCTGCTGCTGGCCAGCCTGAGCCTTCAGGCCCTGGCCGCCCCGCAACATGCAGTGACCCTCTACGACGAAGCGCCCAAGTACCCGGCCAACTTCAAGCATTTCGACTATGTGAACCCCGACGCGCCCAAGGGCGGCACCTTTCGCGTCAACGGCTCCGGCAGCTTCGACAGCCTCAACCCCTTCATCAACAAGGGCGTGCCGGCCGACAACATCGATCTGGTATACGACACCCTGGCGCGCAATAGCCTTGATGAGCCATTCACCGAATACGGGCTGCTGGCCAGGCAGATCGAAAAAGCCCCCGACAACAGCTGGGTGCGCTTCTACCTGCGCCCCGAGGCGCGCTTTCAGGATGGCCATCCGGTTCGTGCCGAAGACGTCGTGTTCACCTTCAACACCCTGGTCACCAGCGGCGCACCGCTTTACCGCGCCTACTATGCCGACGTCGACGAAGTGATCGCCGAAGACCCGCTGCGTGTGCTGTTCAAGTTCAAGCACAAGGGCAACCGTGAACTGCCGCTGATCCTCGGCCAGTTGCCGGTGCTGCCCAAGCACTGGTGGGCCACCCGCGACTTCACCAAAGGCAACCTGGAGATCCCCCTGGGCAGCGGGCCGTACAAGGTCGCCGAGGTCAAGGCCGGGCGCTCGGTCCGCTACGTGCGCGACCCCGACTACTGGGGCAAGGACCTGCCGATCAACCGCGGCTTCTACAATTTCGACACCATTCGCGTCGACTACTACCGCGACAATACCGTGGCGCTCGAGGCGCTCAAGGCCGGCCAGTTCGACTACTGGCTGGAGGTCAGCGCCAAGAACTGGGCCACCGCCTACAACATCCCGGCAGTTCGCCAGAACCGCCTGATCCGCGAAGAGATCGCCAACGGCAACCCGACCGGCATGCAGGGCTTCGTGTTCAACCTGCGCCGCCCGATCTTCCAGGACGTGCGCGTGCGTGAGGCACTGAGCCTGCTGCTGGACTTCGAGTGGACCAACAAGCAGCTGTTCAATGGCGCCTACACCCGCACCACCAGCTACTTCGAAAATTCCGACATGGCGGCCAGCGGCCTGCCGGATGCGGCCGAACTGAAACTGCTGGAACCGCTGCGCGGGCAGATCCCCGACAAGGTGTTCACCGAAGCGTTCAAGAACCCGGTCACCGATGGCAGCGGCATGATCCGCGAGCAGCAACGCCAGGCCTACAAGCTGCTGCAGGAAGCCGGCTGGCGCATCCAGGACGACAAGATGGTGGATGCCCAGGGCAAGCCGGTGGTGATCGAGTTTCTGCTCGCCCAGACCGAGTTCGAGCGCATCCTGCTGCCCTACAAGCGCAACCTGGCCGACCTGGGCATCGAGCTGAACATTCGCCGGGTGGACGTATCGGAGTACATCAACCGCCTGCGCTCGCGCGACTTCGACATGATCGTGGGCGGCTTCCCGCAATCCAACTCGCCGGGCAACGAGCAACGCGAGTTCTGGCAGAGCGCGAGCGCCGACAAGCCCGGCAGCCGCAACTTCATGGGCCTCAAGGACCCGGCCGTGGACACCCTGGTGGACGGCCTGATCAATGCCGACTCGCGCCAGAGCCTGATCGAACACACCCGTGCCCTGGACCGCGTGCTGCAATGGGGCTACTACGTGGTACCCAACTGGCACATCAAGACCTGGCGCGTGGCGTACTGGAACCATATCGGCCACCCGGCCACGCCGCCCAAGTACGACATCGGCATCAACACCTGGTGGATCAAGCCGGACGTGAAACCGGTGGTGCCGGGGGCCGCAGATGCCGCCCCAGCCGATGCTGCCCCAGCGGGCGAGGCACCTTGACATGCTGGCCTATATCTTTCGCCGCCTGTTGCTGATCATCCCCACCCTGCTGGGTATCCTGATCATCAACTTCGTGATCATCCAGGCCGCGCCCGGCGGCCCGGTGGAACAGATGATCGCCAAGCTCGAGGGCTTCGACGGCGCCACCAGCCGCATCGCCGGTGGCGGTTCGGAAGTATCCGTGGCCGGCTCCAACTACCGTGGCGCCCAGGGCCTGGACCCTGCCCTGGTCAAGGAAATCGAGCGCATGTACGGCTTCGACAAGCCGGCGCCGGAACGCCTGTGGATCATGATCAAGAACTACGCCCGGCTGGATTTCGGCGACAGCTTCTTCCGCGACGCCAAGGTCATCGACCTGATTGCCGAGAAGATGCCGGTGTCGATCTCGCTGGGGCTGTGGAGCACGCTGATCATGTATCTGGTGTCGATCCCCCTGGGCATCGCCAAGGCCACGCGGCACGGCAGCCACTTCGACGTGTGGACCAGCTCGGCCATCATCGTCGGCTATGCGATCCCGGCATTCCTGTTCGCCATCCTGCTGATCGTGCTGTTTGCCGGCGGCAGCTACCTGGACTGGTTCCCCTTGCGCGGGCTCACCTCGAACAACTTCGATGAACTGAGCACCACGGGCAAGATCCTCGATTACTTCTGGCACCTGACCCTGCCGGTGACCGCGCTGGTGATCGGCAACTTCGCCACCATGACCCTGCTGACCAAGAACAGCTTCCTCGACGAGATCAACAAGCAGTATGTGATCACCGCCAAGGCCAAGGGCCTGAGCCCCAACCGGGTGCTCTACGGGCACGTGTTTCGCAACGCGATGCTGCTGGTGATCGCGGGCTTCCCCTCGGCATTCATCGGCATCTTCTTCACCGGCTCGCTGCTGGTGGAGGTGATCTTCTCCCTCGACGGCCTGGGCCTGATGAGCTTCGAGGCGGCCATCAACCGCGACTACCCGGTGGTGTTCGGCACGCTGTTCATCTTCACCCTGCTGGGCCTGGTGGTGAAGCTGATCGGTGACCTGACCTACACCCTGGTCGATCCGCGTATCGACTTCGACAGCCGGGAGCACTGAGATGACCCTATCCCCTCTCAACCGCCGCCGCTTCGAACGCTTCAAGGCCAACCGCCGAGGCTGGTGGTCGCTGTGGCTGTTCCTGATCCTGTTCGGGCTGAGCCTGGGCGCCGAGCTGATCGCCAACGACAAGCCGCTGGCGGTGCGTTACGACGGCGAATGGTACTTCCCCGCCCTCAAGCGCTACCCCGAGACCACCTTCGGCGGCGAGTTCCCGCTGGAGGCCAACTACAAGAGCCCGTACATCCGCGAGTTGCTGGCAGCCAAGGACAGCTGGGTGCTGTGGGCACCGATCCCGTTCAGCTACCAGAGCATCAACTACGACCTGAAGGTGCCCGCCCCGGCCCCGCCCTCGGCGCAGAACCTGCTGGGCACCGACGACCAGGGCCGCGACGTGCTGGCGCGGGTGATCTACGGCTTTCGCATCTCGGTGCTGTTCGCCCTGACGCTGACGGTGTTCAGCTCCATCATCGGGGTGATCGCAGGCGCCCTGCAGGGCTTCTATGGCGGCTGGGTCGACCTGGCCGGGCAGCGCTTTCTGGAGATCTGGTCGGGATTGCCGGTGCTGTACCTGCTGATCATCCTGGCCAGTTTCGTGCAGCCCAACTTCTGGTGGCTGCTGGGCATCATGCTGCTGTTCTCGTGGATGAGCCTGGTGGACGTGGTGCGCGCCGAGTTCCTGCGCGGGCGCAACCTGGAATACGTGCGCGCGGCGCGGGCGCTGGGCATGCAGAACGGCGCGATCATGTACCGGCACATCCTGCCCAACGCGATGGTCTCGACCATGACCTTTTTGCCGTTCATCCTGACCGGCGCCATCGGCACCCTCACGGCGCTGGACTTTCTCGGCTTCGGCCTGCCACCGGGCGCGCCGTCGCTGGGTGAGCTGGTGGCCCAGGGCAAGTCCAACCTGCAGGCGCCGTGGCTGGGCATGAGCGCCTTCGCGGTACTGGCACTGATGCTCAGCCTGCTGGTGTTCATCGGCGAGTCCGCCCGCGATGCCTTCGACCCGAGGAAATGAGATGAGCAACGACACCTTGATCGAAGTGCGCGACCTGTCGGTGGAGTTCGTCACCGGGGCGCAGCAGCAACGCGTGGTCGAAGGCATCAGCTTCGACATCCGTCGTGGCGAGACATTGGCACTGGTGGGCGAAAGCGGCTCGGGCAAGTCGGTGACCGCGCACTCCATCCTGCGCCTGCTGCCCTACCCGCTGGCCCGCCACCCCAGCGGCAGCATCACCTACGAAGGCCAGGACCTGCTCAAGCTGGAAGAAAAACAGATGCGGCGCATTCGCGGCAACCGCATCGCGATGATCTTCCAGGAGCCGATGACCTCGCTCAACCCGCTGCACAACATCGAGAAACAGATCAACGAGATTCTCATGCTGCACAAGGGCCTGCGCGGCAAGGCGGCCACCGAGCGCACCCTGGAGCTGCTGGAACTGGTGGGCATTCCCGACCCGGTCAAGCGCCTCAAGGCCCTGCCCCACGAGCTGTCGGGCGGTCAACGCCAGCGGGTGATGATCGCCATGGCCCTGGCCAACGAGCCGGAGCTGCTGATCGCCGACGAACCGACCACCGCGCTGGACGTCACCGTGCAGCTGAAAATCCTCGAATTGCTCAAGGACCTGCAGGCGCGCCTGGGCATGGCGCTGCTACTGATCAGTCACGATTTGAACCTGGTGAAAAGAATTGCCCACCGCGTATGTGTCATGCAGCGCGGTTGCATCGTCGAACAGGCGTCGTGTGACGAATTGTTCCGTGCCCCGCAGCATCCGTATACGCAAATGCTGCTCGGTGCCGAGCCCAGCGGCAAGCCTGCCGACAACCCGGTGGGCCCGCCGCTGCTCGAGGTCGAGGACCTGCGCGTGTGGTTCCCGATCAAGAAGGGCCTGCTGCGCAAGACCGTGGACCACGTCAAGGCGGTGGACGGCATCAACTTCAGCCTGCCCCAGGGCCAGACCCTGGGCATCGTGGGCGAGAGTGGTTCCGGCAAGTCTACCCTGGGCCTGGCGATCCTGCGGTTGATCGGCAGCCAGGGCGCGATACGCTTTGAAGGCCAGGCGCTGGACGGCCTGACCCAGCAACAGGTGCGGCCGTTGCGCCGCCAGATGCAGGTGGTGTTCCAGGACCCCTTCGGCAGCCTGAGCCCGCGCATGAGCGTGAGCGATATCGTCGGAGAGGGCCTGCGCATTCATCGTATTGGCACGGAGGCAGAGCAGGAACAGGCGATCATGGAGGCGCTAGAGGAAGTAGGACTGGATCCGCAAACCCGGCACCGCTACCCTCACGAGTTCTCCGGTGGCCAGCGACAACGTATTGCCATTGCCCGGGCACTGGTATTGAAACCGGCGCTGATACTGCTGGACGAGCCCACTTCGGCGCTCGACCGGACCGTTCAGCGCCAGGTGGTGGAACTGCTGCGTACGCTGCAGACCAAGTACAACCTGACCTACTTGTTCATCAGCCATGACCTGGCGGTGGTCAAGGCGCTCAGCCACCAGTTGATGGTGGTCAAGCAGGGCAAGGTGGTGGAACAAGGTCCGGCTACGGGTATTTTCAGCGCCCCGCAACATCCCTATACACAGCAGCTGCTGGAAGCCGCCTTTTTGGCCCCTACAGCTGTCGATTAACCTGAAGAGGAACAACACATGGGTTTTCTCGCCGGTAAGCGCGTACTGATCGTCGGTGTCGCAAGCAAACTGTCCATCGCATCCGGCATCGCTGCCGCCATGCATCGCGAGGGTGCAGAACTTGCCTTCACCTACCAGAACGAAAAGCTCAAGGGCCGCGTCGAAGAGTTCGCCGCTGGCTGGGGCTCCAGCCCTGAGCTGTGCTTCCCCTGTGACGTTGCCAGCGATGAAGAAATCGCCAAGGTCTTCGAAGAACTGAGCAAGAAGTGGGACGGCCTGGACTGCATCGTGCACTCCGTAGGCTTCGCGCCGGGCGACCAGCTCGACGGCGACTTCACCCAGGCCACCACCCGTGATGGCTTCCGCATTGCCCACGACATCAGCGCCTACAGCTTCGTGGCCCTGGCCAAGGCCGGTCGCGACATGATGAAGGGCCGCAATGGCAGCCTGCTGACCCTGTCGTACCTGGGCGCCGAGCGCACCATGCCCAACTACAACGTGATGGGCATGGCCAAGGCCAGCCTGGAAGCCGGCGTGCGCTACCTGGCGCGCAGCCTGGGCCCGGAAGGCACTCGTGTGAACGCCGTTTCGGCCGGCCCGATCCGTACCCTGGCAGCCTCGGGTATCAAGAACTTCCGCAAGATGCTGGACGCCAACGAAGCGCAGACCCCGCTGCGCCGCAACGTCACCATCGACGAAGTCGGCAACGCCGGCGCGTTCCTCTGCTCGGACCTGGCGTCGGGCGTGAGCGGTGAAATCATGTACGTGGACGGTGGCTTCAACACTACTGCCATGGGCGACCTTACCGAGTAAGGTTGGCAGGATGAGAAAAGGCCGCTGATGCGGCCTTTTCTTTTGTCCGGGATCTGGCTATTCGCCGGCAAGGCCGGCTCCTGAAGAGGTTGCGATCCCTGTAGGAGCCGGCCTTGCCGGCGAACGCCCCCGTACAACCAACACAAAAACAGAAAGGGCCGCATCAGCGGCCCTTTCCGTTTACAGCAGCATCACTCAGTAACGGGTGATGTCCGCCTTCTCTTCCAACTGCTTGCGGTACGCAGCGAAGTCCTGCTGGCCAGCACGCGACGCCAGGAAGCGACGGTAGGCCGCCTTCTCTTCGTCACTTGCCGCAGCACCTTCGTTGACGCCGTTCAGGCGCAGGACCACAAAGCTGCCGTCGTTCAAGGTGACGCTACCGAAGGTCGGCTTGTCCTTGGCTTGCGGCTTGCTCATGCGGAACACCGCCTGCAGCTCGGCCGGGTCGATGGCCTCCTGGTTGCGTGTGACCGCTTCCTGGACCTTCCAGCTCTGCCCTTCCTGGCTGGCTGCCAGTTCGACCTTGCCGTCGCGCAGGCCGGCGATCAGCGCCTCGCCCTTGGCCTTGGCCGCCGCACTGGCGTGCTCCCTGGCCAGGTGCTTGCGAATGCTGTCGCTCACCACTTCCAGCGGCAGTTGCTCAGGCTTGCGGTGCTCCTTGACACGGATGACCACGACCGTCTCCGGGTCCAGCTCGATGGCGGTGCTGTTGGCACCCTCTTCCAGCACTTCCGGGCTGAACGCCGCCTGGATCACTGCACGGTTGGCCGTGATGCCATCGCCACCTTCACGGCCGAACGGCGCCGAGGTGTTCAGCTTCAGGCCAAGCTCCTGGGCCGGCTGGGCCAGGTCGGAGGCTTCGAACGCCGAGTCCTCCAGCTGCTTGGTCACTTCGACGAAGCGCTGTTCGACCTGCTGGGTCTTGAGCTCGCGGGTCAGCTTGTCTTTCAGGCTGGCAAAGGTCGGCACTTCAGGTGCCTGCACATCCAGCAGCTTGATCAGGTGCCAACCGAAGTCGGTACGCACCGGCGCCGATACCTGGCCCTTGTTCAGCGCATACAGCGCCTCTTCGAAGGCCGGGTCGTAGACGCCCTGGCCGGCATAGCCCAGGTCACCACCCGTGGCGGCAGAGCCCGGGTCCTGGGAGAACTCCTTGGCCAGCTTGGCAAAGTCTTCGCCTTTGTCCAGACGCTGCTTGATCTCTTCGATGCGGGCCTTGGCCTGGGCATCGTCAAGCTTGTCGTTGACTTCGATGAGGATGTGCGCGGCATGACGCTGCTCGGCCAGGTTGGCGATTTCCTTCTGGTACAGCGCCTGGAGCGCCTCGTCGTCGACTTTGACCTGGTCGAAGAACGCGGCCTTCTTCAGCTCGATGTAGTCGATGACCACCTGATCGGGGCTCATGAACTCCTTGGCGTGCTCGTCGTAGTGCGCCTTGATCTCTTCGTCGGTGACCTTGACCGCGGCCGGGTCGGCCTTGAAGGTCAGCGAAGCGAAATCACGGGTCTGCTTCTCCAGGCGGGCAAATGCCTCGACCTGCGAATCGGTAACGAAACCGCTGCCGGCCAGGCCCGCACGCAGTTGGCCGATCAGCATTTCCTGCGCCAGCATGTCGCGGAACTGCAGGCGGCCGTAGCCCAGCTGACGAATCACCTGGTCGAAGCGCTCGGGGCTGAACTTGCCGTCAACCTGGAACTCCGGCGTTTGCAGGATGACCTGGTCAAGCGCGGCTTCGGAGAAGCTGAACTTGGCATCCTTGGCGCCCTGGAGCAGCAGCTTGCGCTCGATGAGGCCCTTGAGTGCTGCTTCACGCAGCATTTTTTCATCCAGCAGGGAGGCGTCGAAATCCTTGCCCAGCTGTTGCATCAGTTGCCGACGTTGCATGTCGACAGCCTGGCTCAGCTCATTCTGGCTGATGGTGTCGCCATTGACCTTGGCAGCGTCCTGGCTATGGGTGGTGGCCTGGAAGATGGCATCGAAGCCGGTCAGCGCCATCAAGGCCACGATGACACCGATGATGGTCTTGGCAATCCAACCTTGTGAATTGTCCCTGATATTTTGAAGCATGCGTCCCCCAGAAACGGCCGTACTAAATAAACAACCGCGGAGCGTGGGTAGAGTCCTGATAGAAGAAAGGCGCATCCGAGGATGCGCCTTCTCGTAACTGGCGAAGCACACGGGAATCTGTTTTTGCGATTCCCCGTGCTGCGCTACCAGGCCAGGCGAAACCCGACCCGGTTAGGCGAAGCCTGAAAGAGACGCCTTAGTTGACGGCTTCTTTCAGTGCTTTGCCGGCCTTGAAGCCTGGCTTCTTGGCAGCAGGAATTTCCAGAGTCTTGCCGGTTTGCGGGTTGCGACCGGTACGGGCAGGACGATCGGTTACCGAGAAGGTACCGAAACCGACCAGCACCACGGAATCACCGGCTTTCAGGGCGCCGGTGACGGATTCGATGACTGCGTCCAGCGCACGGCCGGCAGCAGCTTTCGGGATATCAGCAGATGCGGCAATAGCGTCAATCAGTTCCGACTTGTTCACTCTAAGTCCCCTTATCTCTATTTGAGTTTGTTTCTAAGTATGTAATGAAAAGCAAAACGATTGCCGGGTGGCCCACCGACAAGTGGGCGCCGCTTTATAACAAGGGCCCGAATTAACGTCGTGGAGGCCCCCCAGCCAAATACGTACTAATGGGTACTGATTCGTTCCTTGGAATCGCTGTCGCGCTTTTCATCCTTGGCGACAATCTCGGGAGCCACATCTGGCAAGGGCTCCGGGGCGTATTGCAGCGCAATTTGGAGGACTTCGTCAATCCATTTGACAGGTTTAATCTGAAGATCCTGTTTAATATTGTCAGGAATTTCCTTCAGGTCGCGCACATTCTCTTCTGGAATGATCACGGTCTTGATCCCGCCGCGGTGTGCTGCCAGCAGTTTTTCCTTCAAACCGCCAATGGCCAGCACCTGGCCACGCAGGGTGATTTCCCCGGTCATGGCCACATCGGCGCGCACCGGAATCCCGGTCAGGGCCGACACCAGTGCAGTGCACATGCCGATGCCAGCGCTTGGGCCGTCCTTGGGGGTAGCCCCTTCCGGCATGTGAATGTGGGTGTCGCGCTTCTCGTGGAAGTCGGCCGGGATCCCCAGGCTGCGTGCACGGCTGCGCACCACGGTCTGCGCGGCAGTGATCGACTCGACCATCACATCGCCCAGCGAACCGGTCTTGATCAGTTGACCCTTGCCCGAAATCACCGCGGCCTCGATGGTCAGCAGCTCGCCGCCCACCTGGGTCCACGCCAGGCCGGTTACCTGCCCTACCTGGTCCTGCTGCTCGGCCAGGCCGTAGCGGAACTTGCGAACGCCCAGGTAATGCTCGAGGTTGTCACCATCGACCTTGACGGCCACCTGCTTGAGCCCGGCATGTTCCTTGACGACCTTGCGGCAGATCTTGGCGATCTGGCGCTCCAGGCCCCGCACACCGGCTTCGCGAGTGTAGTAGCGGATGATGTCGCGGATGGCGGCAGTGTCGATCTCCAGCTCGCCCTTCTTCAGGCCGTTGGCCTTGATCTGCTTGGGCGAGAGGTACTTGACCGCAATGTTGATCTTCTCGTCTTCGGTGTACCCCGGCAGACGAATCAC
This sequence comes from Pseudomonas sp. MF6396, assembly GCF_002018915.1. NCBI lineage: Bacteria > Pseudomonadati > Pseudomonadota > Gammaproteobacteria > Pseudomonadales > Pseudomonadaceae > Pseudomonas > Pseudomonas sp. MF6396. Next base: position 222,150 of record NZ_MVOK01000002.1, on the reverse strand, counting down.
TTCCATCCGGTCGAGCAGCGCCGGCGGGATATTCATCGAGTTGGAGGTGCACAGGAACATCACGTCCGACAGGTCGTAATCGACCTCCAGATAGTGATCGTTGAAGTTGTGGTTCTGCTCGGGGTCGAGCACTTCGAGCAGTGCCGAGGCCGGGTCGCCACGCATGTCGCTGCCCATCTTGTCGATTTCATCGAGCAGGAACAGCGGGTTGCGCACACCCACCTTGGTCATCTTCTGGATCAGGCGACCTGGCATCGAACCGATGTAGGTACGGCGGTGACCGCGAATTTCTGCCTCATCACGCACGCCACCCAGGGCCATGCGCACGAACTTGCGATTGGTGGCGCTGGCAATGGATTCGGCCAGGGAGGTCTTGCCCACACCCGGCGGGCCGACCAGGCACAGTACCGGGCCGCGGATCTTCTTCACGCGCTTTTGCACGGCGAGGTATTCGAGGATGCGTTCCTTGACCTCGTCCAGGCCATAGTGGTCGGCATCCAGGATCTCTTCGGCCTTGGCCAGGTCAAGGCGCACCTTGCTCTGCGCCTTCCACGGCACCTGCACCAGCCAGTCGAGGTACGAGCGCACCACGGTGGCTTCAGCCGACATCGGCGACATCTGCTTGAGTTTGTTCAGCTCGGCCTGGGCCTTGGCGTAGGCATCCTTGGGCAGGCCGGCAGCGTCGAGGCGCTTTTTCAGCTCTTCGACTTCGTTGTGGCCTTCGTCGCTGTCGCCGAGCTCTTTCTGAATGGCCTTCATCTGCTCATTCAGGTAGTACTCGCGCTGGCTGCGCTCCATCTGCTTCTTGACCCGACCACGGATGCGCTTCTCGACCTGCAACAGGTCGATTTCGGCATCCAGCAAGGCCAGGACGTGCTCGACCCGGGCGCCCAGGTCGATGATTTCGAGAATTTCCTGCTTCTGCTCGATCTTCAGGGCCATGTGGGCGGCCATGGTGTCGACCAGGCGGCCCGGCTCGTCGATGCTGTTGAGCGAAGAGAGGACTTCAGCGGGGACCTTCTTGCCCAGCTGCACATACTGTTCGAATTGCGACAGCAGGCTGCGCACGAAGACTTCGGACTCGCGATCGGCGGCCTCGACTTCGTCGATCAGCGCCACATCGGCGCGAATATGCCCGTCGACTTCGACAAAGCGCTCAACCGCACCGCGCTGCTCGCCCTCGACCAGCACCTTGACGGTGCCATCGGGCAGTTTGAGCAGTTGCAGTACGGTTGCGATGGTGCCGACACGGTACAGGGCATCTTCACCTGGATCGTCATCAGCTGGATTCTTCTGGGCCAGCAGGAGGATCTGCTTCTCGCCCGTCATCGCGGCCTCGAGGGCCTCGATGGACTTTTCACGCCCCACGAACAGCGGGATGACCATGTGCGGGTAAACGACGACATCGCGCAATGGCAAAAGAGGCAAGTCGAGGGTTGTCTTCATGATTTCGCCTCTACAGCGGCCTTATGGCCGTAATCCGATGGAAATTTGAGCATGGAGTTAATGTGGGGGCAGGCCCGCAAAAAAACAAGCTCTGCGACAGGAAAAGCAAAGGGGCCCGTAGGCCCCTTGCTGGTTTGCTGCCGTCACCCGACTCAGGCGTCGGGTGCAGCCTTGGCTTGCGGCTCGCTGTTCTCGTAGATCAACAGCGGCTTGGACGAGCCATCGATGACGCTCTCGTCGATCACCACCTTGCTGACATCCTTCTGCGAAGGAATCTCGTACATGGTGTCGAGCAGAATGCCTTCGAGAATCGAACGCAGGCCACGGGCACCGGTCTTGCGCTCCAGTGCCTTGCGGGCCACCGACTTGAGCGCATCGCTGCGGAACTCCAGGTCGACGCCTTCCATCTCGAACAGCTTGCCGTATTGCTTGGTCAAGGCGTTCTTCGGCTCGGTGAGGATCTGCATCAGTGCAGCCTCGTCGAGCTCGTCGAGGGTTGCCAGTACCGGCAGGCGACCGACGAACTCGGGAATCAGGCCAAACTTGACCAGATCGTCCGGCTCGACTTCACGCAGCGACTCGCCAACCTTCTTGCCTTCTTCCTTGCTGCGAACTTCCGCACCAAAGCCGATGCCACCGCGGGTGGAACGGTTCTGGATGACCTTTTCGAGGCCCGAGAACGCACCGCCGCAAATGAACAGGATGTTGCGCGTATCGACCTGCAGGAACTCCTGCTGCGGGTGCTTGCGGCCACCTTGCGGTGGTACCGAGGCAACCGTGCCCTCGATCAGCTTGAGCAATGCCTGCTGCACGCCTTCGCCCGAAACGTCACGGGTGATGGACGGGTTGTCCGACTTGCGCGAGATCTTGTCGATTTCGTCGATGTAGACAATGCCCATCTGGGCCTTTTCCACGTCGTAGTCGCACTTCTGCAGCAGTTTCTGAATGATGTTCTCGACATCTTCACCGACATAACCCGCTTCGGTCAGCGTGGTGGCATCGGCAATGGTGAACGGCACATTCAACAGACGCGCGAGGGTTTCGGCGAGCAGGGTCTTACCCGAGCCCGTCGGTCCGATCAGCAGGATGTTGCTCTTGCCGAGCTCGACATCGTCGTTCTTCTTGTCACGTTGGTTCAGGCGCTTGTAGTGGTTGTACACCGCTACGGCCAAGACTTTTTTCGCGCGCTCCTGACCAATGACGTACTGGTCCAGGATGCCGCTGATTTCTTTCGGCGAAGGCAATTTATGCGCGCTGCTCTCGGCCTGGGCTTCCTGCACCTCCTCACGGATGATGTCGTTGCACAGGTCGACGCACTCGTCGCAGATAAAGACCGAGGGGCCGGCAATCAACTTGCGTACTTCATGCTGGCTTTTGCCGCAGAAGGAGCAATAGAGCAATTTGCCGTTGTCCTCGCCGTTACGGGTGTCAGTCATTCGATCGATCCAATCCGGTAGGCTTGCAACACAAGATGAAGGCAATTGCGGGCTTTTTCAAGTCCACAGGTGGCGGGAGGGCCCGCCCACCCGCTTGGCTGCCTATCAAACAGGCCGCTTGTGGAGCACCGAGTCGATCAGGCCGTATTCGGCAGCACGCTCGGCGCTCATGAAGTTGTCGCGGTTGGTGTCACGCTCGATGGTTTCGAGGTCCTGCCCGGTGTGATGGGCCAGCAGCTCGTTCAGACGCGAACGGATCTGCAGGATTTCCTTGGCGTGGATCTCGATATCCGAGGCCTGACCCTGGAAGCCACCCAGCGGCTGGTGAATCATCACCCGCGAGTTCGGCAGGCAGAAACGCTTGCCATGGGCACCGGCAGCCAGCAGGAACGCGCCCATGGAGCACGCCTGGCCGATGCAGGTGGTGGAAACGTCGGGCTTGATGAACTGCATGGTGTCGTAGATCGACATGCCTGCTGTCACCGAACCACCCGGCGAGTTGATGTAGAGATGGATGTCCTTGTCCGGGTTTTCCGCTTCAAGGAACAGCAATTGCGCTGCGATCAGGTTGGCCATGTAGTCCTCTACCGGGCCGACCAGAAAGATCACCCGCTCCTTCAACAGGCGCGAGTAGATGTCATAGGCGCGTTCGCCACGAGCGGATTGCTCGATAACCATCGGGACCAGGCCGCCTGCGGCCTGGATGTCAGAGCTCTGCTGATAATAAGAATTGCGGGACATGTCCTGCACTCACTCCCAAATAGTCATGTCTTGAATACGCACAAGCCAGCTCGAAGGCTGGCTTGTGGTGTTTTCCTACAAGAGAAGGAAATCAGTCAGCGGCAGGTGCCTGCACCGGCTTGACAGCTTCTTCGTAAGAGACCGATTTGTCGGTCACAGTCGCTTTCTGCAGAACAGTATCCACAACTTGTTCTTCCAGCACAACCGAACGGACTTCGTTCAACTGCTGGTCGTTCTTGTAGTACCAGGCCACGACTTGCTCAGGCTCCTGGTAGGCCGAGGCCATTTCCTGGATCATTTCGCGAACGCGGTCTTCGTCTGGCTTGAGGTCGAACTGCTTGACCACTTCGGCGACGATCAGGCCCAGCACGACGCGGCGCTTGGCTTGCTCTTCGAACAGCTCGGCCGGCAGTTGCTCAGGCTTGATGTTGCCACCGAACTGCTGAACGGCCTGCACGCGCAGACGGTTCACTTCGTTTTCCAGCAGGGCCTTTGGCACTTCGATCGGGTTGGCAGCCAGCAGGCCGTCCATTACCTGGTTCTTGACCTTGGTCTTGATGGCCTGGCGCAGTTCACGCTCCATGTTCTTGCGAACTTCGGTGCGGAAGCCTTCGATGCCGGTTTCCTTGATGCCGAACTGGGCGAAGAACTCTTCGGTCAGCTCAGGCAGTTTTGGCTCGGAAACGCTGTTGACGGTAACGGTGAACTCGGCGGCTTTGCCAGCCAGGTCCAGGTTCTGATAGTCCTCGGGGAAGGTCAGGTTCAGAACGCGCTCTTCACCGGCCTTGGCGCCGACCAGACCTTCTTCGAAGCCTGGGATCATGCGGCCGGAACCCAGCACCAGCTGGGTGCCCTGGGCCGAACCACCGGCGAACACTTCACCGTCGACCTTGCCGACGAAATCGATGTTCAGCTGGTCTTCGTTCTGGGCAGCACGATCGGTCGCTTCAAAGCGAACGTTCTGCTTGCGCAGCACTTCCAGCATGTTGTCCAGGTCGGCGTCAGCCACTTCGGCGCTCAGGCGCTCGACGTTGATCGACTCGAAACCGGCAACGGTGAACTCAGGGAACACTTCGAAGACGGCAACGTATTCCAGGTCCTTGCCCGCTTCGAGCGACTTCGGCTCGATCGACGGCGAACCGGCCGGGTTCAGCTTCTGCTCGACCACGGCTTCGTAGAAGGAGGACTGGATCACATCGCCTACTGCTTCCTGGCGAGCGTCAGCACCGAAACGGCGCTTGATTTCGCTCATTGGAACTTTGCCTGGGCGGAAGCCAGCGATCTTGGCCTTTTGGGCGGTCTGCTGCAGACGCTTGTTGACCTGGCTCTCGATACGCTCAGCCGGCACGGTGACGCTCATGCGGCGCTCGAGAGCGGAAGTATTTTCAACAGAAACTTGCATGGATATTCCTCGTTGCACAGACGTTAGCCGGCGATACCGACTCCAGAATGTCGGGTAGAGATGGGCCATTACTGGCCCACCTCCCCCTAAGAACCGTACGTGCGAGTTTCCCCGCATACGGCTCGGGCCTAATCAAAACCCCCGGTAAGGGGAGCCGGTTTGTTCACTGTCAATCCGCGAGCGTGTAGCCGCTGGTGACAAAGGGGGTGCAATAGTACCCGGTTATTTAGGGAGTCTCCACCGCCTTTTGTGCGGTACAGAATGTGGTGATCATGCCACCCCGTCTCCTTCGTGATCGGTAACTTACATATTGGACACAATCCTTTCTGACTCTGGAAAAGGCTCAAGATTTGCTTACGGTACGCCAGCCTTTTGAGCATCTGTTCCATACGCCTTTTCTCACCCATTTCCTCCATAGAAGGATCGAAGGGGTTGTACTCCCCACTCACCTTCTTGTGTCGTTCGATCGGAGTGCTCGCTAGCGAGTACAACTCGATCGTTCGCATCTCTCCCTTGTCATTCATCGTCGCGGTAGCAAACACCCCTTTCCGCCCCTTCATGGGTTTAAAGTATTTCGCTCCGATCCACTGGAGTGTTTTCTTAGGGTGTCGCCGTTTTGCCCAACGCCATAGAGCCAGAAAGATCATGTAATCCATGCGGCTATACGCTTTCTTAGCTACCACAGGCTGGTGATAGAACGCCCAGCCACGCAGTATCGGATTCAGCTGTCGGATCAGATCCTCCTGCCTTACCGTTTTGCTGGTACTGATGACCTCCCTTACCTTGCTATAGAACGCTTTCACGTTTTTCTTGCTTGGCTTGATCAGAAGCTTCCCATCGTACTTGCGGAAATTCCAACCTAGAAAGTCAAAGCCTTCCTTTATATGGACGACACGCGTCTTCTCGAGTGACAACTGCAGCCCCCGCACTGCTAGGAACTGCTCTACCCAAGGTCTGACTTCAGTTTCCAGCACCTCTCGCGAGGTTCCGGTTATCACAAAGTCATCCGCATAACGCACCACATTGATTTTCAGCTTCTTGGCCTTGGTCACACCCAGATGTTGCTTAAGTTGTGACTCCAGCCCATCCAGAACCAGATTTGCCAAGCTGGGCGAGACAATCCCGCCCTGTGGCGTACCGGCATCCGTTGCCTGTAGCTGGCCTTTATGAATCACGCCAGCTTTCAACCATTTTCGGAGAACCACCTTATCCGTTGGGACGTTGGCGATAAGCCAGTCATGATTGATATGGTCAAAGCAGCCTTTGATGTCCGCCTCCAAAACCCATTGGGCCGAAACCTTCTTGGATAGGCATACGAACAACTGCCCCATTGCATCCGCCGTAGATCGCTCGATCCTAAAGCCGTAGCTGTTTGGATCGCCGGTGGTTTCTGCAATGGGTGCCAGAGCAAGCAAATACAACGCCTGCATTGCCCTGTCCGTCATGGTCGGAATGCCCAGAGGGCGCTCCTTTCCATTTGACTTCGGAATAAACACACGCCGTAAAGGCCGTGGTTTATAACCGTGGCGCTTCAACCCATTTGCCGCCTTCCATTTGGCATCGGGTGTACCCCAGAGCACGCGGTCGACTCCCGCCGTGCGCTTACCCTGGTTTTCAGTGACTCGCCGTACGGCCAAGTATCTGGCCGAGCGTGAGCGGGTCAGCATCCGCTGCAAGGCTTTCACCCTGCGCCAGTTGCCTTCCCGACAAGCCTTCGCAATCCGTATCTGCATCGCCCGGACATTCCGCTGAACACGCCACCAATCGATGTCATGCCATTGTTGCGGAGCGCCGGAAGGCGCAGACACGGCCAATTGGCTATGTTCTAACATGCTGCCTTCCTCTCAAGTTGCCCCAAGCGAAAGACGCACACATCCCCTGACGGGAATGTACGCTCCCGCCAGGGTTGGATTAATAGAAGATCCGTTACAGCTGGATCTCTAGGTTTATTGAGACAGGTTCACTCAGAGTTCATGCGACGAAAGACCACGCAGAAGTCTGCCCGGTTTCCCGTGGAGCAATGTTCCAGCCCCTATCCGGGCCATTACAGCCCGGCTTTCGCTTTCTCTGCGATCCCATACCCGCACAGCCAACGGATCACCTTGCGGTTCACCTGCCCGAAGGCAGCCATACGGGCTTACCACGTTCCCTGCCTGTCACACGACTGGGTTAGAGTCTGCCTATTCGCCGGCGACCTTATGTGACGACGTGTTCCGACCCTTGACCAGAACAACCGGTCGCATCACCTTTTTGGTTAATGCCTATCAGCAGATTAGGCACCGTAATGCTGACGACGTTTATTAGCAGTTCACTTGTGTTACCCATACCAGCCAGCCTAGCGCCTCAACCCGGTACTGCTCCGAGCATCTGCGCTCCGCCTCACGGCGAAGACGCACCCATACGGGGGCTACATTGTTGGAAGAGCTTCACACCCCACCGTTACCAGTGACGCATGTCTTCCTAGGCTATCGTTGGTCGCACAACGAGTCCGCTGCCACTCCAAACAGGCAATGGTTGGACAATGACAGACAGAGCTTTCGCTCATGTCTCCGGTTTGATGTGAACAGGGACTGCCGAGGCAGCATGCTCAAAGAATTGTTACCTCCTGTTTCAAAAGCAGGAGGGAACCCCAGCGGGGATTCTCTCCCGCGTGGGTTTAGCCCTGAATAGGGCTGATGTGTAGTAGGCACTCCAATACCGGAAATCCAGTACTGCGGTCGAGCCACCGAGCGCTAATCGACCTTGAGTTTGCCACCGCCGCTGCGGCAAGTCCTTGAAGGCATTGGACTTCTGGGAGGGTTTTGTTTCTTGGGATTGGGCACCCAAGCTCTCGGCTCTCTTTCGAAAACCCTTCAAGATGACTCTACACCTCGAAGTTTAGGAGACACGCCACGCGTGTCGCACCAAGGGCAAGCATTCTAGTGACTCAAACACCAGAAGTCACCCCGTTCAAATCAAGGAGAACAGGCCGCGGCACATTTGAATTTCGCACAACTGCCCCGAAGCCTCTTGCCCGGGCGCCGGAACCCGCCGTTGAAGGCGTTGCGGCCTGACCGGCGGGCATCCCGATGCCCAGTGGAGGCTATGGAACAGAAACTTTTCAACACACTACCGCGCCTCAGGGCGCAGCATCTTCAATTTCGTTGAACTCGCAGTATTCCTGCCAGCTCAGGCCCAATGCCTCGGCCACTTCGCGGTGCACTTCAAGACGCATCTCGCGCAGTTGTTCGGGCGACTCGGCAATCAACTCCAGGGTCAACTCCCAGGATTGAAGGCCACGCTCCTGCGCCTGGTCATCGAACGCCCACTGGATCTGCTGCTGTTGCTCGTGGGCATTGAGCCCGGCTATCTCTTCGAGCAACTGCGGGTTTGCCTGGGCAAACCGCTCTAGCGCGACCGCCTGGCGTGATTCTTTTGCAATCATGGTGCATTCCTTCCTGCGGCCGATAACCCGGCCACTGCTTCAACCGCCTGAAATCTATCAGCTTTGGCTTATTTGTCACTAGCCAGGGTGACATCGGCGACAGGTGAACAGCAGAATGCCGCGCACCTTAACATCTGGCCCTGTGCCACCCAAGCGCTGCAGCAAATCAACAAACGGCCGCCCGGTTTCTGCCAGACTCACCGGCGTCTTCTTTTCGGATACCTGCATGAATCACGAATTGTTCTGGGTCCTTGGCCTGCTGTTCAGCGCCGTCGCGCTGTTTGTCATCAATCGCCCGCGCATGGACGTGGTGGCGCTGCTGGTGATCGTCGCCCTGCCCCTGCTCGGCATCCTGAGCGTGCAGGAAGCCCTGGCCGGCTTCAGCGACCCCAACGTGGTGCTGATTGCCGCGCTGTTCGTGATCGGCGAAGGGCTGGTGCGCACCGGTATCGCCTACCGCATCGGCGAGTGGATGGCCGAACGCGCCGGCAACAGCGAAACTCGCCTGATCGTGCTGCTGATGGTGTCGGTGGCAGGACTGGGCTCGGTGATGAGTTCGACCGGCGTGGTGGCGATCTTCATCCCGGTAGTACTGAGCATCGCCGCACGCATGAAGGTGTCGCCCAGCCGCCTGATGATGCCACTGGCCTTCGCCGGGCTGATCAGCGGCATGCTCAGCCTGGTGGCCACGCCTCCCAACGTGGTGGTGCACAGCGAGCTGGTACGCCACGGTGAAACCGGTTTCAGCTTTTTCAGCTTCACCCCTTTCGGCCTGGTGATCCTGGTGCTGGGGGTGGGCTACATGCTGCTGACGCGCAACTGGCTGGGCAGCGCGACGCGCAAGGATGGCAGCACCGAAACCCGCCGCACCCTGCTCGACCTGATCATCGACTACAAGCTGGCCGGGCGTGAACGACGCCTGCGGGTCAGGCCCCATTCGCCGCTGATCGGCCACAGCCTGAGCGAGCTGAAGCTGCGCACCGAGCACGGTGCCAACGTGGTCGGCATCGAGCGCCAGCACAAGTTCAGCACCCGCGTGATCAGCCCCGACTCCAGTACCCTGGTGCACGAGGGCGACGTGCTGCTGCTTGACCTGTTCTCGCCCAAGGACGACCTGCGCAGCCTGTGCCAGACCATGCGCCTGGAGCCTCTGCACTTCAAGGCCGCCTACTTCATCGACCAGTCGCGCGAAGTGGGCATGGCCGAAGTGGCGCTGCCACCGGGCTCGCAGTTGATCGGCAAGAACCTGCTGGAGCTGACGTTCCGCAGCCGCTGGGGGCTGAACGTGGTGGGCCTGCGTCGCGACCAGGCGGCCATCGACGAGCAACTGGTGGAAGAAAAGCTCAAGCTGGGCGACACCCTGCTGGTGATCGGCACTTGGAAGGCGATTCGCCAGCTGCAGACGCAACCGCGAGACTTTCTGGTGCTGAGCCTGCCGGCGGAAGTGGACAACGTGGCCCCGGCCCTGAATCAGGCGCCTTATGCGCTGATCAGCCTGGCGGTGATGGTGGGCCTGATGATCAGCGGCCTGGTGCCCAACGTGATCGCCGCGCTGATCGGCTGCCTGCTGATGGGCGCCAGCCGCTGCATCGACATGGAGAGCGCCTACCGGGCGATCCACTGGCAGAGCCTGATACTGATCGTGGGCATGCTGCCCTTTGCCCTGGCGTTGCAGAAAACCGGAGGCATCGCCCTGGCGGTGGACGGCCTGGTGGGCGTGCTGGGCGGTGCCGGGCCCTACGTGATCCTCGCCACGCTGTTTGCGATCACGGCGCTGATCGGGCTGTTCATTTCCAACACCGCAACAGCGGTACTGATGGCGCCGGTTGCGATCACCACCGCACAGCAACTGGGCGCATCGCCCTACCCGTTCGCCATGATCGTGGCGCTGGCCGCATCCGCCGCATTCATGACGCCGGTGTCGTCGCCGGTGAACACCCTGGTGCTGGGGCCGGGGCAGTATCGCTTCGCCGACTTTGTGAAGGTGGGGGTACCGTTCACGATCCTGGTGATGATTGTGAGCGTGCTGATGGTGCCGTGGATTTTTGCTCTGTAGACGGCGATGCTGCCTTCGCCGGCCATGCCGGCTCCTGCAGGAGCCGGTTTGGCGGCCACAACTCACTAACAATAACAATTATCATTTGAGAAATAATCTCGTTATACTCCGCAACCTCATCAGCCCTGCACCGATCGCACTCGATGGAATCCAGCCCACACGCCCCTGCCAGCGCCCATGCGTACCTGCAGACGCTGTACACCGATCACCATCGCTGGCTACGCCAATGGCTGCGCAACCGTATGGGTTGCCCGGAGTCGGCGGCTGACCTGGCCCAGGACACGTTCCTGAGCATCCTGGCCTCCAAGGACCTGTTCAGCATCCGCGAGCCGCGCTCGTTCCTGTCCACCGTGGCGCGGCGCCTGATGGCGAACGTACACCGGCGCCGACTGGTGGAGCAGGCCTATCTCGAAGCCCTGGCCAACCTGCCCGAAGCCGTGGAGCCCTCGCCCGAGGTGCGCACCCTGGCCCTTGAAGCCCTGACCCTGCTGGACAGGCTGCTCGACGAACTGCCGGCCAAGGTCCGCGAAGCGTTTCTGCTGTCGCACCTGCAGGGTCTGAAAATCGCCGAGATCGCCGAGCGCCTGCAAGTCAGCACTCGCTCGGTGAAGCTGTACCTGGTGCGCGCCAACCAGCACTGTTTTTTTGCGCAACTGCCATGAGCACACCGCAACCGGCCTTCAAGCCCCGCACCACCCGTGAGGCTGCCCACTGGCTGACCCTGTGGATGGACGGCGACCTGCCGCCCGAGCAGGCCCAGGCCTTTGCACGCTGGCGCGCCGCCGACCCGGACAACGAACGCGCCTGGCTGCATATAGAAAGCCTGCGCGGTCGCCTGGCCGGGCTGGAGCCCACCGCCGGCTACCGCAGCCTCAGTCACGGCGGCAGCAGTCGTCGGCGGGTGGTCAAGGCATTGCTGCTGCTTGCCCTGGCCGGCGGCACCGGCGGCCTGGCCTACCGCGAGCCCTGGCGCAGCGGTGCGGGCCTGGCCTACCACAATGGCGCCAGCGCCCCTCGACACATCACCCTGGCCGATGGCAGCCAACTGACCCTGGATGCCGACAGCACGGTGGAGGTGGACTTCACCCCCACCCAGCGCACCGTGCACCTGCGCAGTGGGCGGCTGCTGATCAATACCGGGCATGATGACGCGCAGCGCCCCTTCAGCGTGAAGACCGCCCAGGGCAGCGTCCTCGCGCTGGGCACCCGGTTCGTGGTGCAGGTGCAGCCCGAGCGCACCGATGTGCAACTGTTCGAAGGCGCGCTGAAACTCAGCCCGCTGCACACCACGCCGCAGCGGCTCAGTGCAGGTGAGCGCACACGCTTTACTGCCATGCGCATAGACGACAGCACCCGGGTGGGCCGCGAGCCTTCATGGGGCGTAGGTGCACTGGAGGCCGACGACATGCGCCTGGGGCACTTCATTGCCGAACTGTCGCGCTATCGCCCCGGCCTGTTGCGCTGCGCCAGTGAAGTGGTCGACTTGCGCATCTCGGGGGTCTACCCGCTGGCCGACAGCGATGCGGTACTAGACGCGCTGACCCAGTCGCTGCCGGTCAGCATCAACCGGCGCTCGCGCTACTGGGTCACGGTCAGCGCCCGCTGAGGGAACTGGCCATTCAGCACGCCAGCTCGATGCCCACCGCGTGGCCGGGCCCCGCCGTTACACTGACCTGAGCCCCGAACACCGTCTCGATGGTATGTGCATTCAGTACCTGTGCGGGCGTCCCGCTGGCGCACAACCGGCCCTTTTCCATCAGCCACAGCCGGTCGCAGTAGCGCGCCGCCAGGTTGAGATCATGCAGCACGCACACCACCGCGATATGTGGCACGCGGGCCAGCCGGCGCAACAGGCGCATCAGATTCTGCTGCTGGCCGATATCCAGCGCGCTCGTGGGCTCGTCGAGCAGCAGCAGGCGCGGCGCCTGGCCCTCGGTGGGGCCCGCAGGGCTGATGGCCAACTGGTTCAGCGCGCGGGCGATGGTCACCCGCTGCAACTCGCCGCCCGACAGCGACAGCACGCCGCGGTCGAGCAGATGAGTGATGTCCATGGCCTCGACGATGCCGGCGCACGGCAACCCCGCATGCCCCTGGCCCAGCTGGATGAATTCGCCGACCTGCCAGTCGAACGCACTGTCCATGTGCTGGGTGACCAGGGCACGGTTGCGCGCCAGCTGGCACGGTGAATAGGCGCTCAACGGCTGATCGAGCAGCCGCACTTCGCCGCAGTCGGGCGTGATATAGCCGGAGATCAGCGACAACAATGTGCTTTTGCCTGCGCCGTTGGGGCCGATCAGCCCCAGTAGCTGGCCGCCCTGTATGGCCTCGGTGACCGGGCTGAGGGCCAATGGCCGATGCAGGCCGACAGCGAGAAGATCGAGCATTCAGAACTCCCGGACCTTGCGGCCCAGCAACAACCAGAGAAAGTACGGCCCGCCGATCACGCTGGTGACCAGGCCGACCGGAATCTCGGCAGGGCTGACCAGGCTGCGCGCCAGGGTATCGGCAAGCAGCAGCAGAATCGCCCCGCACAGCATCGAAGCCGGAATCAGCAGACGGTGGCCCGGCCCGAAGTACAGGCGCAGGCAGTGCGGCACCAGCAGGCCGATGAAGCCGATGATGCCAGTGAGTGCGACGCACAGGCCCACGCCCAGCGAGGAGGCCAGCACAATGCGATTTTTCAGGCGCTCGGCATTGAGCCCCGCCGCATGGGCAGACACCTCACCCAACTGGAACAGGTCCAGGTCGGCGGCGCTGCGCACCAGCACCAGCAAGGTCAACGGCAACACCACCAGCGCTACGCTCAGGGTCGACCACTCGGCACTGCCCAGGCTGCCCATGCCCCACAGGCTCAATTGGCGCAACTGTTCTTCGCTGGCCATGAAGGTCAGCATGCCGCCCACCGCGCCGGTCAGGGTATTGATCACCAGGCCGGCCAACAGCAGGGTGATGGTCGATTCACGACCCTTGTAGCCGCGCCCGATGCGGAAGATCACCAGCGTTACCAGCAACGCCCCGACAAACCCGGCCAGAAACTGCCCATACAGCTCCAGGCCGGCAAAACGCCCATTGAACAGCACGATCCAGATCGACACCGCCAGCCCCGCACCGCTGGCCTGGCCCAGCAGCGTGGGGTCGGCCAGCGGGTTGCGAAACAGCCCCTGCATGGCGGTACCGCCTGCTGCCAGGGTCGAGCCCACCAGCACCGCCAGCAGCAGCCGCGGCAGGCGTACCTCGCTCCACACTTGCCATTCCAGCGGCGCGGGCAGATGGCCCAGCAGGATGCGCGGCGACAGGCCGATGCTGCCCACCAGCGAGCACAGCGCCAGCAAGGCGCACAGGCCGGCCAGCATCAGCAACAGCATGGGCAATGAGCGGGTGTGCGAGCGCGTCATGGGAACAGCGCCCCTGCATCACGGCGCAGTTGCAGCATGGCCGCCACGGTGCGTGGGCCCAGGTTGAGCAGCGCCTGATCGTCCACCTGCACCAGGCGCCGGTGCTGACCGGCCGGGGTCAGCGCCAGGCCGCCGAGCTTCCACAGGTTGTCCTCGCCGCCCAGGGCCTGCAACCCGGCGCGGCTGATGATCACGAAATCCGGTGCAAGCGACACCATCGCTTCGGCCGCCACCTGCTTGTAGGCACTGAACGGCGCGCAGTTCTCGATGCCCGCCTGCTCCAGTGCGGCATGGGCTTCGGTGCCGCGTCCCATGATCAGCGGGATCATGCCCGCTCGATTGAAGATGAACAGCGCCCTGGGGCCCTTGAGCGGCGCCAGTGCAGCCAGCTCGGCGGCCAGACGTTGCTGCTCTGCAACCAGCGGCTGGCTCAGGGCTTCACGGTCGAAGGCCTTGGCCACCTGTTCTATCTTGCGTGGGATATCGGCGATGCGCTTGCCCCTGGGCACTTCGATGACCTCGACGCCCACGGTATCCAGCTGGCGCAGCACCACGGCCGGACGCGCCGCATCGCTGAGCACCACCCGCCGCGGATGCAGGCTCAGGATGCCTTCGGACGACAACTGGCGCAGATAGCCCACCGACGGCAGGCGAGCCACTTCGGGTGGGTAGTGACTGGAATCGTCACGCCCCACCAACCGCGAAGTGGCCTGCAACTGCGCGGCAATCTCGGCCAGGTCGTTGCCGATGACCAATGTGTCGGCCTGATCGGCATGCACGGGCGCTGTACCTATTAAAAGAAGCAGGCACACACTCAGCAGCCGAGCGCTCATTGCCCCGCCTCCAACCGATCGAGCAACTCGCGCCAGGCTGGCTGTTCGGGCTGCCCGGCAGGGCGACGCCCGAACAGTTGCACGATCAGGCGCTGCTCGGCATCGAAGATCTCCAGGCTGTTGACCCCGCCTACGGCATTGGGTTTGTACACGCGCCAGGCTTCGGCTTCGACGGTGTCACGTATGCCGAAACGGGTTGGTGCGGCGTCACCGTCACCCGGCATGTCGAACACCAGGCTGTCGCCCTGCCGCGTGGCGCCGTCGAGCTTGCCGGTGTAGATCTGCGTGGAGCCGGGGCTATAGATGAAGACCATCAGTTCCAGCCCGCTGTCGGCCAGTTGCCCGAGCAGCGCCGCAGTGCCCGCGCTGCCGATACGCCGGGCAAACTGCGGGGCCACGCCCTGGTTGCCCTGATAGCGGGTCAGGCCATGACGCTTGAGCAGCGCGAAGTGGTCATGCACATCCCCCATCGCTGCCCAGTCGTCGACCAGCCCGGCGACCTGTACATCAGTTTTGACCAGTGCCTCGCGCGGTGTGAAGTGCGGGTGCTCCAGGCTGCCCTGGGAATACAGCTCGGCCCACGCCTGCAGGTCCGAGCCGGGTAGCGACGCCAGGCGCAACAGCGGCGCGGCATGCCGGTCGAACACCCGCAGCTCGAAATCACCAGCGGCCTGGCCACGGGTGAGGCACAGCCAATGCCAGGCGCGCAGGTTCAGGCGCAGGTCCAGGCCATCTTCGCCAAGCACCAGACCGACCTGGGCAACATCGTCCGACCGTGGGAAGCGCCCCACCTGGTCGAGGAACGCATGACTGGCCTGGGTCATGACCCTCAGCGGGCCAAGGTGATACAGCCGGGCCGCCACTTCGGCGGCAGGCAGGGCGAGGCTGAGGCAGTCTTGCCCAAGGCGTTGGCGGAGGTCGCTGGCAGTAATAGCAGGCATGTGGGGATTCCTTGTGAGCAGAAAAGGTTCAGTGAAGGGGTGGCTGCAAGGGTGCGTCGCAGCTGGCAGCCGCCGGGGCAAGCGCAACGCCGTCGCCGTCCTGGCTGGGCAGCAGCCACACGAAGTCGGCATCCTGCACGGCTGGGGCCTGGCCCTCCTCACCCAGCACCAGCACCTTCAAACCGGGATCGCGCGCGCCATGCCTGAGGTACTGGGGCGCGCCCTGGGACTTGAGGGTGTGCAGCACACCGGCGAACAACAGGCGCGGGGCCGGCGCGGCGTCGAGCACCTGGGCCATGCGCCGGTCGCGACCGTGCTGAATGGCGAGCATGGCGTTCAGTCGCGGCAGGTCGATCTCGCCACAGTGCATCTGCACGATGCGCTGACGCTGCACCTCGGCGATTGCCGCTTGCGGAAACAGGCTGGCCGCATCCGCGGGCGCGTCGGCTGCCACCTGCTTGCGTTCGCGGGGAGACAGGTTGCCGGCCAGCACCGGGGCCGGGGCCTGCATCAGTGCCTGCATCAACGGGCCGTATTGCTCCCAGCTCCAGCGCTCATCCCACTGCATGATCTTGCGCAGACGCGCCAGCCGCACGCGGTTGCCTGCGCCCAGCCACGCCTGCACATCGCCAACCGGGCGCTGCTGATCGCTATCGAGCATCTCGAGCACCACGGCGCCTTGCTTGCGCCGCTCGGCCAGGCCGGTGGCCAGCCACTGCTCGATCAGGTGATGAGCCACGTTGTCGTGGGTCTCCCCCACCATCACCGTGGGGGCTTGCGCCAGTACGTCGAGCAATTGCCCGGCATCGATCTGCTGGCCGCTGCGCACATCAACGATCGCGCCCCAGCCGGGGATGTTGGCTTCGACACGGGCATAGGCGGTCTGGGCCGGCGGCGCATTGACCGTGGCGCAGCCGACGAGCAGGGCAAGGCACGCCCCAAGCAGGCAGTTCGTGTACATGAGAGGGTCCTGTGGGGTCAGTATTCGAACGTGACGCCGAACGAGGTGGTACGCCCACGCCCGGTACCGCGGTCCAGTGAGGCGGACATGATCGAGTCCACCGAGGCGTTGTAGCTGTAGGTCTTGTTCTCCACGTTCTCGACGTTGAAGAACAGGCTGACGTTCTGCTGCACCTGCCAGCTGCCGTAAAGGTCCCAGATCACGCCGGTAGACTGTGTCTTCCTGGTTTCGTACCAGTCCCAGCTTTCTTCGGCAGGGCCGGAGTACTCGCCGCGGGCGCCGAGCACCACGCGCTCGTCGAACCAGCGCGTGCCCAGGTCGAGGGTCCAGTAGCGGTCGGGCTGGCTGTTGATGTCTTCGAGTTCGATGCCCGAGGTGGTCGGCGCCTTGGTGGTGGAGCGGGTCCAGGAGAGGTTGGCGTAGACGAAGCCTGCGTCGTAGCGGCCCTCGATCTCGTAGCCGCTCATGCGCACCTGCTCGGGCCAGTTGACCCAGTTGGCCTTGGCCGAGTATTCGCCGTCGTCATCGACGATGTCGAACGACTGCGGGGTGATATAGCCGTCGATCTTGCTGATGAAGCGGTTGACCTTGAGCTGGGCGTAGTCGTTGCTGCTGAACAGCCCGGCGCGACTGAGATTGAAGCCGAACTCGTAGTTGGTGGAGCGCTCCTGGCGCAGGTAGGGGTTGGCCCCCACGCCGTCGGCATCGCTGGCGTCGGCGGTCATCGGTACCTTCTCGAAGAACATCTCCTGCACCCGCGGTGCACGCGAGGTGCGCGACCAGCTGGTATAGAGCTGCATCCAGTCATAGGGCTTTACGGCAAAGCCGATACGCGGGTTGAAGCTGTGCTCGCGGCGGGTGATGTCCACATCGCCCCCGCCGATACCCGCGCACTCGCGCAAAATCGAGCACTTGGGCACGTGGCCGCTGACCTTGTAGCCGTCGTAGTGCATGCCCAGGGTCATGGCATAGATGTCGTAGTCCAGCTCCAGGGTACTGAACAGGCTTTCGGTCTGCTGCTTGCCTTCGGGGTTGGCCCCGCGTTTTTCCGGCGTGTCGGCAACGAAGTCGTCGGTGTAGTAGCGCATGCCGTTGCTCCAGCTCGCTTCCACCGGGCCGAGGTTGAAACGGCTGAGGTTGGTGAAGTCGAAACCGTGGGCATCGTCGTGGGTCTTGCGGCCGATGAAGGTGGATTCCTCCACCGGCGGGTAATCGAGATGGGTCTTGTTCTGGTAGGCGTTTACCGTCAGGTTCACCCATTCGTTGTAGGGCGTGTAGGCGTACTTGGCGCGGTAGGTTTCGTTGCGCAGTTCCCATGGGTAGTTGTGGTAGAACTCGTTGCGGTACTGCACGCCGCTGAGGTCCAGGCGGTGCAGGTCGTTGGGCTGCAGGCGCACCTTGAGCAGGCCCGAGCGCGGGCTCTGCTTGGTGGTGTCGTAGTGGTTTTCCTGGCCGGAGCTGGTCTTGTATTCGCCGGTTTGCGAACTGCTGGCGGCGGCGACGATGCCGTACACGCCTTCGCTATCCTCGGGACGGGTTCGTGCGCCGGCGGCGAGCATGCGCGTGTTGCCGTAACCGTTGTTGCCGGTGCGGTAGGTGCTGCGCACACCCACGCGGTGATCGGGCTTGACGATGTCGTCGATATCGAAGGTACGGAAGTTGGCGGTGCCCCCCAGGGTATTGGCACCTTCGGCGCCGTCCACCGCGCCGCGCTGCACATCGACACCGGCCAGCAGGTTGGGGTCGACGAAGGCCATCGGCCCGCCTGAACCGTGACCGGCGTTGTTGCGGAAGGTCTGGGTCACGCCGTCGATCATGGTGTTGACCCGCCCCAGGCCCGACAGCCCGCGGATGTTCACCGAAACCCCGGGCTGGCTGCGCGAATGCAGGGTGTAGGTACCGGGCATGGAACGCACCAGGCTGTTGAGGTCCTGGCGTTCGGCGTGCACTTCGCGGCTGCTGCGGATCACGCCCGGGCGCTCGCCCAGTGCGTTGACCAGCGTGGGGCCCACCTCCAGCGCGCTGCGGCTCTGTTCCTCGGCGCGCAGCACGAAGCTCTTGTCCTTGAGCTGCACGATGCGCAGCCCGGTACCCATCAGCAGCAGGTCGAAGGCTTCCTTGCGGTTGTACTCGCCATCCAGGCCCTGGGTCTGGCGCTTGTCGGTCAGCTCCGGGGCAAAGGTCAGCATCACGCCGGTGGCGCCCGCCAACTGATTGAGTGCGGGCGCCAGCGGGCCTGCCGCAATCTGGTAATGCTTGCGTACAGCTGCGTGCTGAGCGGTGGGCGCCTCCATGGGCGCCGCCATTGCAACGCTGGCACCACTGACGGCAAGCGCCAGCACAGTAAGCGCGCCCTGCGCCGCCTTGAAAACACGGTGCCTGTCGGGCTGCTGGCCTGGATTTACGGTCGGCGCGATGCGTTTCACGTGAAGCTCCCTGGAACGTTGCAATGGTCTTGCAATAGAGGTCACGTGAGGCAGCCAAAAGGGGAAATGAAAATCAGTATTATTTTTAAAATCATTCATCAGCATGCGCGCGGATAAATGTTGGAACAGTTCTGCCCGTGATGTTCACGCGCCTACGGCGCAAAGGACGCTATGCTTGCAGAGCCTTCCGTTGACGAACGGTGCCACAGCACCCGCACACGGAACGGCCGACTCGAGTGGCAGGGAGGCCGTGATAAAGGAACCGCACATGGAAAAATACCGATTGGCCGCTGCGCAGCTCGACGAGAGCCTCAGCAGAATTCGCGAACAACGCGATCACCTCCTCGCCTTGGGGGAGGCGGAGCAAGCCGCTCCACTCACCAGAATCCTCAACATCGTTCGACTGGAGCTTGAGCTGTCACCGGTAGGTGGGCCCAAGGCGACCAGGCATTGACGCGAGGGCACTGAAACGCGAAAGCCACCTTGATAGGTGGCTTTTCTGTTCTATAGAGTGGCGCGTCGCTTGATAGCCCTACTCCCCTGGACCCTGCCCCATGACTGATCACCAGATTATCGTCCCCGACGAGATGAAATTGCTTTGCGAGCGTGCTGGTTATGCCCCCGCGGTAAAGGTGGGCAGAACCCTGTACTGCGCCGGGCAGGTGGGTCGAACGCCGGAGCTGGAGGTGATTGAAGACCCGGAGCAGCAGTTTCTGGCGGCCTGGGAAAACCTTCGCCTCGTGCTCGCGGCGGGCGGTTGCGGGTTTGACGACGTGGTCGAAATGACGACCTATCACATCGACATGCAACGCCATATGCCGCTGTTCAGGAGCGTGAAGGACAAGGTCTTTCCAAGGGGCACCTGTGCATGGACCTGCATAGGCGTCAGCGAACTCGCCCGACCAGGGTTGCTGGTGGAGATCAAGTGCATTGCGGTGCAGCGGTAGGTGTTCAGTGCCGAGCAGAACGATGCAGGGACACATTCGAGCAAGTTCATGAACAGAAAAAAACTCAGCAAAGCAGCAATCGGGCTAGGAGGCCTGATAGCAATCGGTGTTTTCATGGTCGTTCGATTGCAAGACTTTGATCTCGGCGAACGCCCCGCCCACACAATTCGATTCAGTCATCTCAGTGATCAACTAGAGGGCACGCTCCTCCTGCCTAACGGGAAACAGTCCCCTCCCGTCGCATTGATTGTTCACGGGGATGGCGCGCAGAACAGTTGGTCAGACGACGGTTATGCGCCCCTGGTGAATCACTTGCTGGATCAAGGTATTGCCGTATTCTCGTGGGACAAGCCGGGCGTGGGTGCCAGCCAGGGCAACTGGCTAGCGCAGGTCATGGACGACCGCGCAGCAGAAGCAGCAGCTGCACTGAAGCGGCTGAGGAGCGAGCCCGCCCTCGCTGACAGCCCGATGGGATTCCTAGGATTTTCACAGGCAGGCTGGGTGGTGCCGCAAGCGAGCAAATGGGCGCATGCAGATTTTGCGGTGTTGGTAGGGCCTGCAATCAACTGGCGCGACCAAGGGCTTTACTACATGCGTCAAAGACTCTTGGCACAACAGGTACCACCGAGTGAGATCAATGACGCAGAACGTCATGAGGCCTCCCTGTTTGATACCCGATTCACGCCAAAGGAAGCCGTCAGGCTGTGCGACTCCTCCTGCACACGACATGATTTCGAGCGGCGTAATTCCCAGGCGGATGCCCGGCAAGCGATTTCAAGCATGCACACGCCGGTGATGATTCTGATGGGTGAAACGGACAGGAACGTCAGCCCGGACGAGAGCTTGGCCGTCTGGTCTGAACGGCTCCCCAAGCAAACACATAGATGTATTCGCAAAATCCCGTCTGCGACGCATGGCCTGCTCCGCAGCACATGGTTCGATTATCAACTGACCAGCCAGTGGCCATGGTATTCCAAAGCCGTTTTCCTTATGTACGGGCGCGACGCGTATGCACCGAACGCATTGTCGTCCATATCTTCGTGGGTGCTCGATCGCAAGTGCGGATAGGCTGAGTTAAGCATGCAGTGCCCACGAACGCAGTGAAGCGCTGAAATGTCGAGCCCGGAAACGAAAAAAGGCAGCCATCAAGGCTGCCTTTCTCGTTTGCTCATTTCCAAAGTGTTCCCAAACGACTCCATTTTCAGAGCTTTCCGGGAAAACGCCTTTAGAAACAGACGCTTAGATGGTGCGGACGAAGAGACTCGAACTCTTACAGCTTGCGCCGCTGGAACCTAAATCATGAGGGTCTACATTTAGCTCTTTAAATTCAACAGGTTACGACGCCCGCACTAGTCAATCCTGTTCAAATAGTCCCGCTCTGTGTCACATCACACCGCGTGTGCAGCACAATCCTGTCACACCACCATCTCCCGCGTTCTGCCGACTGATTCCGTCCGTCTATATAGCTACCCACAGGTGGGCTTGCCGCTACCCTGTATCACCTGTGCGCCGCCGGGATTATCCTGCGGATAGTCGCCAAACAAGCCCAGCGCCCAGGCCTCTTCGTGCTCTATCAGCGCCCAAAGCCGCGCCGCCTCGACAAGCTCAGCATTTCGCCCATCTCCTCGATGGACACCTCAGCCCGCTGATAGCAGTCGTAGGCCATCTGCCTGAGCACGGCAACTCGCGCCTCTGGATCTGTGATCAGTGGCTCGCGGTCATCGAGTGCGGTTACCCAGGCTGGAGGGTATGGGAGTGGCATGGCCGATACTGTATGTAAAACCAGTATCGTATAGCCCGTCATGGCCTCAGGCAATCACCGGTCAGCGGTGCGTTCTCGTGCCGTCCATGATCGATTCCCACGCTAGCCCAGCTATTCGGCTTCGCTCAAGCGCTGCTGCGCAGCTGCCCGCCATTCGGTCAGCGTCTTCAAGCAATCCCCCGAGCACCACGACGGCAGAGGCTCCTGTCTGGCGCTGCTGGGCAGCGTTGGCATTGCAGGTGGCTGAATGCCCTGCGCGCAGCCGGCTGATTTCCCCGCGCAGCCCACCAGCAGCAGCGCGAGCCGCCGCCAGTTCAAACTGTTTCCTCGCATTGCTCTCCTCCTCATCCACCACCGCCTGCCGGCGAAGCTCTTCTTTTCTGGCCACCTGCTCAGCCAGGGCCCAAGCCTGTTTGTCCCCGGCATCGCGCGCAGCCCAACTGCCCCGCCACTCGGTGTCCATCGTCGTACGCCCATGCTCATAGGCACCCCAGTACGACACCAGCACTAGGGCGAGACACACCGCCGCGCCGGCGGTGCGCCACCCGATCACGCCAACACCTTCAGTGCCCGCTCGTATAGAGCCACCCGATCAGCCTGGCCATTGAGGCCGCCGTTGATCTTGCGAGTGATAGCCTCGAACTTTCCGGCGTCCGCCAGCTCGTTCAGTCGGTTCTGCGACCACCACCACGCGGCCGACTGGCAGGCAAATTCAGGCTGCTCCAGAAGCTTAGGCTTATCGACCAGGGGCAGGCCCAGCTCGTCAGCGGCGGCGCGGTAGTTCGACCGGCCGGTGAGCTGGATCAGCCCGCGGCCTCGGTACCGCCAACCATCGCCCGATGACTCGGGGCCGTTCGCCATGCGATCGGCATATACCTTGTTCGCGATCTTCTCAGGCTGCCGGGCATAGGCGGCGCTCGACAGCGCGGTGAACCGGGTGGGCCAGGTCCGCGCCAGTGCATCGGCGCTGTAGTTCAAGTTCTCCACCAGGCTACGCAGGTGGCCTGTTCGTGACCGACTTGGGCAAGGAACGCCGCGGTGCGCAGCCGGCTGTTGATCTTGAAGCGAGCCATTGCCCGGTTTAGAGCAGGCAAAAAAATGCCCGCTACCGGGCGGGCACTGGGAAGGATCTGCAGCAACTGCCGCTCGGTGATCGGCATAGGCACTCCTTTTAGGTAAACTCTTCGCCGCCATAGCAGGCAGCTGACCAACACAACAGGTAAGTTATGAGTAATCCGAACATCCAGTATCGCCCTGACATTGATGGATTGAGGGCTATTGCAGTCCTTGCAGTAGTTGTGTTCCATGCATTCCCAAGCGCCCTTCCAGGCGGATTCGTCGGCGTGGACTTCTTCTTTGTAATCTCCGGCTACTTGATCGGAGGCATTCTTCTCAAAAGCATTGCGAACGGTACGTTCAGCTTTTCCGATTTCTATGCTCGGCGGGTGAAGCGGATCTTCCCGGCCCTGCTCACGGTTCTAGCATCCTGCTACGTTTTCGGTTGGTTCGGCCTATTCGCAGACGAATTTGAGCAACTGGGCAAGCACATCGCAGGCGGCGCTGCATTCGTCTCCAACATCGTCCTGCTGAATGAAAGTGGATATTTTGATAACTCAGCAGAAACAAAACCACTCTTGCATCTGTGGTCGCTTGGGGTGGAAGAGCAATTCTATTTTCTGTGGCCCATCATACTTTGGGCTGCGTGGAAGCTCCGCGCCAACATACTGGCTGTATCGGTACTTCTGTTTGCCGTATCGTTCACTCTGAACATCAGCATGATAAAAGGTGATCCAGTAACAATCTTCTATTCGCCGCACACGCGATTTTGGGAGATCATCGCAGGCGCGATCCTAGCTTACCTCTCGATATTCAGGAACCTGCAGCCTAGATTCTATGCGGCAAACCTTCTATCCCTGGCGGGAACCGCTCTTGTGGCATATGGGATAGCGACTATCAGCAAAGAAAATAGCTTCCCTGGATGGTTTGCGTTGATACCAGTAGCTGCTGCGATCTTCCTAATATCCGCCGGCCCTAACGCGTTTTTCAACAAGCATGTACTCGCCAGCAGACCAATGGTTTGGGTTGGACTGATAAGCTTCCCTCTCTACCTATGGCATTGGCCTCTGTTGTCACTACTAAGGGTGGTAGAGGGCGGAACTCCATCTATCGAGCTACGTCTAATCGCAGTTGTGACGGCAGTCATTTTGGCAGCAACAACCTTCTACTTTATCGAGAAGCCGTTAAGATCAAAGACGAATTGGACATTCAAGACCCATGCATTGACCGCTGCCATGGCCGTTACGTTATGCATTGGGTTATCCACATTTTATTATTCTGGCATCCCAAACAGAAGCACAGTAAAAACATACAAAGACATCAACTCTCAGTTTGTTGGGCCGCACTGGGAGTTCTCAAAAAACAGAACATGCCTAAATAGATATGATTTCAGAGAGGCCACCACCTATGACTGGTGGTTCTGCGTAACAAACAAGGACGCACCCCCTACTATAATTATAATGGGAAATAGCTTTGCTAATCATATTTATCCCGGATTGGAAAGCTTGGCTGAATTCAAGAATGAGACAATCTTATCGATTGGCGCATGCGATCCTACACTAGCTGACACCCAACCGTCAGACTCGCCAAAAACAGGTAGGCCATGCGCAGGATTCCGGCCACTCCATCAGATGGAGTACATAAAGAAAATAATCAGCGAAAGCCCAAACCTAAAGTACGTATTAATTAGTGGCTTGTCCGGATCTCCAACTGAGCAATACATATCATCTATAAAGGAAAAGGTCTCATACATTGAGCGCAGCGGCGCTAAGGCTATCATTTTCTTTCCGCACATCGTTTTGCCTTACGACATAAAAGGATGCTTCTCGCGCCCATTCACGGCACCAAAAAATGAGTGCACCAAACCAGCTTCCGACTTGCAGCGACTTAAATCTTCATTCAGCCAGCTAGTGGTAGAGGTAAAAGCCAGCAACCCAATGACTATGTTCTATGATCAGAATGAATTTTTCTGCGACGCAGAGCGTTGTAACTTCATTGTGGACGGAATGCCAGTATTCAGGGATGAATACAACCACTACTCAGAATATGCAAGCAAGAAACTGGCTGAGCATTTTGCATTGTGGGCGAAAAAGAATGCACCAGAAATAATCCAGTAAGCCGGTGGCCCGCCCCTAGTCAAAACCTTTGGGCGGGCGTTTTCAGGAGTTTACGAAAAGCCGTTATACATTGGAATGTATCTGGTTTGCCCTCCAACACTGACAGGCATTGCCCCCCAAAGCGTTACGAGAGTAGTTCCCGAAAAAGGATTCAGGAAACCACCATTCCCAATAATTAATCCAGTCCCGGAGCAGACAAGAGCGCCAGAATAATTAAAAAAATTATTTCTCGACACGACTCCTGACGAGAAATTAGTTATTGAAACACGCCCTTCGAATGAGCATCCGCTCATATTTAAATTTGACAGAGCGAGAGAGGTAGAAGATTGGCGTATAACATATTCAGTACCGGGCGCAGCCTCAAGCGATATACCAGTAAAAGAATGGATGGCGCCGCCGACCGTCTGCGTCACAAGAATGCCATCTTGACCCGCCGCCACACCCGAACCGGCCAATCCTGATATTCTCCAATACCGATACCCCGAAGAGTGCATTACTCTATTCCAAGCCCCGACAGCGAAATTGTCATCCGCGTATACAAAGTTGCAATTCGAAAAACTGTACGCATAGCTCTGTGGCAGGGTCGTCGCGCTGTCCAAATTCACCCTATTCTCCATGGCTAACACCTACGTCGCGATCATCTCAGCTTGACCCTAAATTAAGCAAAAAACGGAACTCGAGACGAAAAAAAGGCCGAATGATCGGCCTTTTCCTAAAATTGGTGCGGGTCTTGGGAAAATTAGATCTCCCCTGGCGGCCTATTGGAGCTAGCCACAACCTGAAATTCGAATGCCTGGCCAGTCCTTTCAGACCCCGCAGTAACCGCCTCGCACCAGTTCAGCATTGTCATAATCGTCATAGCAACCCCCAGGTCAAATACAGCAATGAATGGAGCGATCGGCAGGTACAGCGTTACCAGATCTGCTAGGACGGCCAAGACTTCGGTTATCTTCAGGTCGCAGTTCACTATGAACCCAACGCTGTAGGCATGCGACACAAGTTGCACGCCAATACCCCGCATCCTACTCAACGACCGAATCTTCTTCAACTCATATTGCCACCATGCCGCATCCGGCCACAGAGGGCGGTGCATGCATAGCGATAACTGTCGACTAGTGCGCGACATTCATCTGGCCAGAGGCCGACTTCCTGATCAGTGCGACATCGACGTAGTAGTTGGAAAAATCATTCGACCTGGCATCGGTCCGCAGGGACGCGCTCAAAACAACATCGTTTTCCCTCTTCAGCTTCTCCAAGGTGTTGAAGAACTGATGCTCATGGACCAGCAACAACAGAACGCAATCTGCACCTTCGGAAAGCCTCTGCTTCACTTCTTCGGCGCTGAACGCTAAAGCAACGCTGCGCTGGTAAGAGTCAGCAAGATCACGCGTGGCTGCAATATCCAGATTTAGAACACCGTCAGCTCGACGAAGGTTGGCTACCCGCGACTGGGTCAGTACATGGCCACATGCCTGCAAAAACAACGATTCATACCACTCCACAGCGCTCTCCTTGAAATAAGCGCGACACCAATACCCCACTTCAACGAATCACGCCACCCCGGCGAGGCTGGTGGCTGCCCGGAGATCACCATGAGCACATTCGCAGTCTTCGGCATGACCGCCGACGTAGCGCTGGCTGAAGGCCAGTAAGATCAACAAGACGACCAGGCCGAGCGGGAAAGCCGGCGCCCCCCCTGGAGCTGACCCTTGCTGAGTGGAATGAGGCCGTGGAGCAGCGCACCGCAGCGATCATGGCCAGCGAGAAGGTCAAGCAGCTGAGTCATCTTTTCGATGCGCCGCAGTACGCCCAGCAGTTCATGGAGCTTGCAAGAAAGACAGGCCAGTGCCGCGATCTACGCATCAGGGCAAAGTGTGAAATCACCGACGCCAAAGGTAAGCCAGTGATTAATCAGAAGACCAAGATGCCAAAGATTGGGTGGGTTGACTATCTGCCTGACATAGCCCGACAAGTCGCTTAACTTTCGCAAAAGCCCGACGCACCTCGCCGCCCCTGAAGATCTGCAACACGAGCCGTTAGTCGACGAGGACGAAGAAATTGATAGCTTTTTCGGAGAGTAAGAAAACCGGGTGGCGGCGCTACGACCCGGAACAACCTTCAAATCAAGACAGTGCGAATTTCAGCAGCACGATCAAAATCTTCAGATCTAGCCTGATAGTGATCTCAATTTGCATAAGAAGCTCCAATAGCTGGGCGAAGGTAAGAGCAGCGCAACGGCAAACCGTTATGAAGCTCACGTAACCGCCTATTCGGCGGACTTCACGCAACCACCTATTCGGTGGAATCCCCAATGCGGAGCGCCCCGCAAAGTTGACTTTGACTTTCCCAGGGAGGCTCAGGCTTCACGCACTTTATGCACTTTCAGTGATTCCGTAAAGCCATCACTTACAGTAGCCAATGAACGAGGTATTCCCATGCCCACAGAAAACCTATACAGCAACACCGAACAGATGTTCAGCGTGCCGCGCAGCCTCCTTGAGGAAGCGTGCAATGGACTTCGAATCACCCAAGACCGAGCGCGGAAGGAGTTGCGCGCCCTTCTGGCCCAGCCGGCCGACCAGCACCAGGGCGATCCCGACCGAGCATTGAAAGACGCCCTGTTCGCCTGCCTGGCGGCCGGTGGTGATGATCGCGAGTACGGCGGCGTGGCGACTGCTGGCGACCGGCAAGGGTGGATTCGGTTCACGACTGTGGGGGCCGGCGCACAGCACCAAGGCGAGCCGGTGGCTTTTTATCGGGAATTTGTGGATGGTCGCGAGTACTGCGAAAAGCCCTTCACGAACGACTGGACACCGCTCTACACCCACGTCGACTCTGGCGAGGTTGAGCGGCTGCGGGAACAAGTAGAGACCCTTCGCCTGTGACCAACGACTACTTGCTAGAAACCGAGCGGTTGCGCGCCCACCTGGCCGAAACCGAAACGGATCGCAAGCGGCTGCCAGCTCGAGAAAGGCAGCCGGTTGAGCGCGATGGGCGGGGGGATCTCCGAGGTCATCTTGAGGCAATGTGCAAACTTTGGCCGGAAGACATATCTGATGATGGCTCGGGTCGGATGGGGTTCAAGCCTGAGGTCATAGAGGTCGTGACAAAAGCCCGCGCCGCCCTCGAACGCAAGCCATAGCAGGAGAACATTTGTACTCCAACCGACGAACCGCCATCGACGGCCGAGATTTGCGGGAACAAATACTGTTTATTTGAACAGTACTATCGCTTCCTCATCGTTCCAATGCGCGTGCGCGGCGTGCCGCGCAGCAAGAAAGAGATCAACAGCGTCGTGCCGATCCGCGGAGACGTGCACCTGTGCGTCGATGCGTTCTCACCCATGGGCCGGCCTTCCAGCTCTGCGTCGATCCTGAAGATTCACCCGGGCGAGCCGCTTCTGCCGCCGCTGTATGAGGCGGTGATGACCGGCATGTCGACCATGGGCGCCACGTTCACTGGCATCGAGTTCATCGACGGCGTGGCCTACGCGCAAAGCTGGTGGGTCCGCGTTCCGTAGCAACACCCCTACCCCTCTCCCCTCTATTCACTGCCGCGATATGGCGGCCAAGGATCTGCCGTGGGCAAAACAATCATCCTGACCGGGAAAGCGGTCGTGAACTTCCGCAAGGTAATGGAGAACGTGCCGGACGAAGAGGTTCAGGACCTGGTGAGCATGAGTGACACCAGGGAGGACCAGATCACTGAGGACGACCTGCTCGACATCGAGTGGATTCATGACGACGTGGCCATCGAGGTGAAGGAATGAGCAGGCGGAAAACACACTTCACCTTCGGCGGATCAGGCGCGCCACAAGACGACGGCGACGACTACGTTTTCTGCGGCACCAACCTGATCGAGGGCGATTTCACTACGAAGG
The DNA here is from genome assembly GCF_002018915.1 of Pseudomonas sp. MF6396. Lineage (NCBI taxonomy): Bacteria > Pseudomonadati > Pseudomonadota > Gammaproteobacteria > Pseudomonadales > Pseudomonadaceae > Pseudomonas > Pseudomonas sp. MF6396. The sequence continues at coordinate 193,327 of NZ_MVOK01000002.1, read as the reverse complement.
AAGGCTTGGTCACCTGCAAGCGTTGCGTCAGAGCGCTGGCCGCTCACCATGAGGCGCACCGGAAGGGCATGGAGAGCCGCAAGGCAGAGCATTACGACGAGGTGTGGGCTCTCGCCAAAAGCCTTGGCTGGATGAACGTCACGGACGCTCTGCGCTACGCCGGCCCCGCCGGAGACTATTACAAGCAGATGCGCGAGGTTCAGCCATGACCCGCCTCGCCCTCTGCCTCCTGCTGCTGGCCACCCTGGCCGGCTGCGAACCCATGACGCCAGAACAGCTCGCCCAGCGCCGGGCGGCCAGGCCAGACACCCATGTAGAGGTGATGCACGACGATTACCGGCAGGTCACCTGCTGGAAGTACGGCGGCAGCAATGGCGGGATCTCCTGCCTGCCGGACTGGATGCTGCACAGGTCGGACCTAGCCCACAACGAGCGCCAGCTCTCCCTGCACGAAACACAACCCGAACCTACACCCGCACTGGCGCCTAGGCGCTGGATTGATGAGAGGTATCAGCTGTGAGCAAGCCCGATTGGAAGGACGCCCCGCAATGGGCGGGATGGTTGGCCAGGGACAGCTTCGGCGAGTGGTATTGGTTCCAGGCGCTTCCTGACTGCCGACGAGTTCTGTGGCTCACGAACTATGACACCGAGCACACCCTGGCTGGCAAAAGTGCCCCTGGCGGGGACTGGAAGGACTCTCTGGAGAAGCGACCATGACCGACCTGATCGAAGTGAAGACGGCCGACCTGGTCGGCGAGGCGCTGGGTTGGGCAATCGAACAAATCGAAGGACCACTGCCGAAGCCGGCCGGCCAGCTGCAGTTGGCATTTTGCGCCGACTCATTCGCTACCGATGTCGTAGAGCGCCTCATCGAAAAGTACTGCGTCTGGATTGACCGTGGTGCCCATGTACCGTGGGTGGCGAGCATCAAGTTGGACCCGTTCGAGCGGGAGGGTGGGGGTACGCGGGAGCATGCTGCTTGCAGAGCAATCGTCGCCAACAGGATAGGTCGCACAGTCCAGGTGCCCAAGGAGCTGATGCGATGATCGCCCTCGCCCATATGGCCTACCTGATCTACAGGGGGCCGCGATGAGCGAAGTCAGTCTGTACCAAGGCGAGAGTCTGGAGGTGATGAAGTCGATCCCGGATGCCAGCGTCGACATGGTGCTGGCTGACCTGCCATACGGGACTACGCAATGCGCGTGGGACGTGGTGATCCCTTTCGCCCCCCCTGTGGGAGCAGTACTTGAGATTCGCCAAGCCCGAGGCGGCCATCGTTCTTTGCGCAGCTCAGCCGTTCAGCTCGCTGGTGGTCGCCAGCAACCCGCGGGACTACCGCTACGAGTGGATTTGGGAAAAAGGCAACGCAACCGGATTTCTCAACGCCAAGAAGCAGCCACTGCGGGCCCATGAAAGCGCCCAGGTCTTCTACCGGCGACAGCCTGTGTACAACCCACAGATGATCAGCGGCCACGAGCGGCGCACTGCCAAGCGCAAGACGGTCAACTCGGAGTGCTACGGCAAGGCCCTGGCGCTCACCGAGTACGACTCCACGGACCGGTACCCGCGTTCGGTCCAATTCTTCTCGAGCGACAAGCAGACGGCTAACTTCCATCCGACACAGAAGCCCGTCAGCTGGATGCGGTTCCTGATCGCCACCTACACCAACCCTGGTCAAGTCGTGTTCGACAACACAATGGGCAGCGGCACGACCGGCATCGCCTGCATCCAGCTGGGCCGGCGCTTCATCGGCATCGAGCAGGACGAGGCGCACTTCGGTACCGCCCAACAGTGCATTGCCGAGGCCATAACCATTCGCGACACCCCAGCGGCGCAGATCGACCTGTTCGAAGCACGCGCCTACCCCCTCCCCCTACAACTCAAGCCCGCCGACATGCGCGGGCGAGGATTCCCTATGTCCGCAATCAACCGATTCCATGAGGTCGCCAACGATGCGTTGGTGATGATCAGTAATCACCTGGCGCCCGAAGCCAAACTGACCCTGGCGATATACACGCCCGGCGAGCCAGAGCAAGACATCGTCCTGAAGGGCCCTGGCGTCGATGCCGACGAGGTCGTGAACACCCTGCGCCGGCGCTGGGGCCTGAGCCTCGATGGCGACAACGGCTACAAGAGCGGCTTGTGCGACGTAATCGTGGGCGCCCTTTTCGTGGGCAAACAGAACAACAACCAGCCGCCGGCGGACCACTGGGCCAATCGGTTCTGGGATATCGGTCGGGCCGAAGGCCAGCAGCGCGACGACCTGGTGAACGCCCTTGAGCACCTAGTTGCCGTGACCACACCTGACGCCAATGGCCAGATCGGCGCCGAGGAAGAACACCTGGCCGCCCTCGAACATGCACGCGAAATGATTCAGCTGCACCGCGGCTGACCACCAACCAGCCGCCACCGGCGGCGTGGAGACCATCCATGAACCTGCGACTGATTTCAGTCACCCAGGCGGCCGAGATGCTGGGAATCGGTCGCTCAACTGCCTATCGCCTCGCGAAGGACGGAAAAATCCCATGCGTGCGGGGCTTCGGGCCGCTGCGCGTTCACTATCAAAAGCTCGTTGAGATGATCGAGGCTGGCATCCCTGGTACCCTCGCCGCCGCGGGCGTCGTATCCGAGGAGAGGATATGCCGTACAAACGAGGAAAGGTGTGGTGGATCAGCTACACCGCGTCAGATGGAACGTACGTTAGACGCTCTTCTGGCACCGAGGACCATGCCGCAGCCAAGGCTTTAGAGCAGGAACAGCGGAGCCAGGCGTGGCGGGAAAAGGAAATGGGGGTCGATCGCCAGCGGACGTTTGAGGAAGTGATGGTTGAGTACCTGAACCATGCGGCCAGACGCAGCGCAGCTTCGAAACCACCCAGCACCGGGTGAAAGCGCTTCGCACGTTCTTCGCCGGCCGAATCATGAACGACTTGGCCGGTAAGGACATTCGGGAGTACTCATCCCTTCGGATCAAGGCCGGGAAGTCGCCGGCCACCATCAACCGGGAGCTGGCCGCGCTGTCTGTGGCAATCAACTGGGGCATCACTGAACTGGAATGGGGTCTTCCCAACCCGGTGAAGGGGCGAACGATGCGGGAGCCAGAAGGCCGGGTGCGCTGGATTACCAGGTCGGAGGTTGACGCCCTGTGCCGCGTGGCAAGATCGCAGCGCCATGGAGATGTGCTGGACGACTTCATCCGCCTGGCGGTAAACACCGGCTGCCGCAAAGAAGAGATGCTCGGGCTTGAATGGCGACGGGTGGACATGGCCAACCGGCTGATTTTCCTAGAGGGGGAAAGAACGAAGGCCAAGAAACGCCGCAGCATCCCGCTGAACGAGGCCGCTATGGCGGTGATGCGCAGCAGGATGGCCGATCGGGCCGAGCACTGCCCGTCTTCACCCTGGGTGTTCTCGCGTCGCAATGGGGAAAGGGTCGCTGACCCGTCTACCGGGTTCGATTCAGCAACAAAGAAGGCAGGCATTGCCGACTTCACCATCCACGACCTGCGGCATACATGCGCAGCCTGGCTGGTGATAGCTGGGGTACCGATGATGGAGATAAGGGATTTGCTGGGGCATTCGTCGGTGCAGATGACCGAGAAATATGCGCACCTCGCACCGGCCAGGGTGCGAGATGCGGTCAGTGTGCTCGACAAGCCAATGTCACAATCTCGCTACACTGATAATCCAGCGGGTCGAGCGGAGGGCGCTCTAAAGCTGGTAAGTACTTGATTTACAAAGTGGTGCGGACGAAGAGACTCGAACTCTTACAGCTTGCGCCGCTGGAACCTAAATCCAGTGTGTCTACCAATTTCACCACGTCCGCGTGAAGCTTTTAAAGCAAAGGCGCCGGATTTTCATCGGGCGCCTTTTAGAATATGGGGTGGACGATGGGGATCGAACCCACGACAACAGGAGTCACAATCCTGTGCTCTACCAACTGAGCTACGCCCACCATATTGCTTCACTGCTTTTACTTGTGCCAGCTGCCTGTATTGGCGCACCCGGCAGGACTCGAACCTGCGACCATCCGCTTAGAAGGCGGATGCTCTATCCAGCTGAGCTACGGGCGCATATTTAATCTGCTTTCTGTTAGGATTACAAATTAACTTTTAGTCATACCGAACAAGCTATCAAAACCACTCATTCTGCCTGACCTTGCTAACCAGTGCTAGGCTCTGCCCGACAAGTGCGATGAATGTTATAGACGAGCGGCAAAGTCGTCAACACCTTTTTGAAAAAAATTCATTTTATTTAAGGGGTTAGGGGAATTGCCAGACCAAGCGCCTTTGCCCTGCGCCCCGGTCATGCGAGAATGCGCGCTCTTTTTATTCCCTCTCGATGGTTAATCACGCGTCATGACTGCACAACTTATCGACGGCAAGGCGATCGCCGCCAGCCTGCGCCAGCAGATCGCCCAACGTGTCGCGCAACGTCGCGAGCAAGGCCTGCGCACCCCCGGCCTGGCAGTGATCCTGGTAGGCAGCGACCCCGCCTCCCAAGTCTATGTTTCGCACAAGCGTAAAGACTGTGAAGAGGTCGGCTTCAACTCCCAGGCCTATGACCTGCCCAGCGACACCACCCAGCAGGCGCTGACCGACCTGATCGACCGCCTAAATGAAGACGCCGACATCGACGGCATCCTGCTGCAGCTGCCACTGCCGGCGCACCTGGATGCCTCGCTGCTGCTCGAGCGCATTCGCCCCGACAAGGACGTGGACGGTTTCCACCCTTATAACGTAGGTCGTCTGGCCCAGCGCATCCCGCTGCTGCGCCCGTGCACCCCCAAAGGCATCATGACCCTGCTGCACAGCACCGGTCAGGACCTGTACGGCATGAATGCGGTGGTAGTGGGCGCCTCGAACATCGTCGGCCGCCCCATGGCCATGGAGCTGCTGCTGGCCGGCTGCACCGTGACCGTGACCCACCGCTTCACCAAGGACCTGGCCGGCCACGTCGGTCGCGCCGACCTGGTGGTGGTGGCTGCCGGCAAGCCGGGGCTGGTCAAGGGTGAATGGATCAAGGAAGGCGCCATCGTCATCGACGTGGGCATCAACCGCCAGGAAGACGGCAAGCTGGTGGGCGACGTGGTCTACGAGACCGCCCTGCCCCGCGCCGGCTGGATCACTCCGGTGCCAGGCGGCGTCGGGCCGATGACCCGGGCGTGCCTGCTGGAGAACACCTTGTATGCGGCCGAAGAGCTGCACGGTTGACCCCGCTGGATTTAAGTTCCAGCGGCGCTAGCCACTAAAGGAACGGCACCTGAGAAGGTGCCGTTTTTTTTGGCCTGGACAAACGCACGCTCGTCGGCAAAGGCCGTCAGGTTGACGAACGGTCATGACAATGGTCAGATGCGGCCCAGTTTCAGGTGCCTGCTGCCGCCGTGCAGCAGGTGAAACGGGAAGCCGGTGCGTCTTGCATGACTAGTCCGGCGCTGCCCCCGCAACGGTAAGCGAGTGAAGCATCCAACAGGCCACTGTGCGCAACGCATGGGAAGGCGGATGACTTCGAGCCTCGCAAGCCCGGAGACCGGCCTGCAAACCCACGACTGTTGAAAGGATGCGTTCAGTCATTTTGGCAAACCTGCGGTGGGCGGGCACGAGCCGGTATTCTGGCGCGCGTTCGCCGGAACCCTCCTGTGCGCTTCCCGAAAAATCCTTTTTCGAGAAGTAGATGAAGACACGTCGTTTTACCCTGATCGGTTGCCTGATCGGCAGCCCGGCCCTGGCGGCCAGCGAACCCCTGACCCTCGACCAGCAGATCGTTTCCGCACCCTCGGTGGAGTCCACCACGGTGGCCGAGATGGCGCGCTATGGCAGCAAGGTGGAGGTCGTGGACCGCGAGCAGATCGAGCGCGCCGGCCCCAGCGCCGACATCACCCGCGTGCTGCAGATGTTCGTGCCCGGCCTGTATGTGGCGCCCAAGCAGGGGCCGTTCGACTATGGCACCTATTCGCTGCTGGGCGGGCGCAACGACGACACGCTGATCATGCTCGACGGGGTGCGCCTGAACAACCGCCTCTACGGCGGCATCTATATAGACACCCTGCCCGCCGCCGCCATCGAGCGCATCGAGGTACTCAAGGGCGGCCAGAGCCTGCTGTTCGGCACCCAGGCCGTGGCCGGGGTCATCAACATCGTCACCCGTTCGGCCCATAGCCGCGACCCCTCGGGCCAGGTCAACCTGGGCGTCGACAGCTTCATGGGGCGCAACGGCGATGCCCGTATCGAGCACATCTTCAGCAACGGCCTGGGCGACCTGGGGCTGCTGGCCTACGTCAGCCACAACGTGTCCGAGGGCTACCAGCCCTACCACAGCAGCCAGATCACCTCGACGGTCAGTGACAAGAAGCGCAGCTACGAGGTCAACACCTTCGGCGCCAAGGCCGCACAAAGCCTGGGCGATGACAGCCGCCTGGAGCTGTTCTACCAGTACAGCGCCGCCAACCTGGACTTCCTGCGCCCGGACGCCAACCGCCGTACCACCAACGACCGCGTGCAGCAGATCGCCACGGCCACTTTCGAGCAGCGCCTGAACCCCGACTTCAGCTACTTCGTCAAAGGCCACATGAACGATTGGGATACGCGCTACACCCGCATCTACAACAACACCGACGGCAGCACCCGTACCCTCAACCACGACGACTACTGGGGCTTCAGCGACTGGGGCATGCAGGCCGAAGGCAAGGCCGTGCTCCCCGGCGAGCACACCCTGGTGTTCGGTACCGACAACCAGTGGTTCAAGGGCAAGGACGACGTGCTCAAGATCGATAACAACCAGGCCGAGGCCCATGCGCTATATGTGCAGCTGCGCCCTGTCATCGACGCCCTGCCTGACTGGCACCCCAGCATCGGCGTGCGCCGCGAGCACCTGAGCGGCGGTGACAGTGCCACGGTGGGCATGCTCACCTCGCTCTACGACCTGACCGACCAGCTCAAGCTGCGCGGCCAGTTCGGCACCGCCTACAAGCTGCCCAACGCCGAGCAACTGTACGTCAACGAACCGGGCGACGAGATGGGCAACCCCAACCTCAAGCCGGAGAAGAGCCGCAATGCCGAACTGGGCCTGGACTACACCGGCCTGATCCAGGGCCAGCCTTACAGCCTGAGCGGTACGCTGTTCACCCGGCGCATCGAGGACCTGATCACCATCGTGGATGCACAATGGGTCAACGGCGATGGCGAGATCCAGGTGCGCGGCGTCGAGGTCAACGGGCAGTTCCAGCTCAGTGACCGCTGGCAGCTGGCGGCAGACATGACGCGCAACCTGAGCGAGTCGCGCAACGGCGCCACCCTCAACAACATTCCCGGGTTCTTTGCACGCAGCCGGCTGGGGTACGAGTCGGGTGACCGGATGTGGGGCGCAGGCGCGGCGGTGCGCTACATCGGCACGGTAAAAAGCCCGCGGGATGTGGACTACGGGCATTACACCGTGGTGGACGCCGATGCCTACCGCTACCTGGACGGCGCCCGCCAGCATCGCCTGAGCCTGCTGCTGGAGAACCTGCTGGACCGCGACTACACCACCAGCATGGACAGCGGCGCGCGCAAGGTGCAGAACCTGGGAAGGCCGTTCACCAGCGAAGTGCGTTACACCTACAGCTTCTAGAAGCAGCGCGGGTCAATCCCGCTCCCACAGGTGACAGATGAGCCTGTGGGAGCGGGCTTGACCCGCGAAAGCCGCACCACGGACTCAAGGACAAGCCCATGCCCATCCCCAGCAAACCCGAGTGGTCGCACATTCCCGCCCACGCCCGCCACGTGATGCTGTGCACCGGCCCGCGCTGCACCCAGCGCGGCGCGCAGCAGGTGTGGAAAGTGGTGCGCAACGAACTGCTCGCCGCCCAGCGCATGGAAACCGCCGACGGCGTGCTGCTGACCCGCACCCACTGCCAGTTCCCGTGCAACCTGGGCCCGGTCGCCACCGTCTACCCCGAGCGCTGCTGGTACCGCATCGCCAGCGCCGACGATGCCCGCCGCCTGGTGCGCGAGCACCTGGTCGCAGGTACCCCGGTCAGCGCACTGCTGCTCAATGGTGATACCCCATGACGCGCCTGCTCTGCCTGCTGTTGTGCCTGCTCGGCACCACGGCCCACGCCCAGACCTACCGTAACTGCGGCCAGGACTGGACCCTGCCGCACGCCCCGCCGCAGCGCATCCTGGCGCTCCACCAGCATGCCGCCGACCTACTGCTGGCCCTGCAGGTCGGCCCGTCGCTGGTTGCGGTGAGCTACATCGATGACGACCCCGAGGCGCTGGCCTCCCGGCGCTACCGCGGCGTGCCCCTGCTGTCGCGGCTGTATCCCTCGCCGGAGGTGTTCTATGCCCAGCGCTACGACCTGGTGGTCGGCGGTTTCGCCAGCGCCTTTCGCGATGGCGTGGGCGCCCGCACCCACCTGACCCGCAATGGCATCGGCAGCTACCTGCTGGAGAACGCCTGCGACCCGCGCCCGGCCTCCGGCTTCGCGGCCATCGAAGACGACCTGCGCAGCCTGGGCAAGCTGCTGCAGCGCGAACCCCAGGCCGATCGGCTGATCGCGCAGCAACGAGCAGACCTGGACCGCGCCCGCCAGCTCGCCGCGCAGCATGCCCCGCTTTCGGTGTTCTACCTGGACAGCGAGCACCAGGGCCTCGACAGCGAGGGCAGCCGCGGCTTCATCACCCAACTGATCCAGGTCGCCGGTGGGCGCAACCTGTTCGCCGACGTCGACCTGCACCGCGTGACCGTCGACCCCGAAACCCTGCTGCAACGCGACCCGGACGTGATCATCCTGGCCGACGCCGTCTGGTCGCCGGCCCGGCGAAAGCGCGAGTACCTGCACAACCACCCGGCCCTCTCGAAGTTGCGTGCAGTGCGCGAGGGCCGGCTGATCGACCTGCCCTTCACGCACCTGGTGGCAGGCGAACACAGCGCCCGTGCTGCCGTCGCGCTGGCCAACCAGTTGCGTGACATGGCCGAGCACCTGCCCTGAACCGGCACAGCCGATTACGCTGCAATACCCCGCTTTTCAGCTTTCCCCGCTGAGCGCCCCGCGCGCTTCAGCCGGGATTGCAGCGCCACTGCATCGACAATAGACGCACTGCCAACCCCGGATGCGTGCCTCGATGCAAACCACCAATACAGTCTTGATGATCCGCCCCGCGCGGTTCGCCTTCAACCCGGACACCGCACTCAACAACCGCTTCCAGCAGCCTGCACTGGACCCCGACCAGGCACAGCATAAAGCGCTGGAAGAGTTCGACGGCTATGTGGACACCCTGCGCCAGCATGGCGTCGAGGTGCTGGTGGTGCAGGACACGCCGGCCCCGCACACGCCTGACTCGATCTTCCCCAACAACTGGTGGAGCAGCCACGCCGACGGCAGCCTGGTGCTCTACCCGATGGAGGGCCACAACCGCCGGCTGGAACGCGACAAGGGCGTGCTGCAGGTGCTCGCCGACCGTTTCAGCATTCACAACACCATCGACCTGAGCCCGCTGGAGCAACAGAGCATGTTCCTGGAAGGCACCGGCAGCATGGTGCTCGACCGCGAACACCGCATCAGCTACGCCTGCCACTCCGGGCGCACCCACACCGAAGCACTGCGCCAGTTCGCCGACAGGCTCGACTACCGCCTGTGCCTGTTTCACGCCGTCGACCGGCACCGGGCGCCCATCTATCACTGCAACGTGATGATGAGCGTGGGCCGCGAGCTGTCGGTGGTGTGCCTCAAGGCACTGCCCGATGCCGACGAGCGCCGTACCCTGGAACACAGCCTGCGTGCCACCGGCAAGGACATCCTGGCCCTGGACTTCGACCAGCTCGAAGGCTTCGCCGGCAACATGCTCGAAGTGCACGACAAGCAAGGCCAGCCGCTGCTGGTGATGTCGCGCAGTGCCTGGCGCTCGCTGCACCCCGAGCAGCGCCGCCAGGTCGAGCGGCACACCCACCCGGTGGTGGTGAACATCGACAACATCGAACGCATCGGCGGCGGCAGCGCGCGCTGCATGCTCGCCGAAGTGCACCTGCCGGTGCGCAATTGACCGACCACAAGAAGGAGCTCCCCATGACCCGTTACATCGACGTCAACGACCTCAGCCAACTGGTCGCCCGCAAGGGCCTCACCACCTGCCTGGAAGAAATGGCCGAGTACATCCGCCAGGACTACCTGCGCTGGCACGACTTCGAAAAGTGCGCGCGCCTGGCCAACCACTCGCCAGACGGGGTGATCGAGCTGATGCCGGCCTCCGACGCCAACCTCTACGCCTTCAAGTACGTCAACGGCCACCCGAAGAACACCCAGCGCGGCATGCTCACCGTGATGGCGTTCGGTGCGCTGGGCGATGTCGACACCGGCGCGCCATTGCTGCTCAGCGAAATGACCCTGACCACCGCGATCCGCACCGCCGCCACCTCGGCCCTGGCCGCACGCTATCTGGCGCGTCCCGACAGCCGCAGCATGGCGCTGATCGGCAACGGCTCGCAGAGCGAATTCCAGGCCATCGCCTTCCACGCGCTGGTGGGCATCGAGGAAATCCGCCTGTACGACCTGGACCCACAAGCCACGGCCAAACTGGCCGCGAACCTTCGCGCCTTCCCGGCGATCAAGGTGGTACTGGCCAGCTCCGTGGCCGATGCGGTACGCGGCGCCGACATCGTCACCACGGTCACCGCCGACAAGGCCTACGCCACCATCCTGACCGCCGACATGATCGAGCCGGGCATGCACCTGAACGCGGTGGGTGGCGACTGTCCAGGCAAGACCGAGCTGCACCGCGACATCGTCGACGCCGCACGGGTGATCGTCGAGTACGAACCGCAGAGCCGCATCGAGGGCGAGATCCAGCAGATGCCAGCCGACTCGCCGATCACCGAGTTCTGGCAAGTGGTCAACGGCCAGGTGCTCGGCCGCGAGAACGACACCCAGGTCACCCTGTTCGACTCGGTGGGCTTTGCCATCGAAGACTACTCGGCCCTGCGCTATGTGCTGGATGTGGCCAAGGCCCTGGATATCGGCCATGAAATCGACCTGGTGCCGGCCCTGGAAAACCCCAAGGACCTGTTTGCACGGCTGCTGCCCAAGGTTCAGGCAGTGCACAAGAAACGCGCCTAGACCGGGCCTGCACGTCAATCCAGGCGGCCGTGCACCTTGCACGGCCTACACAGCAAGCTGCCCCGAAGCCAAAACAGGAGGTCATGCAGCCGATTCGGCTGACACCGAATCGCCAACAGCAGAATCCGGCAGCCAGCGCCGGCCCAAACGACACAAAAAAAATGCTGCCTTCACGCATTCTGACGCCCAGACCGAAGAGTCACACACAGACCAAGGCTCAGGCCAACGAAGCGTTCACTGCCCTACATCAACTACAAGACACAGGGATACCTTTATGACCTCGCTGCGAAAGCTGCTCAGCGTGCTGCTCCTGCCCATGTGCGCGAGCACAGTCCAGGCCCAGGAATGGAAAGAAATCCGTTTCGGCGTGTTCCCCGAATACCCGCCCTTCGAATCCGTCGCCGCCGATGGCAGCCTGCAAGGTCTCGACATCGAGCTGGGCAATGCCATCTGTGAAAAGCTGCAGGTAAAGTGCACCTGGGTGCACAACGAATTCGACGGCATGATCCCGGCCCTGCGTGCACGCAAGTTCGACGCAATCATGTCGTCCATGGCGGTGACGCCGGCCCGTCAGAAGCAGATCGAGTTTTCCGATCGCCTGTTCCTCAGCCCCACCTCGGTGATCGTGCGCAAGGGCGCCGACTTCGGCGACACCCCCGAATCGCTCGAGGGCAAGACCGTTGGCGTGTTGCAAGGCTCGCTGCAAGAGGCCTACGCCCGCGCCAAGCTGGCGCCGCTGGGTGCCCGGGTCAAAGCCTACCAGGCCCAGAACCAGAACTATGCCGACCTCATGAACGGGCGCCTGGACGCCACCCTCACCGATAAGCTCGAAGCGCAGCTGAACTTCCTCAACACCCCCGAAGGCGCGAACTTCGAGAGCGGCCCGGCAATCAAGGACCCCACCCTGCCCCTGGATATCGCCATGGGCCTGCGCAAGAACGACGCCGAGCTCAAGGCGCTGATCGACAAGGGCATCGCCGCGGTGCTGGCCGATGGCACCTTCGCCAGGATCCAGCAGAAGTACGTCGGCGACCTCGATATCTACAACGAGTAATCGCCTGCAGAGCCCGGGCCTGCACGGCCCGGTGCGCTGTCGCACCCGCCTTTGGTCCTACCGAGAGTTTTCCCGTGAACGACTTCCTCACCTCCACCGGCTTGCAGGCCCTGAGCCTGCAGGGCTTCGGCCCGCTGTTGCTGCAAGGAACCTGGATGACCCTGCAACTGGCTTTTCTGTCACTGGGCCTGAGCCTGCTGCTGGGCCTGATCGGCGCCAGCGCCAAGCTGTCCTCGCTGCGCCTGCTGCGCATTCCCGCCACCCTCTACACCACGCTGATTCGCAGCGTGCCCGACCTGGTGCTGATCCTGCTGATCTTCTACACCCTGCAGCTGTGGCTCAACGACCTGACCGAGCTGCTTGGCTGGGATTACGTCGAGATCAACCCGTTCATGGCCGGCGTGATCACCCTGGGCTTCATCTATGGCGCCTACTTCACCGAGAACTTTCGCGCAGCGATCCTCAGCGTGCCCCATGGCCAGCTGGAAGCGGCTACCGCCTACGGGCTGAGCCGCGTGCAGCGCTTCCAGCTGGTGCTGTTCCCGCAACTGATGCGCTTCGCCCTGCCGGGGCTGGGCAACAACTGGCTGGTGCTGCTCAAGTCCACCGCGCTGGTGTCGATCATCGGCCTCTCCGACCTGGTAAAGGCTGCGCAGAACGCCGGCAAGACCACCAATGAGCCGTTGTACTTTCTGCTGTTCGCGGGGCTGGTCTACCTGCTTATCACCACCCTTTCCAATCGCCTGTTCAAGGTGCTGGAACGGCGCTACAACACCGGCATCAAGGGGTTGGCATCATGATCGAACTGCTTCAGGAATACGGCCGGGCCTACCTGTACAGCGATGGCGCGGGCATGTCGGGGCTGGCGATGACGCTGTGGCTGTTCATCGTGACCATGGTGCTGGGTTTGGTGCTGTCGTTGCCACTGGCGCTGGCGCGGGTGTCGCGCAAGCGCTGGCTGCGCTGGCCGGTAGAGCTGTACACCTTCGTGTTTCGCGGCACCCCGCTGTATATCCAGTTGTTGATCTGCTACACCGGGCTGTACGGGCTGGAGGTGGTGCGTGACAACGCGCTGCTCGACCAGTTCTTGCGCAATGCGCTCAACTGCACGCTGCTGGCCTTTGTGCTCAACACCTGCGCCTACACCGTGGAGATCTTCGCCGGGGCCATTCGCAACATTCCCCATGGCGAGATCGAGGCCGCCCAGGCCTACGGCCTGCATGGCTGGCGCCTGAACCTGTTCGTGGTGCTGCCGGCAGCCCTGCGCCGTGCGCTGCCGGTGTACAGCAACGAGCTGATCCTGATGCTGCATGCCACCTCGCTGGCGTTCACCGCCACCGTCGCCGACGTCCTCAAAGTGGCCCGCGACGCCAACGCCGCGACCTTTCTGACGTTCCAGGCCTTCGGCATCGCGGCCATTCTGTACATGCTGCTGTCCTTCGCGCTGGTCGGGCTGTTTCGCCTGGCCGAACGCCGCTGGATGCGTTTCCTTGTTCCTGCCCGAGGCTGACCCATGACCCTTTGCGCACACCCCCTGCCGGCCCATGGCCAGGCCCTGTACGAAACCCCCACCGCCCCGCGCGTCAGCAGCGCCGCCATCAAACTGAGCGTGGATGCCCTGCACAAGAGCTATGGCGATCACCAGGTACTCAAGGGCGTCTCGCTGCAGGCGCGCAAGGGCGACGTGATCAGCCTGATCGGTGCCAGCGGCTCGGGCAAGAGCACCATGCTGCGGTGCATCAACTTTCTCGAACAGCCGGACTCGGGCGTGATCACCCTCGACGACCAGAGCATCGAGATGCACCAGGGCCGCGCCGGCACCCGCGCGCCGAACCCGGCCCAGTTGCAGAACCTGCGCACGCGCCTGGCCATGGTGTTCCAGCACTTCAACCTGTGGAGCCACATGACCGTGCTGGAGAACATCTGCCTGGCGCCGCGCCGCGTGCTTGGGGTGAGCCCGCGCGAAGCCGAGGCCCGCGCCCGCGCCTACCTGGACAAGGTCGGCTTGCCAGGGCGCGCGGCCGATCAGTACCCGGCATTCCTGTCTGGCGGGCAACAGCAGCGCGTGGCCATTGCCCGGGCGCTGGCGATGGAACCGGAGATAATCCTGTTCGACGAACCGACCTCGGCACTGGACCCGGAACTGGTTGGCGAAGTGCTCAAGGTGATACAGACGCTGGCCGAGGAAGGCCGTACCATGCTGATGGTTACCCACGAGATGGGCTTTGCCCGCCAGGTGTCGAGCCAGGTACTGTTCCTGCACCAGGGCCGGGTCGAGGAACAGGGCGGCCCGCAGATGCTCGACCAGCCGCAGAGCGAACGCCTGCAGCAATTTCTTTCCAACCGTTTGAAGTGAACCGACGCCACCATGGACACCAAGGCCAACCGCTTGCATGACACGCCGCCTCTGGATCGGATCGACGAGGCGATCATCGACGTACTGCGCCACAACGGGCGCATCACCTACGAAAAGCTGTCTTCGCTGGTGCACCTGACGCCCAGGCCTTGCCTGGAGCGGGTGCGCAAACTGGAGCGACGCGGGGTGATACGTGGTTATGGCGCGATCATCGATGTGCAGCGGGTGTCGCCAGGGTTGTCGCTGCTGGTGCTGGTGGCGTTGTCCAACCAGAGCGGGCGCTCGGCCCAGCGGGCCTTCGAGGCCTGCATGAAGGCCTGCCCGCAGGTATTCGAGTGCCAGCTCATCAGCGGGCATTTCGACTACAGCCTGCGCATGCGCTGCCGGGACATGGAGCATTACCGGGTGCTGAGCGAAACCTGGATGAACAACGACGAGCTGCACATCGACAAGCTGGTGGCGCACCCGGAACTGGCGGTGGTGAAGAACACGGCGCCGCAGTTGTAGCACCGGCCCTGCAGCAGCCGGCCTTGCCGGCCAAGGGCCCGATGCGGCATTACACCTGGCGCAACACCACCCACTCATGCGGCTGCACATACTCGCGCACCCATCCCACCACCTCCGCCGCCGGCATCGGCCGGGCGATGCCGTAGCCCTGCGCCACATCGCAGCCAAGCCCCATCAGCACCTCGCCATGCTCCACCGTCTCTACCCCCTCGGCGATCACCTGGCGCCCGAAGGCCCGTGCCAGGCCGATCACCGCGCGGGTCAGGGCCAGGTCATCCTGGTCATGCAGGATGTCGCGCACGAACGACTTGTCGATCTTGATCGCCTGGGTGGGCAGGCGCTTGAGATAGCTCAGCGACGAATAGCCGGTGCCAAAGTCATCCAGTGAAAACTGCACCCCCAACTGCTGACACGCCTCCAGGCATTCGCTGACCCGCTTGATGTTCTCGATTGCCACCGACTCGACGATCTCAAGGTCGAGCATGCGCGGCGCAACCCCGTCATGACGCGCAAGCAACAGGCGCAGGCGCTCGACGAAGTCAGACCGTTGAAAGTGGCGCGCCGCGATGTTCACGCTCACCGACCAGCGATACCCGGCGTCCTGCCAATGCTGCATCTGCGCCATCGCGCGGTCGATCACCCACTCGCCGATGTCCACGATCAGGTCGGTCTGCTCGATCAACGGCAGGAACTCCGCTGGCGGCACCAGCCCCTTGACCGGGTGCTGCCAGCGCAGCAAGGCCTCGAAGCCCAGCACCTCGCCACTGCGCATGTTCACCTTGGGCTGGTAGAACAGGCGCAGCTCGCCATTCTTCATGGCGCGGCGGACCCGCTCAACCGTCTGGTGCGTGGCCTTCACTTCCTGGTCCAGCGATACGTCGAACAGGTGGAAGCGGTTGCGTCCGCTCTGCTTGGCCACGTACATCGCCTGGTCGGCATGGCGCAGCAGGGTGTCGGCATCATCGTTGTCGGCCGGGTACAGGGTCACGCCGATACTGGCGCTGACACTGATCTGCTGGCCACGAATCGAATACGGCGCCGCCACCGCCGACAGCACCCGCCCCAGCACCGTGCGCAACTGCGCCTGGCCCTCGACATGGCGCAGAATCAGCACGAACTCGTCACCAGACAACCGCGCAACCGCATCGCCGGCAAGCAGTATGCCCTTGAGCCGCGCCGCCACCTCGACCAGCAGCAGGTCGCCGCAGGCATGCCCATAGCCGTCGTTGACCGCCTTGAAGCCGTCCAGATCGAGCATGCACACCGCCAGCGGGAACTGCTCGGTGCGCGAGAATTCCAGGGCCTGGTTCAGCAGGTCCGAAAGGAATGCGCGGTTGGGCAGCCCGGTGAGCACGTCATGCCCCACGCGCCATTGTAGGGTGTGCACCAGCTGGCGTTTCTCGCTGACGTCGAAGCGGATCGACACATACTTGCGGACCTTGCCGGTGGCCGGGTCCAGCAGTGGCACCATGGTGCTGTCGACCCAGTACAACGAGCCGTTCTTGGCGCGGTTGCAGATCTCGCCCTTCCAGACCTTGCCGGCTACCAGCGATGCCCACATGCTCTCGAAGAAGTCACTGCCGTGCAGGCCGGAATTGAGGATGCGGTGGTTGGCCCCCAGCAGCTCTTCACGGCTGTAGCCGGAGATGCTGCAGAACTGCTGGTTGACGTAGGTGATGCGTCCGGCGAGGTCGGTTTCGGAAAAGATCGCGGCCGCGTCGACGGCCGCGCGGTAGTTGTCATCCATGCTCGTTCACTCGCCTGGCGGCTATCGGTTGAAGCGTTCAACCAAGGCACGCAGGCCGCTGGAAATATGCTCAAGCTCGCCACCACGGGTGGCGGCGGCATTGGCGTTGTCGGCAGTCTTCTGCACCGTGCCGGCTACCCGATTGATCTGCTGCGACACGTCCTCCGCCACGTAGGACTGCTCCTGCGAGGCGGCCGCCATCTGCTGGGTCATATCGGTGATGCGTGCCACCGCCTCGCGAATGCCTTGCAGTGCGCGCTGCGCCTCGACCACCTGCGCCACGCCCTGCTCGGCCTCCTGGATGCCCAGGTTGGCGATGCTCACCGCGTCATCGGCGCCGCTGCGCAGGGTCTCGATGATGCCCTGGATCTGCTGGGTCGACTGGCGGGTCTTGCCCGCCAGGGCGCGCACCTCATCGGCCACCACGGCAAATCCGCGGCCCTGCTCGCCAGCACGCGCCGCTTCGATGGCAGCGTTGAGCGCCAGCAGGTTGGTCTGGTCGGCAATCGCCTGGATCACGCTGGCAGCCAGCATGATGTCCTGGGTCTGCCCGGCCAGGTGGCCGACCGCCTGGTTGATCTGGGTGACGGTGCTGGCCAGCAGCTGGATCGCCTCGCGCGAGGTACCGGCCACCTGGCTGCCCTGTTCGGCCAGCTGGTTGGCGGTGCCGGCCTCGCTGGCGGTCTGCTGTACATGCACCGCCACTTCGGCGATGGATGCCGCCATCTCGGTCATCGCCGCCGCGGTCATGTCGGTTTCGGCGCGCTGGTCGAGCAGCGCCAGCTCGGTGGCATTGGACAGCCGGCTGGAATCGCTGGCGGCCACGGCCATCTGGTTGGCCAGGTCGCTCAGGCGCGTCAGCGCGGTTTTCAGGCGCGCCTCTTCACTGATCAACACCATCTGCAGTTGCGCGGTCGGCCCCAGCGCTTCGCTGTAGGCCAGCGCACTGATCGGGTCGGAGAACGTGTTGGGGGTGCTGCGCACGATCTGGCGCACTTCATGGCGCAGGCGATTGTGCCCCCACAGGCCCACCGCCACGAACAGCGCCAGCGTGATGCCCTGCCCGCCCCAGCCCGGCAACAGCCGGTTGGCGCCCATGGCCAAAGCGGCTGCCAGCAACGGCAGCGCAAGCACGCGGCCCTGCAGGGCCAGGCGACGCCCGAAGGGCACGGGGGGCTTGCCTTCACGCAGACGGGCATACAGCGCTTCGGCGCGCTGCACCTGATCGCGAGTGGGCTTGACCCGTACCGATTCGTAGCCGACCAGGCGGCCGTCCTCGAGCACCGGTGTGACGTAGGCGCTGACCCAGTAGAAGTTGCCGTTCTTGCAGCGGTTCTTGACGATGCCCATCCAGCTCTGGCCGGCCTTGAGGTACTGCCACATCAGGGCAAATACGGCAGGCGGCATGTCCGGGTGGCGCACCAGGTTGTGCGTGCTGCCGATCAGTTCCGCCTGGCTGAAGCCACTCATGGCGGCGAATTCGGCATTGCAATAGGTGATGTTACTGTCGGTATCGGTGGCGGAAATCAGCCGCTGATGGTCCGGAAAGGTCTGTTCGACAGCCGTGACCGGCAGATTGAGACGCACGTTAAAACTCCCTGAAGCGCACGCTAAAGCCTTGTCCAGCGGCCCTGAAACCTGCAGCGTAAATGTCGGTCCAAGTGAACGATTCTACGAAATACATCACATTTTGCAAGGAAAGGTGATGAAACGTGGCGTTGTGCAATGCCAATATTTATCGTTAAGTTCTTGATTCTAAATGGGAATCGAGCGATGGAATTATCTAGTTTGGGTCCAGCCATCAGACGCTATCGCAAGGTAGCCGGGCTTACTCAGGCTGAACTTGGCGAAAAAACCGGTTTTGACCCCAAAACCATAAGCCGCTTTGAAACCGGCACCTACACCCCCAGTGTCGAAGCGCTGTTCACCTTTGCCGACGTGCTGGGCGTCAAGCTCAATGCCTTTTTCGCCGACCTGGAAGATGCGGACGAGCAACGTGCCTACTTGTTCGGTGTTATTCACAAAGCTCCACCCAAGGACCTGGGAAAGCTGATTGCAGCGGTAGACCTGGCCCTTTCCAAGCCTTGATCACTGCCCTCGCAAAAGCGTGACAGGCGCCTGCCACTGTTGCTTGAAGCGCTTTTGTCGTCGATAAGTACTGCAACTGGTCAGACCGGTAAAACCGATCTGATGCCCTGGATTCGCGAAATACTTGCAAACCCGCAAAAACCCCGCCTACACTGCGCCTGCACTGGACATACCGGTAAGACCACAATAATTAAGTCTGTCGCTCGGCGCTTGTTGCCAGAAGCACGGACACCGACCAGAGATCCCTCCCCATGCTCAAATGGTGCTCGCGTTCGATCTTCCTCCAAGTGGTGCTCGGCCTGATGCTCGGCATCGCCTGCGGCCTGAGCTTTCCTGAAGTTTCCCTCCAACTCAAACCCCTCGGTGACGGCTTCATCAAGCTGATCAAGATGCTCATCGGGCTGATTGTGTTCTGCGTGGTGGTCAGCGGCATTTCCGGTGCCGGCGACCTCAAGAAGGTTGGCCGCATCGGCCTCAAGTCGGTGATCTACTTCGAAGTGCTGACCACCATTGCGCTGGTGCTGGGGCTGGTACTGGCATTCACCTCAGGCATCGGTACCGGTGCCAACATCCACCTCGACCAGTTGTCGACCGCCGATGCCGGCGCGCTGGCCGAGCGTGGCCAGCATATCCAGGGTACGGCAGCGTTCCTCATGGGCCTGATACCCAATTCGGTGCTCGGCGCCTTCGCCGACAACAACATCCTCCAGGTGCTGCTGTTCTCGGTGCTGTTCGGCAGCGCCCTGAACCTGGTGGGCGAGGCCGCGTCGGGCATCACCCGGTTGATAAACGAACTGAGCCATGTGATCTTCCGCATCATGGGCATGATCGTGCGCCTGGCGCCGATCGGCGTGTTCGGCGCCATCGCCTTCACCACCAGCCAGTACGGCCTGGACTCGCTGCAACACCTGGGCGGCCTGGTGGCGCTGTTCTACGTGACCTGTGCAGGCTTCGTGCTGGTGATCCTGGGGACAGTGATGCGCGTCTCGGGCCTGAAGCTGTTCCCGTTCCTCAAGTACATGCGCGAAGAACTGGGCATCGTGCTGGGTACTGCTTCGTCCGATGCGGTCCTGCCGCAGATCATGCGCAAGCTCGAACACCTGGGCATCGGCAGCTCCACCGTCGGCCTGGTGATCCCCACGGGCTACTCCTTCAATCTGGACGGGTTCTCGATCTACCTCACCCTGGCCATCGTGTTCATCGCCAACGCCACCGGCACGCCGCTGGCCATGACCGACCTGCTGACCATCCTGCTGGTGTCGCTGATCACCTCCAAGGGCGCCCACGGCATTCCGGGGTCGGCGCTGGTGATTCTGGCCGCCACCCTCACGGCAGTACCGGCCATCCCGGTGGTGGGCCTGGTGCTGGTGCTGGCGGTGGACTGGTTCATGGGCATCGGCCGCGCGCTGACCAACCTGATCGGCAACTGCGTGGCCACCGTGGCCATCGCCCGCTGGGAAAAGGACATTGATCTGGAACGCGCCAACAACGTACTCAACGGCAAGCAGGGCTTCAGCTTCCAGACGCGCAAGCTGCCCACCCCTGCCCATCAACAGGAATTCTAGGCAACGACGTATGCATGTGTTTTCAGGGAGCAAACAGTGATTACCTCATCGACGGTAGTGAATGCGGTAGTGGAGAAACTGCGCCAGGCACTGGCCCGTGGCCAGTGGCGCTCGGGCGAGATGCTCCCGGGTCAGCGAGAACTGGCCGAGCAACTGGGCATCAGCCGGCCAAGCCTGCGCGAAGCGGTCACGGTGCTGGAGACCCTCGGCCTGGTGCGTTCCATGCCAGGCAAGGGAGTGCTGGTGCTCGACCCCGGCACCCAGGAGCTGGTACAGGCCCCCGCGGCCGTGGCCGGAGCCAGCCTGGAGGACGTGCTGCAGCTGCGTTACACGCTGGAGCCGTTCATTGTCGGGCTGGTGGCGCAGTCGGTCAGCAGCAAGGAAATCGGCCAGTTGCGCCTGACCCTGATGGACATGCGCGAGGCCCTGGAGGCCAGCGACAGCGAAGCCGGGGTGCGCGCCTACCTGGCATTTCACGAAGAGCTGTTCGCACTGACCGCCAACCCGATTTTCCAGAGTGTGGTGCAGCAGACCAGCAATGCCCTCAAGCAGAGCGCCCAGGTGCTGCACAACTCGCCCGAGCACCTGGCCGCGCGCCTGGAAGAGAACGAGGCGGTGGTGCGCGCCATCCGCAACAAGGACAGCGCCCAGGCCAGTGCGCAGATGCGCCGGCACATTCTGCAGGAAGGCCTGCGCATGGGCATCGAATTGACCATTCCGGATGAACACCCGGGCAACTGACCAGGAGAGCGACCATGAACGCCTGCCCTGCTACCCCGTCCGCGATCGCCCTGCCCGCGCTGCTGGCGGCCGGCGAGCAGCGCCTGAGCGCTGACGAGATCTACCCGCGCCTGTTCGATGCGATCCTCGAACAGCGCCTGGCGCCAGGTACCGCGCTGACCGAGCAGGCGCTGGGCCAGGCCTTCGGCGTGAGCCGCACGGTGATCCGCCGCGTGCTGGGGCGCCTGTCCGACCAGCAGGTGGTGGTGCAACGCCCGGCGCACACCGCCCGGCTGGCCGCACCCGACCCGCAGCAGGCGCGCCAGGTGCTCAGTGCCCGGCGCCTGGCTGAAACCACGCTGATCGGGCTGGCGGCGCGGCGCACCAGTGCCCCACGCATCCGCCAGTTGCGCGAGCTGATTGCCCGCGAGCGCAAGCACCACGAGCAGGGCCATCGGTGCACGGCGATTCGTCTGGGGGGCGAGTTTCACCTGAAGCTGGCGGAGATGGCCGACAATGCCCCGTTGACGCGGTTTCTCAACGGGCTGGTGCCCATGACGTCGCTGATCATTGCCCAGTACGAGACCCAGCCTTGCGAACACTGCGCCTGGCAGGAACATGCAGCCCTGGTGGACGCACTGGAGGACGGCGACAGCGAGGCGGCGCTGCAGTTGATGCACCAGCACCTGGACCGCATCGAGGCCAAGCTGAGCCTGGATTGAGAATGGCGGTGCGCCTTTCGCCGGCAAGGCCGGCTCCTGCAGGAGGTGTTGTGCAGGAGCCGACCTTGCCGGCGAAGGGTCTTGCTGCGCTTGACCTGCCAACGACAAACCGCGCAGCATCGGGCATCCCCACAAGAGCCCGCCCCGTGACCCCAGAACAACGCCACAACGTCCGCGCCCTGCTCTCCGAGTCGTTCGTCGACAGCTGGGTGGACTACGCCTGGATCGCCCGCGAACTCGAACCCTTCGACCTGGCCGAGCTCAAGCGCATCTTCTACGAGGAAGTCGCGCCGGTCTGCTACTACAACATCGTGGCACCGGTACCACCGGTATGGACCGGTTTCGAGCCGGTATCGCTCAACGAAGAAATCGAAGAGCTGCTGGAGGCGCGCCGACGCAACCCGTTGCGCCGGCATTGGGACCGACTGTGGGCCGCCACCTGGATCCGCCTGTGGAGCCAGGAATGCTGGGACGCGATCCACCAGGCCTGCCTCGCCCAACGGCAGGCCTGACACCTCGGCACGCTGGCTCAGAAGTCCCAGCGAGTGGTCACCATCACGTTGCGCGGGTCGCCATAAGAGGCCGAGTTGTAGAAGCCGATATTGGTGAAGTAGGCCTTGTCGAACACGTTGTTGACGTTCAGCGTGGCCGACAGCTGCTCGCTGATCTGGTAACGCGCCATCAGGTCCACCAGCCAGTAAGGGTCCTGGGCAAACTCTTCGTCGCGCTTCTTGACGTTGTTCGACAACACCTGCCAGCCCTTGCCCTGCCAACGCGCACCACCGCCGATGGTCAAGCGGTCGAGCGCCCCCTTGAGCTTGTAGCTGGTGTAGAAACTGACCTGGTCCTCGGGCTCCCAGGTCGACACCTTCTTGCCCTGGTCATCGCGGATCACCTTGTGGGTGTAACCCCCCTGCAGTTGCCAGCCCTCAGCCAGTTCGCCGGAGATCTCTGCCTCATAACCCTTGGTCTTGGCCTTGATGCCTTCGTAGGCATACTCGACCGCCGGGTTGGTCGGGTTGCCGTTGTAGGCCCGGTCCTCTTCGCCCCGGCTGCTCTGGTGAATCTCGAAATACGCCAGGCTCGCATTCAGGCGCCCGTCCAGGAACTCACCCTTCAGGCCCACCTCGTAGTTCTGCCCTTCATCCGGGTCGAGCAGGCGGTTGTTGCGGTCGCGGTACCAGGCATCCTGCGGCATGAAGATATCGGTGTAGCTGGCATACAGCGACAGGTAGTCATTGAGGTCGTACACCGCCCCCAGGTAGGGCAGCAGGCGATCGTCCTCGCGGCCGTTGGCGGTCACGCCGTTGATGCGGTAGTTGGCCAGGCGTGCACCGAGCAGCAGCGTCAGATCGTCGGTGGGGTGCAAGCGGGTGGTCACGTAGGTGCCGGTCTGACGCACGCGGTCATCCACGGTCTGGGTCTGCTCCCCCCAGTCCGGTTCGGGGGTGTTGCCGTTCCAGCTGCCGTAGTCGACGGAGTTGCCATTGGGGTATCTGGCGCTCCACCAGCCCTTGCCTTCCCAGTGAGACTGGGCAAACGAGGTACCGATCACCAGTTCGTGCTCACGCCCCAGCAGCTCGAACGGCCCGCTGGCGTAGAGGTCGGCCGAATTGCTCACCGTCTCGCCCGTGTATTTGGCCGAATAGAGGCTGGCGGTGCCGTCGGCGCGCGGGTAGTAACCCTGGATCGAGCCCAGCGGCGCGTCATAGCCGTTGATCTTGTGGTCCAGCTGCGCCTTGGCAACCCAGCCGTTGGCCAGGTGATGCTCCAGGCTGGCAAACACGGTGCGGGTGTACTGGTTCCAGTGGCTCCACTTGGCGCCGTTGTTGAAGTGGCGTGGCAGGTCGTTGCGGTTGCCCTGGGCATCGAACAGCGGAATGCTGCCCGACCAGCTCGAGCCTTCCGGCTTGTTGTCCTGGTAGTCACCGCCCACGGTGAGCAGGGTGTCCGGGCTCAGGTCGAATTCGAGGATGCCGTAGTAGACGTTGGTCTTGCGCTGGTAGTGGTCCATGAACGAGTGCTTGTCCTGGTAGGCCGCCACCGCACGGCCGCGCACGTTGCCGCTGTCGGTCAGCGGGCCGCCCACGTCGAGTTCGCTGCGATAGTTGTCCCAACTACCGGCGCCCAGGGTGAAATGCCCCTTGAAATCGGCAGTCGGCTTCTTGCGCACCAGGTTGATCGTGGCCCCCAGCGACCCCGCGCCGGTGAGCAGGCCGGTAGCGCCCTTGAGCACTTCCACGCGGTCATAGATGGCCATGTCGCTCAAGGTGTTGCCGGCCGAATAGCCGACGTTGCGCGCCGTCGAGGGGATGCCGTCGTACTGGAAGTTGTTGATCGAGAAGCCGCGGGCATAGTAGCTGGTGCGGTCGCTGTCGAAGGCCGACACGGTGATGCCCGGGGTATGGCGCATCACATCGTCGATGTTGTTGAGCCCGAAATCGTCCATGTGCTGACGGGTGACCACGGTGATGGTCTGGGGCGTTTCGCGCGGTGTCAGCACCAGCCGTGTGGCGGTGGCGATGGTGCCTGGCGTGTAGGAGCCGCTGTCTTCGGTGATGGTACCCAACTGGTTGCTGGTGACTTCGGTCACGCCCAGGTTCAGCGCCCCGGCAGTTTGCGGCAGCGGGGCCAGGCTGTAGCGCCCGTCGTCTTCACGCACGGCCATCAGGCCATTGCCCTCGAGCAACGCCTGCAGGCCCTGATCGACACTGTAACGCCCGTGCAGGCCGGCGCTGGTCTTGCCCGCGGTCAGGCTCGGTGCGAACGAAAGCACCACGCCGGCCTGGGCGGCGAAGCGGTTCAGAACCTGACCCAGGTCGCCCTGGTCGAGGTTGTATTCGGTCGGTGTGGTGCTGTCGGCGTGCGCAATGCCCGGCATCGCCAGCGGCCACAGCAGGGTGGAGCACAACAGCGTGGTACGCAGCCTTGCCGCGACCGGTGATCGGGTATTCATCGGTTCTTTTCTCTTCTGGTTGGCAGTCAGGCCATCACGCCTGCATGCCTAGAAGTCGAACGAAGGAGCGAATACCTATCATTTACGAAAAATATTTTTCAGGTCGTGAGGGGTTCGATGCTTACCCAGTATTTTGTGCGCCGCTCGACCCGCACCGGCAGGGTCTTGCCGATGGCGCGCAGAATCTGCTCGGTGTCGTCGAGCTTGAAGGTACCGCTGATACGCAGGCTGGAAACCTCGTTGGCACATTTGAGCCAACCGGGGCGATAACGCCGCAGCTCGGCGATGAATACCCCAAGCATCTGGTCGTTGGCAATCAGCAGCCCCCTGCGCCAGGCATCGCGGTCGGGCTCCAGCGGCGAGCCAAGCACGAACTTGGGGTGTGAAAACCGCACCTGATCCCCGGCATCGACCACGGCCCCCCCCATGCCATCGCGCGGCATCACGCCCACCTGGCCCTGGTACACCGCCAGTTGCGTGCTGCTGGCGTCGCTGTCGCGGCGCACCAGAAAACGCGTGCCCAGCGCCTCGACGGTGCCGTTGACGGTCTGCACCCGCAACGGGCGCCCGGCCTTGTCGGCGGCGCTGGTGATCATCACCTCGCCCTGGCGCAGTACCAGCAGGCGCTGCTGGTTGTCGTAGCGCACATCCAGGGCAGTGTCGGTGTTGAGTTCGAGCCGGGTGCCATCGGCCAGGGTCAATGCCTGACGCTTGCCGACGCGGGTATGGTAGTCCGCCGTCCACGGCCCGCTGCTCAGCTCTCGGTAGCCGGCCCAGCCCAGGCCGCTGGTGCCGGCCAGCACCAGTATGCCCTTGAGCACGCCGCGCCGCGGGATCGCGGCAGGCTGCCCGGCGATGTCCAGGGTACGCCCGGCCAGCCCGCCAGATAGCTGGCCAAGCCGCTGCTGAACCTGGACGACCTGTTGCCAGGCCCAGCGATGCTGGTCGTGGGCGTCCAGCCAGGTCTGCCACGCTTGCCGGTCGGTATCATCCACGGCATCAGCATTGAGGCGGGCGCGCCAAAGCGCAGCCTGTTCCAGCGCGGCGCGCTGGAGAGGGTCGAGAGTAGCCATGGGGTCACGAGTCGGCTTGCAGGCTGTACAGCGTACAGTGGTGAAAGGCCTTGGCGATATAGCGGGTGACCGTCACCTCGGAAACCCCCAGCTCCTCGCCAATCAGCCTGTAGGTCATGCCATCGAGCTGCGACAGCAGAAAGGCCCGGCGTATGCGCGGGCCGAGCCCCGCCAGCATGGCATCCAGCTCGCACAGGGTCTGCAGCAGGATCAGCCGCTCCTGCTCGGATATCTCCACCGCTTCGGGCTGCTCGGCCAGTGCCTGCAACCAGGCCCGCTCGAGGCGGGCACGGCGAAAGTAGTCGATCATCAAACGCCGCGCGATGGTGGCCAGGTAGCCGCGTGGTTCGCGTACCGCGCCTAGCCGGTCGCTGGCGTCCGGGGCGCTGAGCACCCGCACGAACACGTCCTGCATCAGGTCGGCCGCCAGGTGCCGACAGGCCACCCGCGGACGCAGCCAGCCCTGTAACCAGCGGTGGTGGTCCTGATAGATACGGCTGACCTGTTCGCGCAACGCGGGATCGGGAGTGGACATGGGCGACCGGGGTACGAATGAGAATTCCTATCATTCTATGCCTAGCCGACGCTCAGAAGCAAAGCATCGCGGGCCTGCACGCCCTACACGGCGGGCGATACCTGTGCCGATGCCGAACTCGGCAGCCCGAACACCCGATCGAACAGCCAGTTGTAGAGGAACGTGTAGCACGGGATCAGGATGATGAACGCCAGGTCCACCAAGAAGGCCTCCCACAGCGAAATCCCCAGCCACCAGGCAATCAGCGGGATCAGGTACACCACCAGGGTAAGCTGGAACCCGATCGCGTGCGCCACGCGCCGGGCCACGCTGCGCCCCCGTGTGGCCTGGCGGCTCTCCCAGTACTCGAACAGGGTGTTGTAGATGAAATTCCACACCATCGCGATGGTGGTGATCATCACGGCCAGCGGCCCGGTGTTGCTGGGCGCGGTGCCGGACAGCAGCGCCAGCCCGAGTGTCGACAGGCACAGCCCGATACCTTCATAGGCCGTTACATACACCAGCTTGCGTTTCAGACCTTGCACCTTTTCACCCCTCGACAAATCAAATTCGGCCGGCAGGATGCGTCAATCTTCTTGACAGAAAAAGTCAGCAGCTATCAGATCTACTGAAAGGAGAGGCTGATGAATTTTTCCAGCGACACTATCGAACTGTTTCTTGCGGTGCTCGACCGCGGCTCGTTCTCGGCTGCCGCCCGGGCATTGGGGCGGGTACCCTCGGCAGTCAGCATGGCCATCGCCAACCTGGAGGCGGAGCTAGGCTTTGCCCTGTTCGAGCGTACCCACCGTGAAACCCGCCCCACCCCGCTGGCCCTGGCGCTGGAGCCCCATGCCCGGCTGATCGCCGACCAGCTGACGCAGCTTCAGGTACACGCCATCGAGCTTTCCCAGGGCCTGGAAAGCACCCTGGCCATCGGCGTGGTGCCCGACATCGATCACCAGCCGCTGCTCCAGGCCATCGGCCAGATCAGCCAGCGCCACCCGCTGCTGCAGGTGGAGGTGCTCAGCGCCCCGCAGGAAGATGCGCTGCACCTGCTGCACGAGGGTCGCGTGCAACTGTGCCTGGCGTTTGCCGGGCTGACGGTCGACCCGCGCCAGCGCTTCGAACAGGTCGGCATGGAGTCGCTGACCGCCACCCTCTCGCCCCATCACCCCGCGCTGGGCGAGCAGGTGCGCTACCTCGAAGACCTGGTCAACGTGCGCCAGATCGTGGTGGCCAGCCGCGATTTGCCGATGCTAGACCCCCGCGTGCTGATCGGTGCCTCGCACTGGCGCACCGACAGCCTGAGCATGGCCATCGAGATGGTCGAGGCCGGGCTTGGCTGGGGCGACTTCCCGCTGTCGCGCATTGCCCCGCTGCTCAAGGCCGGGCGACTGGTGCAACTGGATTTTCGCAACACCCGCAATGAACTGCGCCTGCCGGTGCATGCCTTCTGGCTCAAGCAGCAGCCGCTGCAACGCGCTGCCCAGGAGCTGGTGAGGTTGCTGAGACAGACCGCAGCCCTGGCCGACTGACCCCGCGTCAAAATGGTACATAAATATTTCGTGGTTTCAGCCGATACCTGAAAGGTCAGTCGCGTGCAATTCACGATGGCGGTGCTCACAAGGCTCCGACCCGTGACGCCGTCACTTCCCCTATCTGGCTAAAGGTCTCGAAACATGAACCTGAAATTTCGCCACAAGATCCTGCTCAGCGCCAGCGCAGTCGTCGTGCTGGCCTTTGCACTGTTCACCCTCTACAACGATTACCTGCAACGCAACACCATCCGCCAGAACATCGAATCGTCGGTCAACCAGGCCGGCGCGCTGACAGCCAGCAGTGTGCAGAACTGGATGAGCGGGCGCATCCTGGTGCTGGAAAACCTGGCCCAGAACATCGCCCACCAGGGCGCCAATGCCGACTTCCCCGGGCTGGTCGACCAGCCCGCCTTCACATCGAACTTCCAGTTCACCTATGTGGGCCAGACCAACGGCGTGTTCACCCAGCGCCCGGACGCGAAAATGCCCGACGGCTCCGACCCGCGCCAACGTCCCTGGTACACAGCTGCTGTCGCCGCCGGCAAACCCATGCTCACCCCACCCTACCTGGCGGCTGTCGGCGGGCTGGTGGTGACCATTGCGATGCCGGTCAAGAGCAACGGCGAACTGGTCGGCGTGGTGGGCGGCGACCTGAGCCTGGCCACCCTGGTGGACATCATCAATGCCGTGGACTTCGGCGGTATCGGCCACGCCTTCCTGGTCGACCGCGACGGGCAGATGATCGTCAGCCCGGACAGCGACCAGGCCATGAAGAACCTCAAGGACATCTACCCCGGCAGCAACCTGCAGGTCACCGCCGGCCTGCACGACGTGACCCTCAACGGCGAACAGCGGATCATCTCGTTCGCCCCGGTCAGCGGCCTGCCGTCGGCCGACTGGTACATCGGCCTGTCCATCGACAAGGCAAAGGCCTACGCCCCGCTGAGCCAGTTCCGCACCTCGGCCATCATCGCCATGCTGATCGCCGTGGCCGCCATCGCCGGCCTGCTGAGCCTGCTGATTCCGGTGCTGATGCGCCCCCTCACCACCATGGGCCGCGCCATGCAGGACATCGCCCAGGGCGAAGGCGACCTGACCCGGCGCCTGACCGTGGAAAACAAGGATGAATTCGGCGAACTGGCCGGTGCCTTCAACCAGTTCGTGGAGCGCATCCATGCATCGATTTCCGAAGTGGCCTCGGCCACCCGCCAGGTGCACGACCTGTCGGAACGCGTGATAAGCGCCTCCAACGCCTCGATCATCGGCTCCGAGGAACAGAGCCTGCGCACCAACAGCGTGGCCGCTGCAATCAACGAACTGGGCGCCGCCACCCAGGAGATCGCGCGCAACGCCGCCGATGCCTCGCAACATGCCAGCGGTGCCAGCGACCAGGCCAACGATGGTCGCCAGGTGATGCAGGAGACCATCAGCGCGATGACGGCGCTGTCGCAGAAGATCAGCGAGTCGTGCGAGCAGATCGAAACCCTCAACGCCAGCACCGATGACATCGGCCAGATCCTCGACGTGATCAAGGGCATCTCGCAGCAGACCAACCTGCTGGCACTCAACGCCGCCATCGAGGCAGCACGGGCCGGTGAAGCCGGTCGCGGCTTTGCCGTGGTGGCCGACGAAGTGCGCAACCTGGCGCACCGTACCCAGGAATCGGCCGAAGAGATCCACAAGATGATCACCACCCTGCAGGTGGGGTCGCGCGAGGCAGTGCACAACATGAACGCCAGCCAGGTGTCCAGCGAGCAGAGCGTGCAGGTCGCCAACCAGGCCGGCGAACGCCTGACCAGCGTGACCCTGCGCATTGGCGAGATCGACGGCATGAACCAGTCGGTAGCAGCCGCCACCGAGGAACAGACCGCCGTGGTCGAGAGCCTGAACCTGGACATCACCCAGATCAACGTGCTCAACCAGCAGGGTGTGGCCAACCTCAACGACACCCTCAAGCACTGCGATGACCTGGCGCGTCAGGCCGGGCGCCTCAAGCAACTGGTAGACAGCTTCAAGATCTGACCCCCGCCCTCGCCCATCGGCCGCCCAGGCGGTCGATGGCACCCTCGCCTGCTGCGTTACGGTTATAAACTAATAACGAACAAGTCTATTTGGCTATAAAAAAACCTTTATGCTGGCGCCATCCGATCACGGGCTCGCTGGGTGTTTAGGTATTTATGGATGTAGGTTCTTTTGGTTTCACCATCGCAGGCCTGGTTGTTGGGTTCATTGTCGGCATGACCGGCGTTGGCGGTGGTTCGTTGATGACCCCGATCCTGCTCTGGTTCGGCATCAACCCGGCCACTGCAGTGGGCACCGACCTGTTGTATGCGGCCATCACCAAGGCCAGTGGCGTCTGGGTGCACAGCAAGCAAAAGAACATCGACTGGAAGATCACCGGGCTGCTGGCCATGGGCAGCGTGCCAGCGGCGGCCTTGACCCTGTGGTTTCTGAGCACCCTGCATACCGACACCCAGACGCTCAACGGCGTGATCAAGCAGGGCCTGGCGGTGGTGCTGATCCTCACGGCGCTGGCCATCCTGTTCAAGTCGCGGTTGCAGGCGTTTGCCAGCAAGCACGCCGGTGACCGCTACCACCTCAGCGAACGCAGCCTCAACGCCCTTACCGTGGTCACTGGCGTGGTGCTGGGCGTGATGGTGTCACTGACCTCGATTGGCGCGGGCGCCCTGGGCACTGTCGCGCTGTTTCTGCTGTACCCGTACCTGGTCACCCGGCGCCTGGTGGGCACCGAGATCGCCCACGCCGTACCTCTGACCCTGGTCGCCGGCCTGGGCCATGCGAGCATGGGCAACATGGACTGGTCGTTGCTGGGCTACCTGCTGCTGGGCTCGTTGCCGGGGATCTACCTGGGCAGCCACCTGACCGGGCGCATTTCCGACAACGTACTGCGCCCTTGCCTGGCGGGGATGCTGTTGCTGATCGGGTACAAGCTCGCGTTCTGAGCGCATCTTTCCGACAGCGCGTCGACGCCATTCGCCGGCAAGGCCGGCTCCTACCGTGATCATGTAGGAGCCGGCCTTGCCGGCGAAGCTTTTTATGACGCAACGTATAGTAGTATTACCATACGTCGCAGGTAGTACTTCCATAACAACCCGACATTGTTATATAAGATGCCCGGAGCCATCTGCGCTGCCGCCACCGACAAGGGGGCAGCTGACATCAAGAGCTAACAATCAGCCAACGGGTGCCACACATGTCGAATTCTCACCAGGGCCTCGCCCCTGCCTGTACGAGCCTGCTCAACCTCGGCTCACCCCCGCGCACGTTACCCCGCCCCGCGACCTGATCGCGGCGCGCCGGCGCCTGCCCCACCGCATTTACCGTCTGGCTGCGAGCCCTGCCCGCCGCCCTGACGCCCCACACCCGCAACAAAGTCGATGGCCCGCCCCAGGCAATAAAAACAACAAAGGAGCCCCACCCATGACGCACGCCCCAACCGATCACGCGCAGAGTTGCGACCGCATCCGCGCCAACCCCAAATTCCAGCAACTGGTGCGCACCCGATCGCGCCTGGCCTGGTCACTCAGCGCCGCAGTGCTGGGTGCCTACTACCTGTTCATGCTGGTGGTGGCGTTCTACCCGCAGGTGCTGCACACACCGCTGGGGGACGGTCGCCAACTGACCCTCGGCATTCCCGTGGCCTCGGCACTGATCGTGCTGTCGTGGCTGCTGACCGGCTGGTACGTGCGCAGCGCCAATACCCGCTTCGACAGCCTCAGCGCACAGGTACTGGAGGAGTCGAAATGAACCGCACCGCACTGCTAGTGCTGAGCAGCCTGCTGCTGACCCCGGCGGCTTTCGCGGCGCCGCTGGTGGCCGACAAACAACCGGTCAACCTGCACGCCATCGCGATGTTCTTCGTGTTCGTGCTGGGCACCCTGGCGATCACCTGGTGGGCCGCGCGCCAGACCCGCTCCACCTCCGACTTCTACACCGCCGGCGGCGGCATCAGCGGTTTCCAGAACGGCCTGGCGATTGCCGGCGACTACATGTCGGCGGCCACCCTGCTGGGCCTGTCGAGCCTGGTGTTCGCCAAGGGCTACGACGGCTTCATCTACACCGTGGCGTTCTTCGTCGGCTGGCCGATCATCACCTTCCTGATGGCCGAGCGCCTGCGCAACCTGGGGCGCTACACCTTTGCCGACATCGTGTCGTACCGCCTGGACCAGACCCGCATCCGCACCTTCGCCGCCTTCGGCTCGCTGACCGTGGTGTGCTGCTACCTGGTGGTGCAGATGGTGGGTGCCGGGCAACTGATCAAGCTGCTGTTCGGCCTGGACTACAGCACCGCAGTGATGGTGGTGGGCGCCCTGATGCTGGTGTACGTGATCTTCGGCGGCATGATCGCCACCACCTGGGTGCAGATCATCAAGGCCGTGCTGTTGCTGGCCGGTGGCACCACCCTGGCGCTGCTGGCCATGGCCGAGTTCGGCTTCAGCCTGGAAACCCTGGCCAGTCGCGCAGTGAACGTGCACAGCACAGGCTGGAGCATCATGGGCCCCGGCTCGATGCTGGCCGACCCGATCAACGCCGCGTCGCTGTCGCTGGGGCTGGTGTTCGGCATCGCCGGGCTGCCGCATATCCTGATGCGCTTTTTCACCGTGCCCAACGCCAAGGAAGCACGCAAGTCGGTGTTCTACGCCACCGGCTTCATCGGTTTCTTCTTTCTGGTGGTGATGGTGCTGGGCTACGCGGCCATCGTCATCGTCGGCACCGACCCGCAGTTCTACGTGGACGGCGACCTCAAGGGCGCGCTGATCGGTGGCGGCAACATGGTCGCCATGCACCTTGCAAAGGCAGTGGGCGGCAACCTGTTCCTGGGCTTCCTGTCGGCGGTGGCCTTCGCCACCATTCTCGCGGTGGTGTCGGGCCTGGCACTGGCCGGTGCGTCGGCCATCTCCCATGACCTCTACGCCACCGTGTGGAAAAAGGGCACCGCCAGCGAAAAGGACGAGATGCGCGTGACCCGTATCGCCACCGTCGGCCTGGGCATCATCGCGATCCTGCTGGGCATCCTGTTCGAGAAGCAGAACGTGGCCTTCCTGGTGGGCCTGACCTTCGGTATCGCCGCCTCCACCAACTTCCCGGTGCTGATCATGGCCATGTACTGGAAAGGCCTGACCACCCGCGGCGCGCTGGCCGGCGGCTTTGCCGGGCTGATCACCGCGCTGGGGCTGGTGATCCTGTCGCCGGCGGTGTGGGTGTCGGTGCTGGGCAACGCCCAGGCGATCTATCCCTATGACCATCCGGCACTGTTTTCCATGCCGCTGGCGTTCCTGGTCACGGTGATTGTGTCCAGGCTCGACCGCAGCGCCCGCGCAGCCCGCGAACGTGCCGCCTTCGACGACCAGTTCGTGCGCGCACAGACTGGCCTGGGCGCCGCCACCGCCGTCAGCCACTGAACCACTGCAACCCCTGTCACGGGCCGCTACGGCGGCCCGTGCGGGCATCGCTGCACCTCATAAAAACAAAAAAGAGGATTTACCATGCACCGCACTTTCCCACCGTTCAGCCTTGGCCTGCTGGCCACGGCAACACTCGCCGGCGTTTGCAGCACGGCCAACGCGGCCTTTGTCGATGACAGCAAGGCCAGCGTGGAACTGCGCAACTTCTACTTCAACCGCGACTTTCGCCAGCACGAGGCCCCGCAGTCCAAGGCCGAGGAATGGGCCCAGGGCTTTGTGCTGCGCTACGAGTCCGGCTTTACCGAGGGCACCCTGGGCGTTGGGGTGGACGCCATCGGCCTGCTCGGGCTCAAGCTCGATTCCAGCCCCGAACGCAGTGGTAGCGGCCTGCTGCAGCGTGACCGCGAGGCACCGCGCCGTGCCCAGGGCGAGTACAGCGAGCTGGGCCTGACCGCCAAGGTGCGCGCCAGTCACAGCGTGTTGAAGGTCGGCACCCTGATACCCAGGCTGCCGGTGCTGATGCCCAACGACTCGCGCCTGTTGCCGCAGACCTTTTCCGGCGGGCAGTTGAACGTGCAGGAGCTGGAGAACCTGAACCTCGACATCGGCCGGCTGCGCCAGGTCAACCAGCGCGACTCCACCGACTACGAGGACATGGGCGTGACCACGGGCGCGGCAAAAAACATCGTGGCCCGGCGCAGCGACAGCGATCGCTTCGACTTCGCCAGCCTGAGCTACAAGTGGACCGACAGCCTGAGCACCAGCTACAGCTACGGTGCGCTCGACAACCTCTACCGCCAGCACTTCGTGGGCCTGAACCACACCTGGGCGTTGGGCGAGGGGCAGTCGCTCAAAAGCGATATCCGGTTCGCCCGCTCCAGCGATGACGGCGCCAGCAACGTCGACAACAAGGCGCTGGGGGCGATGTTCACCTACGGCATACAGGGCCACGCCTTCGGTGTGGGCTACCAGCGCATGCGCGGCGACACCGGCTTTGCCTACCTCAACGGCGCCGATGCCTACCTGGTGAACTTCGTGCAGATCGGCGACTTCGCCAACAAGGACGAAACCTCGTGGCAGGCCCGCTACGACTTCAACTTCGCCAGCGTGGGCCTGCCGGGGTTGACCTTCATGACCCGCTACCTGCGCGGCGATGGCATCGACCTGGGTGCGGGGCGGCCTGATGGCAAGGAGTGGGAGCGCGACACCGATATCGGCTACGTGGTGCAAAGCGGCCCGCTGAAAAACGTCGGCGTGAAGTGGCGCAACGCCACGGTACGCTCCACGCATTTCGGCAACGACCTGGACGAGAACCGGCTGATCCTGTCGTACACCGTTGCACTCTGGTAATTGAACATTGGCCATTCGCCGATAACACTCAGGCGTTGCTCGTGGTCCAGAGGGCAACGTCTGACGTCATCAAGCGACGAACAACTGGAAGTCGCGCTTGAAAAAGTCCCACACCGGGACCAGAATGGGGCCTTATGAGAATCATTGCCATCAGTCACCTGAAAGCATTTTCCGAGAAGCATCCTGCATCCAAGCAACCCTTGCTCTCATGGATTGACGAAGCCAGGCAGGCAAGATGGTCCACGCCTGCGGATATCAAGGCGCAGTTCGGCAATGCCAGCATCCTCAAAAGTCGCAGAGTGGTGTTCAATATCAAAGGCAATGACTATCGGATCGTGGCTGCCGTGGCCTATCGCTTCGAAGCCATCTACATCAAGTTTGTCGGTACTCACGAACAATACGATGGCATTGACGCCGACACCGTTGAGATGGAGTGATCCTGTGAACATTCACCCAATTCATACCGAGCAGGACTACAAGGCCGCGTTGAACGCAGTGTCCGAGCTGTTCGACAACGAGCCGGAACCCGGCACGCCCGAAGGTGATTACTTCGATGTCATGGTCACGCTGATAGAGGCGTATGAGACCAAGCAGTTTCCGCTCGACCTGCCCGACCCCATCGAGGCTATTCGCTTCAGAATGGAGCAGTCCGGCCTGAGCGCCGCCGACCTGGTACCGGCAATCGGCCGGAAGAACCGGGTCTACGAAGTACTCAATGGAACGAGAGCGCTGACGCTGCCGATGATATGGCGGTTGCACGAAATGTTCGGAATTCCGGCGCAAAGCCTGATAAAACCTCGACAAGTACAGGGCGTCGACACTACACGTTGACTGCTTGCGCAGCGCTATCGAGCCAGGGAGGCCCGGCATGTTGCACGTTCTGTTCCACCGCTTTTCTCTTGCCCTGGCCCTGAGCGCCCTGCTCGTCGCCTGCGTGCCCTACCCGCGAGAGCGCCCGGCCTATGCCGACCTGTGCGAGTCGCGCCAGGTGTTCGAGGTGCCGACCGCGCACGGGGTCAAGACCTTCTACCTGTACACCTACCTCTACGACCATGCGCTGATGTGGAGAGATCGACCCTACACGCAGGGTTACTTCAGCGTGCCCCATGGCTCGCCACAGCGCGAGTTCTACGTGCAGGTGATCGGCTTCAACAAGAATCGCCAGCAGCCTCTCAAGCCAGGGTCGGGCGAAGCGCCCATCCCCATGCTGTACGACAGCCGCAAGGCCTACCTGACCTTCGAGAATGGCCAGCGCCTGGCGGCCCGCCCGGACCTTTACCTGGGCGCGCTGAACAACGACTTCCCGCTTTCGGGCAAGGACTACGTGCGCCCCTCGCCGTTCGACATCAACAGTGACGAGGTGCACCGGCGCATTCCCAAGCTCACCAACAACAGCCGCTATGGCTCGGTCTACGTCGCGTTCAACACCCCGGACTTCAACGCCGACGCCAAGTGGACGATCAACCTGGGCACGTTGGAAATCGACGGGCAGTCGGTTACTGTGGCGCCACTGCAACTGTGCCACCACCCGAAAAAATCCTGGATCGGCGTCGAGCCGTTGATGCGGCCCTGAGCCCCGGTCCACTTCACGCCCACATTCAGCGAGGTTGCATGCAGATCGAGCTTCTGGAGGTTCGCGATCACCTCCACCGTTTCGCCCCTTTCGACGCCCTGCCCGAAGAAACCCTCAACGGCATTGCGCCACGTATCCAGGTGAGCTATTTCAAGGCCGGCAGCACCATCCTGGAAGCAGGCGCCAGCATCCAGGACCTGCACTACGTGCGCAGCGGTGCGGTGGAGATCTACCGGCGCAACGGCGAGCTCTACAACCGCCTGGGCGAAGGCGACATCTTCGGCCAGGCCGGGTTGCTGCGCAGCAACAAGGTGCGCTTTCCGGCCAAGGCGCTGGAAGACAGCCTGATCTACTTCATTCCGGCAGACCTGTTTGCCGAACTGTGCGAGCAGCACGACAGCTTTGCCGAGTTCGTCGAGGCCGAAGGACATTCGCGTCTCAAGTCCGCTGTCGAAGGCCAGGGCCGCGCCAGCGAGCTGATCCAGCTCAAGGCACGCACCCTGCTCTCGCGCAGCCTGGTGTGGGTGAGCCAGGACACTTCGATTCTGGACGCGGCGCGCCTGATGGCCGCCGAAAGCGTGTCGTGCGTGGCAGTGGTCGAACCGGTACCGGATGCCCCCGACAGACTGCTGGGGCTGGTCACCGACCGGGACCTGCGCACCCGCGTGCTGGCCGCCGACCTCAGCAGCAGCCTGCCCATCAGCACGGTGATGTCGAGCGATCCGGTGGTGATCCAGGCCAACGACTCGGTGTTCGAAGCCATGCTGTGCATGCTGCGGCGCAACATCCACCACCTGCCGGTGGTGCACAAGGGCCGCACGCTGGGGCTGATCAACCTGTCGGACATCATCCGCCACGAGTCCCAGAGCAGCCTGCACCTGGTCAACAGCATCTCCAACCAGAACAGCGTGGCCGGCCTGCGCTCGCTGCTGCGCGACCTGCGCGGCACCTATGTGCGCATGGTGCGCGATGGCGCCACGGCGCACATGATCGGCAGCGCGATTTCCGGCATCGGTCGCGCCTTCACCCAGCGCCTGCTGGAACTGGCCGAACGCGACCTGGGCCCGCCGCCGGTGCCGTACTGCTTCATGGCGCTGGGCTCGATGGCGCGGGACGAACAGTTGCTGGTCACCGACCAGGACAACGCCCTGGTGCTGGACGACAGCTTCGACCCGGTGCAGCACGACGCCTACTTCCTCAAACTCGCCACCTTCGTCAGCGACGGCCTGGCCGCGTGCGGCTACAGCTACTGCAAGGGCGGGATCATGGCCACCAACGACCAGTGGCGCCAGCCGCTGCGGGTATGGAAGGGCTACTTCACCCAGTGGATCGACAAACCCAACGCGGCCACCCTGCTCAACAGCAGCATCTTCTTCGACCTCGACGGGGTGTATGGCCAGCTGGAACTGGTGGAAACCCTCAAGATCCTGTGCGCGCAGAAGTCCAGCGCCAGCCCCGCCTTTCTTACCGCCATGGCGCGCAATGCACTGAACCGTACGCCGCCGCTGGGGTTCTTCCGCACCTTCGTGATGGAAACCGACGGCCGCCAGAAACAGATCATCAACCTCAAGGGCCGCGGCACCGCACCGCTCACCGACCTGATTCGCGTACATGCCCTGGCCTGCGCCAGTACCGCGCAGAACTCGGTCGAGCGCCTGGAAGCCATCAGCGCCACCAAGCTGATGCAGCCGGCGGCCATCGAGCACCTGCGTTATGCGCTGGAGTTCCTGTCGATGGTGCGCATTCGGCACCAGGTGGACGCCCTCGAAAACGGCCAGCAGCCGGACAACTACATCGAGCCCGAGCGCTTCTCCAGCAGCGAGCGACACAACCTCAAGGAAGCGTTCCAGGTGCTGAGCCATGCGCAGAAGTTCCTGCGCTTTCGCTACCCTGGCATCGTGCGGCACTCGCGATGAAGCCGCGTGGTATCGACCGTATCGACTGGGCAACGCGCTTTCAGGCATTGGCAGCCCAGGCGCGCAACCCGCTGCTGAAGAACTTCTATGCCGCCGGCGTGGTGCCGGCTGGCACTCCCCTGGAGCAGGTGCCGTTGCTGGCGCTGGATGTGGAAACCACCGGGCTGGATGCGCAGAAGGATGCCATTGTCAGCATTGGCCTGATGCCCTTCACCCTGCAGCGCATCCGCTGCGCCGAGGCGCGCTACTGGGTGGTGAAACCGCGCACCGAACTGAGCGACGAGTCGGTGACCTTCCACCACATCACCCACAGCGACATCCGCCATGCGCCCACCCTGCCCCATGTGCTCAACGCGTTGCTGGGAGCCATGGCCGGGCATGTGATGGTGGTGCATTACCGCAACCTGGAACGCGGGTTTCTCGACAATGCGGTGCGACGGCACCTGGGTGAGGGGTTGGAGTTTCCGGTGATCGACACCATGCAGCTGGAAGCACTGCTGCACCGTGGCAAACGCAGTTGGCGGGACCGCCTGCTGCGCCGGCCGCCAGCCTCGATACGCCTGGCCGACAGCCGCGCGCGCTATCACCTGCCGCCGTATCACGCGCACCATGCCCTGACCGATGCGTTGGCCACGGCCGAGCTGTTGCAGGCCCAGGTGGCACATCGGTTCGAAGCGGGAATGGAAATCGGGCGGCTGTGGGATTGAACGCCAGCAAACTGGCTTTGTGCAGAAGCCAGCCTTGCTGGCGATGCCCGGCTACGCCGGGCCAGGGGCGCCATGCACGCCATCGCCGGCAAGGCCGGCTGCTACGCCCCCACAATAAAGTTGCTGCGCCGGGCGGGCTTTAACCGCGCGGCTCCGACATCAGTCCCTTGACCAGCGACACACAGCCGAGCAGCAACACGATGGCGAACGGCAGGCCGGTCGACACCGCCATCGCCTGCAGCGCAATCAAGCCGCCACCGAGCAAAAGCGCAATCGCGATCACGCCCTGCATCACCGCCCAGAACACCCGCTGCGGCACCGGTGCATCCACCTTGCCACCGGCGGTGATGGTATCGATCACCAGCGAGCCGGAGTCGGACGAGGTGATGAAGAACACCGCCACCAGCACGATGCCGATGAACGAGGTGATCTCCTTGAGCGGCAGGCCGCTGAGCATCGCGAACAGCTTGAGCTCCAGCACCGCATCGGTCACGCCGGCAAAGTGCTGGTTCACGGTCTGATCGATGGCGGTGCCGCCGAAAGTGGTCATCCACAGTACCGACACCAGCGAGGGCACCAGCAACACGGCGATGAGAAACTCGCGCACCGT
Source organism: Pseudomonas sp. MF6396 (assembly GCF_002018915.1). Classification (NCBI taxonomy): domain Bacteria; kingdom Pseudomonadati; phylum Pseudomonadota; class Gammaproteobacteria; order Pseudomonadales; family Pseudomonadaceae; genus Pseudomonas; species Pseudomonas sp. MF6396. The sequence continues at coordinate 153,815 of NZ_MVOK01000002.1, read as the reverse complement.
GCGGCCACGGCTGACACGGGCGATGAACATGCCCACGAACGGCGACCAGCTGATCCACCAGGCCCAGTAGAAGGCAGTCCAGCCCTGGGTGAACTCGGCATCCTCGCGCCCCACCGGGTTGGACAACGCCGGCAGGTACTCGATGTAGGCCGTGAGGTTTCTGAAGAAGCCGGTGAAGATCGCCAGGGTCGGCCCGACCACGATGATGAACACCAGCAGCAGCAACGCCAGGCCCATGTTCACCTGGGACAGCATCTTCACGCCCTTGTCCATGCCGGCCAGCACCGAGCCCAGTGCGATGATGCTGATGCCGATGATCAGCAGCACCTTGCTGACATTGGTCGAGGGGATCGCGAACAGGTATTCGAGCCCGGCTGCCGCCTGCTCGGCACCGATCCCGAGGGAAGTGGCCAGGCCGAACAGCGTGGCGAACACCGCCAGGATATCGATCACATGCCCCGGCCAGCCCCACACGCGCTCACCCAGCAACGGGTAGAACACCGAGCGGATCGACAGCGGCAAGCCCTTGTTGTAGGTGAACAGCGCCAGCGACAACGCGACGATCGCGTAGATCGCCCACGGGTGCAGGCCCCAGTGGTAGATGGTGGCCGCCATCGCCATGTCGGCCGCCACCTTGGCATCACCGCCTGCACCGCCCAGCGGCGCCCAGTCGGTACGCACGCCGTTGGCGTCGAGGGTGACCCCGCCCATGGCGGCCGAGAAGTGCGACATCGGTTCGGCCACGCCATAGAACATCAGGCCGATACCCATGCCGGCGGCGAACAGCATCGAGAACCAGCCCACATAGGAATGGTCCGGCACCGCTTCGCGCCCGCCCAGGCGCACCTTGCCCAACGGCGAGACGATCAGGCCCAGGCACAGCAGTACGAAGATGTTCGCGGTGCTCATGAAGAACCACGCCAGGTTGGCGGTCAACCAGCTGCGCATGGCGCTGAACACCGGCTCGACTTCGTTCTGCAAGGCCAGGGTGAGGATGACGAACAGGAAGATGGTGGCGGCAGAGATGAGGAACACCTTGCCGTGGATGTCCAGCGAGAAGGAAAACTCGCCCTTGAAATTGTCCTGGCCGACGACGTAGTCGGTATCGATCAGGTTTACTTCACCGCTGGGAGCTGGAATGCCGTCGACGGTCGGCGGCTGAGAATGCCCGGGTGTGTCGTTGGAGGGGGTTCTTCCCACGAAATAGCTCCTTGAATTGCTGGCACGCTTCGACGTGCAGTGATCTGATAGCCCCGCTGTTCCTATGGCAAAACGAGAAATGTGAAGGCCACAGGGTAGCAGGCCTGAGGTCGGACCGCCGCACCCGTCATCGGTTCAAGGCTTTTTGCCATTATTTGCATTCACCTTGCCGGCCCTTTATTGCGCAACTCAAGCGAGCCCCCATGTCCCGATACGCCATCGCCGTCACCGCCGCCGACCACAAGCCAGGGATCGTCAAGCTGCTGCGCCAGTGGTCTGCCGACAGCATCGGCGAGCTGATGCGCAAGGTGGGCACGCAAACGCCGGTCGTGCTGTTCGATACCACGGACTTCGCCCTGGAGGTGCCCAGCGAGCAAGGCACGGTGACGCAGCAGCAAACGCTGCTGGCAATCATCGATGCGCTGGAGCAGGCCGGCGCCAGCCTGCGCATCACCCACCATGCGGGCACGCTGGTGGAGCCGGTGACGCGTGAGATGCTGGAGAACCTGTTCGAAAGCGAGCTGCTCTACCTGGGCCAGGAGCACGACTGAGCGTTGCTACGCCCCGCCGTGCCCGTAACGCTTGCGGTACTCGGCAGGTGTCACCCCCACGTGCTTGAAGAACGCTCGGCGCAAGGTGTCGGCGTTGGCGAAGCCGCATTTGGCGGCGACCTGCTTGGGCGCATCACCACCGGCCTCCAGCAGGGCGCGTGCAGCGGCCACCCGCGCCGACTCCACCCAGGCCGCGGGGGTGACGCCCACCTCGGCATGAAACAGCCGGGCAAAATGCCGGGGGCTGAGGCCGGCATGTTCGGCCAGTGCCTCGACTGTCAGCGCCAGCTGCGGGTTGGCGGCCACCCAGCGCTGCACTTGCTGCAACACCGAACGCCCGGCTGGCTGCGCCTCGCCCTTGCGGCTGAACTGCAACTGCCCGCCCGGGCGCTTGAAGAACATCACCAGTTGCGCCGCTACCCGCAGCGCGATTTCACGGCCCAGGTCTTCCTCCACCAGCATCAGCGCTAGGTCCAGCCCGGCAGTGACCCCGGCGGCTGTGCGCAGCTTGCCGTCGCGCACATACAGCGCGTCCTCTTCCACGCTCAGGCTCGGGTAACGCTGTGCCAGGGCCTGTGCCGCGGCCCAGTGCGTGGTCACCCGCCGCCCATCCAGCAACCCGCTGGCCGCCAGCGCGAAGGCGCCGGTGCACACCGAGCCGAAGCGGCGCGACTGGCCCGCGCAATCGCGGATCCAGGCCAGCAGCGTGTTGTTCAGTTGCATCCGCGCCGCATCCGGCGCCCCGGCCACCAGCAAGGTGTCGAAGCGCTGCCCGGGCTCACCTGCCACCAGGTCGGGCAACAGCCGCGCACCGGACGAGCTGTGAATGGGCCCTGGCTCGCACGCCACCACCTGCAACGTGTAGACCTGCCGACCCGCCTCGACATTGGCCTGGGCGAACACATCCAGTGGGCCCGACACATCGAGCAGTTGAACACCGGGCAGCGCGAGTACGGCAATGGTTCTGGTCATGGCGAAGGGGCGAACCTGAAGGCGTCGTGATTTCACGTGAAATGGCAGTATATGGCGTATCACGCCATTTGAGGACAGCAGTGTCGAGGCTGACAATGGAGGCGAACCGCAACCCGGAGCCTGCCCCATGACACTCGACATCCACGGCATCAAGATCCCCGACAGCCAGCTCGCCCGCGAAATCACCGAGGTGGTACGCGATACGGCCTCGCCCCTGCTGTTCCACCATTCCAGCCGCGTGTTCTACTTCGCGGCCCTGGCGGGCCAGAAGCGCGGTCTGAAGTTCGACGCCGAGTTGCTGTACTGCGGCTGCATGTTCCACGACATGGGCCTGACCCATCAGCACAGCAGCGCCTGCGAGCGTTTCGAAGTGGATGGCGCCAATGCCGCACGCGACTTCCTGTGCGGCCACGGCATCGCCCAGCAGGACATCGATACGGTATGGACCGCCATCGCTCTGCACACCACCCCAGGCATACCCGAGCACATGCACCCGGTGGTGGCGCTGGTGACGGCAGGGGTCGAGATGGACGTGCTGGGGCTGACCCACGGCCAGTACGGCGCTGCCGAGCGCGAAGCCATCGTCAGCGCCCACCCGCGGGGCGAGCATTTCAAGGAAGACATCATCCAGGCCTTCTACGACGGCATCCGCCACAAGCCGCAGACCACCTTCGGCAACGTCAAGGCGGATGTGCTGGCCGACAAGGACCCCGCCTTCAAGCCCGGGAATTTCTGTGCGGTGATTCGCGGCTCGAAGTGGGCGAGCTAGGCACCTGCTCTACAGCGTCACCAGCATGCAGGCCACGGTGATGGCCATGACCCCGGTGGCAATCCACCCAAGCCAGCGCAACCGCGGCCTGATCACGTGCTCGCCCATCGTTTGCGGTCGCGATGCCTGCAGCATCATGACCACCATGATGGGCACGGCGATCACGCCGTTGAGCACTGCCGACCAGAACAGCTCCTTCACAGGGTCGGTGGGCGTGAAGCACAGGATCACCCCGCCGACGGTCGCGGCGGCGATCAAGGTGTAGAACGCACGCCCTTCGCCCTTGTCCAGCCGCGCGCTGAGGCTGCCCGACCACCCCGCTGCTTCGGCCACGGCATAGGCGGCCGACCCCGCCAGCACCGGCACCGCCAGCAGCCCGGTGCCGATGATGCCCAGGCTGAAGATCAGAAAGGCAAAGTCCCCCGCGAGCGGGCGCAGCGCCTCGGCCGCCTGGGCCGAGGTCTGGATATCCGTGATACCGGCGGCACGCAGGGTTGCCGCCGTGCTCAGGATGATGAAGAACGCGATCAGATTGGAAAACGTCATGCCCACCACCGTATCGACCCGGATGCGCAGCAGGTGCCGGCGCACCTCGCGCCTAGCCGGTACCTGCTGGCCCGTGGTGGCGTCTTCCATTTCCTGTGCGGCCTGCCAGAAGAACAGGTAGGGGCTGATGGTGGTACCCAGTACCGCCACCACCATCAGCAGGGTGTCATAGTTGAATGCGATATCGGGGAACACGATACCCCGCGCTACCGCGCTCCAGTCCACGTGCACCATGAACGCCACCGCCACGTACGACAGCAGCGCCAGGGTCAGCCATTTGAGCCAGCTGACGTAGGCGCGGTACGGCATGAACACCTGCAGCACCAGGCACAGCAGGCCGAACGTGACGGCATAGATATGCGCCGATCCGCCCACCAGCAAGCGAAGGGCCTCGGCCATGGCTGCGATGTCTGCCGCCAGGTTCAGCGTATTGGCCACCAGCAGCATGCTCACCACGGCCCACAGCACGCTGGCGGGAAAGCTCTGCTTTATATTGGCGGCCAGGCCGCGACGGGTGATGTAGCCGATGCGTGCGCTCACCAGTTGAATCGCGATCATCAGGGGCAGGGTCAGCACCACGGTCCACAGCATGGAGAAGCCAAACTGTGCGCCGGCTTGAGAATAGGTGGCGATACCGCTCGGATCGTCGTCGGCGGCGCCGGTGATCAACCCGGGCCCAAGCCGTCGCAGGCTGCGGCGCAATCCGATTTTCCTGACAGGCTTCATGGCCGCGCCTCGATTCACCTGCGGGGGTGGGCCGAACATTGCGCAGGGGACAGCAACAGACTAGCCCGCCTACGGCCGTTTGGGCGCCGGCATGACGGGCTTGCAGGCGAAGGTTGCAGACTCTTGGTAAACTGGCGCACTTGTGTTTTTGGGGCTGGCCGGTGTGACGCGGTGTCAGCGCAGAACGCCCATCGCCCGAAACACCCCGAATTGGCTGCACCACACGTAGACGAACATGCTCTCAGAACCTGTTACAACTCCTGTAGATACGCGGCCCGAGCCGTCCCGCCGGTTCAGCGTTGCACCCATGATGGACTGGACCGACCGCCACTGCCGCTTCTTCCTGCGCCTGCTGTCGCGCAATGCCTTGCTCTACACCGAAATGGTCACCACCGGCGCCCTGCTGCATGGCGACGCCGAGCGTTTTCTGCGCCATGGCGAAGCCGAGTACCCGCTGGCCCTGCAACTGGGTGGCAGCGTGCCGGCGGACTTGGCCGTCTGCGCCGTACTCGCGCAAAACGCCGGCTACAACGAAGTGAACCTCAACGTCGGCTGCCCCAGCGACCGCGTGCAGAACAACATGATCGGCGCCTGCCTGATGGGCCATCCGGGGTTGGTGGGCGATTGTGTCAAGGCCATGCTCGACGCAGTGCAGATCCCGGTCACGGTCAAACACCGCATCGGCATCAACGGCCGCGACAGCTACGCCGAGCTCTGCGACTTCGTCGGCCAGGTACGCGACGCAGGCTGCCGCAGCTTCACCGTACACGCGCGCATCGCCATCCTCGAGGGCCTCTCGCCCAAGGAGAACCGCGAGATCCCGCCACTGCGCTATGACGTCGCCGCGCAGCTCAAGGCCGACTTCCCGGACCTGGAGTTCATTCTCAATGGCGGCATCAAGACGCTCGCCGAATGCCAGCAGCACCTGCAGACCTTCGACGGCGTGATGCTCGGCCGCGAGGCGTACCACAACCCTTATGTACTGGCCGAAGTCGACCAGCAGCTGTTCGGCAGCGACGCCCCGGTGATCAGCCGCAGCGAAGCGCTGGCCAGGCTGCGCCCGTACATCGCCCAGCACCTGCAGAACGGCGGCGCCATGCACCATGTCACCCGGCATATCCTCGGCCTGGGCCAGGGCTTCCCCGGCGCTCGCAAGTTCCGCCAACTACTGTCGGTGGACATCCACAAGAGCACCGCCCCCCTGAGCCTGCTCGACCAGGCGGGGCTGCTGCTGGAAGGACGCTAGGAACCTGCGCGCGGCTGGACACTCCAATCGTTACCCTCCCCCGATAGCCTGCCGCACAGCCCTTGAGCGGCCGGCAGCGCTCGGGTAATGTCGTCCAACCGCACAGGACAGAGCACGCTCATGACTTCCAAGCTGGAACAACTCAAGCAGTTCACCACGGTCGTCGCCGACACCGGCGATATCGATGCGATCAGCCGGCTCAAGCCGGTCGACGCCACCACCAACCCGTCCCTGTTGCTCAAGGCCGCCGCCATGCCCGGCTATGCCGAGCTGCTCGATGACGCGCTCAAGCACAGCAAGGGCGACCTGGGCCTTGCCTGCGATGCATTCGCGGTATCGGTGGGCAGCGGAATTCTCAAGGTGATCCCGGGCCGTATTTCCACGGAAGTGGACGCCCGACTGTCCTTCGACCAACCTGCCCTGCTGTCCAAGGCGCGCCAATTGATCGAGTTGTACGACAAGGCCGGCATCGGCCGCGACCGCGTGCTGATCAAGCTGGCCTCCACCTGGGAGGGCATCCGCGCCGCCGAGGTGCTGGAAAAGGAAGGCATCCAGACCAACCTGACCCTGCTGTTTTCCTTCGCCCAGGCGGCTGCCTGTGCCGATGCTGGGGTGTTCCTGATTTCGCCGTTCGTGGGCCGTATCTACGACTGGTACAAGAAATCGACCGGCAAGGAGTATGTCGGGGCCGAAGACCCGGGCGTGAAGTCGGTCACGCGTATTTACGATTACTACAAGGCCAACGGCTACGACACCGTGGTCATGGGCGCCAGCTTCCGCAACATCGGCCAGATCGAGCAGTTGGCCGGCTGCGACCGCCTGACCATCAGCCCTGAGTTGCTGCAGCAGCTCAGCGATGACCAGGGCACCCTGGCGCGCAAGCTCACCCCGGGCAAGGCTGGCGAGCCACGCCTGACACTCGACGAAAGCCAGTTCCGCTGGCTCTCCAACGAAGATGCCATGGCCACCGAGAAACTCGCCGAGGGCATCCGCCAGTTTGCGCGGGATCAGGAGAAACTCGAGGCGTTGTTGGCTGCAAAGGCCTGATACAAATATGGTTTGCCAGGCAAGGTGTGAAGGCGGAGCATTAACGGTTTTGCACGCTGGATCTTGCAGACCTCTTCGCCGGCAACGCCGACTCCTACAGGGCTGCACGATACTGTAGGAGCCGGCATTGCCGGCGAAGCGCCGAAGGCGCACCCATCCATCTTCGAGTAATCAATGCCCGAAAACACCCCGCTGCCCCTGGTACTGGCCGGCCCGTTGCTGCGCCGCCTGGAGCCTGCGCGCATGGTCCTGTGGCTGGTCGGCTCACAGCCGTTGCAGCCCGAACTGCACCTGCAACACTCCACCGAATACACCCTGAGCTGTCAGGTCATCCCCATCGGCCAGCACGCCTTCGTGCACCTGCTCGATATCCAGCTGCACACTCCACTGCCCACCGACGTGCAGATCGACTACGACGTGCTGATCGGCGGCCAGGGCATCGCCACCTGGGCCCCACACCTGCTGTATGAAGGCGCCCGCCTGCCCAACTTCGTGATACGCGAGCGCCTCGACCAGTTGTTGCATGGCTCGTGCCGCAAGCCGCACCACCCCGCCGCCGATGGCCTGTTGTGCGCCGACCGCCTGCTGGCCGCGCCCCACGCACCCGCCGAGCGCCCGGCGCTGCTGATGATGAGCGGCGACCAGGTGTACGCCGACGATGTCGCCGGCCCCATGCTGCGGGCCATCCACGGGCTGATCGAACGGCTGGGCCTGTACCACGAGCACCTGGAAGGCGCCGTGGTGCAGAACAGCGCCGAGCTGTACCGCCACCCGGCCAGCTACTATCACCGTGCCGACCTGCTGCCAGCCCTGGAGAGCAACGAAACCCTGCGCGAGCGCTTTTTCGGCGGCACGCGCAAACCCATCTTCACCAGCAGCAACGCCGACAACCACCTGGTAACCCTGGCCGAGATCATGGCCATGTACCTGCTGGTCTGGTCGCCTGTGCCCTGGACCTTGGTCGACACCCCCATGCCATCAGGCCTGACCACCCAGCGCCAGGCCCGCTACCAGCGCGAACAGCACTGCCTGAAGGGCTTCGTCGAAGGGCTGGATGGCGTGGCGCGGGTACTGGCGCACCTGCCCAGCCTGATGATCTTCGATGACCACGACATCACCGACGACTGGAACCTCTCGGCCCAATGGGAAGAAACCGCCTACGGGCACGCCTTCTCGCGGCGCATCATCGGCAACGCGCTGATCGGCTACATGCTCTGCCAGGGCTGGGGCAACAACCCGGACGTGTTTGGCGAGCTGCTGCAAAGCTGCCAGGCCCTGAGCCACAGCGCCGATGACGACGGCTATTTCGACCGCGCTGCGCAAGATGGCCTGATCAAACAGCTGCTGCGCTTTCAGGAATGGCACTTCGTGCTGCCCACCCAGCCTGCGCTGCTGGTACTCGATACCCGCACACGTCGCTGGCGCAGCGAGAGCAAGCTGCAAAAGCCCTCCGGGCTGCTGGACTGGGAAGCGCTGTGCGAACTGCAGCAGGCCTTGCTGGACCACCCCTCGGCCATCATCGTCTCCCCCGCCCCGCTGTTTGGCGTGAAGCTGATCGAAACCATCCAGCGTGTGTTCAGCTGGTGCGGCTATCCGCTGCTGGTGGACGCCGAGAACTGGATGGCGCACCGGGGAGCGGCGCAGGTGATCCTGAATATCTTCCGTCACTCGCGCACGCCAGGGCATTACGTGATCCTCTCGGGCGACGTGCACTATTCCTTCGTTTACGAGGTAATGATTCGTCACAAACGCGGCGCCCCGCACCTGTGGCAGATCACCAGCAGCGGCATCAAGAACGAATTCCCGCGCCGACTGCTCGATGTGTTCGACCGACTCAATCGCTGGCTCTACGCCCCACGATCACCGTTGAACTGGTTCACCAAGCGCCGCCTGATGCAGGTGGTGCCGCGTACACCCGCGCACAGCAAGGCCGGCGAGCGCCTGTGGAACAGCGCCGGGCTGGGCCAGGTGTTCTTCAACGCGCAGGGGCAGCCCGAGCGCATCTTCCAGCTCAACGCCAACGGCGCGCCGCCCACGGAGTTTCCCCGCGAGGCTGAATGAAAAGGTGAGTTCGGCGCCCGCTACAGGGCGCCAGGATCGATCAGGTCCGCTCCAGGGCGTTGACCAGGTCGTGGAAGGCTTCGCGGTTGGAGTCGTTCAGGCCCATGAGGATCTTGTGCGCTTCCAGCACCTTGGCGCGCACTACCTCTTCGTTCTGGTCCTGGGACGGCAGATCGGTCAGGCACTCGGGGCACGGGATTGGACGATCGACGATGTTGAACACCTGATCGAAGCCCATCGACTGCAGAAGCCGGGTGATATCGGCATGGGTAGTCACCACCGTGGGCAGCAGGCCGACCTTCTGCCGCGACAGGATCGACAACTTGGCCAGCAGGCCCAGAGTGGTGCTGTCGATACTGTTGGTTTCGGTAAGATCGATGACGATCGCCGAGAAATTCAGCGCCGTGAAGATCTTTTCAATCGTTGCATCCAGCGCCGAACACAGGGTCAGACGCACTTCACCGACGAACTTCAGAACAAAGGTGCCATTCTGCTCGGCAAACTGGATTCTTCCAGTACTCATTGAAGGTTCCTGCTCAACACCATTAGGGCGATATCATCCGGCATCTCCCCAAGCGTAGCCAATTCGAATCGTTGGCGCAGCCCATCCAGGCTGCCACCTGCTGCCTTGATGATTTCAGGCAAGGCAGCCTCCTTATCTTTGAGTGTGTCGCCAGGCAAAAGGTCCAGAATGCCATCAGACAGCAATGTGAGGCTGAACTGCGGCGGCAACTCCAGAACGTGATCCTGGTAGGTGGCCTCGTCGAACAGCCCCACCGGCAGGCCGCGCCCTTCGAGGTACCGGGTGTCGTCCGGGGTGTACAGCACCGGCAACGGCAGATGGCCGCCGATGCTGTAGGTCATCAGGCCGGTGTGCTCGTCGATCACGCCGCCCACCATGGTCACGTGCTTGCCCAGCCTGCAATTGATCAGGCCGCGGTTGATATGCCCGAGCACCTCGGACGGCTTGAACTCGGGCAAGGTGCCGGCGCGCTTGAATTCGAACAGCAGGCGCGTGGTCATGAACTTGAGCAGCACAGTCACGAACGCCGAGGAGGCACCATGGCCGGACACGTCGGCCAGGTAGAACGCCACGCGTCGCTCGTCGACACGAAAGTAATCGGTGAAATCGCCAGACAGGTACAGAGACGGAATGATCTGGTGTTCGAAACGCAGGTCTCCGGCCTTCCAGGGGTTCTCCGGCAGCATGTTCATCTGCACCTGGCGCCCGGCAGTCTGGTCTTCCTGCAGCAGGTGCAGGCTGGCCTCCAGCTCACGGTTGGCGGTTTCGAGCTTGTCGCGGTAACGCTGGTTTTCCAGTACCAGATGCGCCCGATCCAACGCCCGGCGAACCGAGTGCTCCAGCACTGCCAGGTCTTCCAGGGGCTTGATCAGGTAGTCGGCAGCACCCAGGCGCAACGCTTCGACGGCATCGTTCATCACGCCCGCGCCCGACACCACGATCACCGGCAGGTCGGGGGCACGCTCGGTAACCTGGCGAATCAGCTCCAGGCCGCCCATTTGCGGCATGCGCAGATCGCAGATCACCAGATCAGGCTGTTCCTGCTCGAAGACCTGGAGACCCTGCTGGCCGTTGCTTGCCTGCAGGACGCTGAAGCCGCTGTCTTCCAGGTAGGCGGCGAGGCTCGCACGCACTACATCGTCATCATCGATTATCAGCAGCGTTGCACTGTTTTTCTGCATGTGGGCAAACGGCGCCAGAAATAGGTTGGGGTAGGCGGCCAGGCAAAACGGGGCCCGCTTACTGGATTCACTTCTAGCCACTCTTGCATTTCAGGTGTAGGACAAAAGGCCTGCCCGGCAAATGTCAGAGGTGCCCTGTAAGGCGCAGACGGTACTCCCATCCGCCGGGGGTTTCAAGCATGCACCGATGGTCGCCTGTGCTCTTTACAGCACAAATCACCGGGAGTTATAAAAACCCCTTCTATCGCAACCCAATGGAAGGATGCAGGCATGAGCCAGAACCACGCCGACTATAGCGAGAAGCGTGATTTCATCAGGATGCGGGTAGATACCGACGTTACCCTGATACATGCCGAGCAAGTGATTGCGGCGGTGTGCCTGGACCTCTCGAGCAGCGGCATGCAGGTACAGGCAGCGAAAACCTTTCAGGTTGGAGACAACCTCAGCGTCAGCATCGATTCGGACCACCCTTCACTCAAGGGCCTGCACGCCACAACGCAAGTGGTGTGGATTGCCGATCAGCCCCAGGGCCAGCAGAAGCTGGGCCTCAAGATCCTTGCGATGAGCTGAACAGCAGGCATGAAAAAGGCGGCCATGGCCGCCTTTTTCATGCATCACGATCAGAAATCGTCTTTTACATCCCCGTCCTTGACCTTGAACTCGCGGTTCTGCAGGTAGGCGTTGCGGATGAAGCTGTACTTGTCGCCACGGATCATCTTCTCGGCCGACAGCAGGCTGGCACGGGTGTCCACCACGTCCACCGCGATTGCGGTATTGCGGGTGGGCACATGGTCCATGTAACGGTAGGGTTCGGTGTAGGTATCCGGGTACTTGGCGATCGCATCGCGCACGGTGCTCGGCCCAAGCAGCGGCAGCATCACGTACGGGCCACTGCCTACACCCCAGTAGCCGAGGGTCTGGCCGAAGTCCTCGTCGCTGCGCTGCAGGCCCATCTTGGTACCCACATCGAAGAAGCCAGCCAGGCCGAAGGTGGTGTTGACGATCAACCGCGCGGTATCCACGCCGGCTGCGTGGGGCTTGAGCTGCAACACGTTGTTGGCAAGGTTGGTCACGTCACCAAGGTTGCGGAACATGTTGTGGATGCCGTCCTCGAGAAACTGCGGCGTCACCCACTGGTAGCCCTGGGCCAGCGGCTTGAGCGCGTAGGTATCGATCGTGTCGTTGAACCGGAAGATCGGCCGGTTGATGCTCTCCCACGGGTCTTCCTCGGTCGCCGCCTGGGCCAGTACCGGCGCCAGCAGCAGGCTCGCGCAGACACAGGCACGGGTCATACGATCGATCACGCCAGCACCGATCCCACGCATAAAATTTCTCCTAGGCAAACATTGCACTGCGCCGGCATCAGGCCGTCGACAGCCAAAAGGAAACAAGTATAAAGCCTCTCTGGCAGATTAGGCAGCTTCCTCCAACCTGCGTCGATATTTTGTGAAAGCCGCCTGAAGGTCATCAAAGCGTCACGCCACGGTCACACCCCGACGTTAGCCTTGCTGGTTATTTCAGGGACGTTGCCATGCCCCATTCCCCCGCCTTCACCGCCGTGCTGTTCGGCCTGCGCGGCTGCCTGGTCGACTTCGGCGCACGATGCCAGGCGCCCGGCAACGCACCGGCCAGGCCTACACCAGGCGCCCTGCCCGCCCTGCACTGGCTGCGGGAACACGGCGTGCCCTGTGCCTGGCTCGACGAACTGCCGGCTGCCCTGGGCCAGCACCTGAGCCAGGCGCTGCCCGCCTGGGTGCGCCGACCGGATACCACCGGCCACGCGCCCTGGCCCGCGCCGGATGCCTGCTGGCACGCCCTGATGCAGCTCAAGGCCGACCGGCTCGATGGCTGCGTGCTGGTCAGCGGCGAGCCGCGCCTGCTGCAGGCCGGGCTCAACGCCGGGCTGTGGACCGTGGGCCTGGCCTCGTGCGGCTCGCTGTGCGGGCTGGACGAGGCTACCTGGCAGGCACTGGAGGAACGCGAGCGCGAACTCAAGCGAGGCAAGGCTACCGTTCACCTGTTCGGGCTGGGGGTGCATTCGGTGATCGACCAGCTGGAACAACTGGCCGATTGCCTGGCCGATATCGGCCTGCGCCGCCTCAAGGGCGAAAAACCCTGATACAGGCACATTGATCAGGGTCATGCAAAGCGGCGCCGGGTGGATTAACCTGAACAGCGAGGCACGGACCTTTCGCCCGCGCGCGGGGTCCATGTCTGAGCCTATTCATAGAGGGAGAACACCCATGCCTGCCCGCGAACTTCAAGCGCAACTCGACGCCCTGCGCGAGCAACTGGAGCAAAACCCACCGCTCTCGGAACAGGAGCGTGTCGAGCTGCACGAACTGATGGCGCAGATCCAAGCAAAAATCGAACTGGAGGCCGTAACCCCGGACAACAACCTGGTCGACGGCGTCAACCTCGCCGTCGAACGTTTCGAAGTCGAGCACCCGGGCCTGACCGCCACCCTGCGCAACATCGTTCAGAGCCTGCAAAGCATGGGCATCTGAACCCTTCGGCAAAAACGAAAGCCCCGTCACACTGGACGGGGCTTTTTCGTTACTGGCGAACCAGGCGCAGGTTCTTCAGGGTGACCGGCCCGGTGCTGCGGTACGGGTTGATGTCCAGCCCGCCCCGGCGCACGTAGCGCGCATACACCGTGAGGGTTTCGGGGTTGAGCAGGCGCTTGAGGTCCAGGTAGATACGTTCCACGCATTGCTCGTGGAAGTCGGCATGCTGACGGAAGCTGATCAGGTAGGTCAGCAGGCTGGCATGGTCCAGCGCCGCGCCACGGTAATGGACAGTCACGCTGCCCCAGTCCGGCTGCCCGGTCACCGGGCAGTTGGATTTGAGCAGATGGCTGTGCAGGGTTTCTTCCACCACACGCTCGGCATCGCAGCGCAGCAGCTCCGGTTGCGGCTGCTCGTAGTTGCTGATGCTGACCTCCAGGTCATCGATGCAGGTGCCCGGCAGCGCCATCACACCCTCGCGCTGAACCTCGGCCAGGCTGCGGATACGCACCCCTACCGGCTTGCCGGCTGCCGCAGACAGGTCCTTGACCAGACAGGCCTGCACCGCCTGCGCCGAGGCGAACTCGGTCTGGTTCAGCGAGTTCAGGTACAGCTTGAACGACTTGGACTCGATGATGGCCGGCGAATCGGCCGGGATGGCGAACTCGCCGATGGCCACCACCGGCTTGCCCGAAGGCAGCAGCCAGGACAGCTCGAAGCAGTTCCAGTAATCCACACCCGACCACGGCAACGTTTGCGCGGTGACCCCAAGCTCGGCCCATTTGGCTGCACGCGGGATGGGGAACAGCAGCGACGGCGTGTAGGTGCTGATGTATTCACTGGACTTGCCCAGTGGCGAATGTTCGGCGGCGGGATGCATGGCTCAAACCTGAAGGACGAAATTGGTCTAGTTTATCGGGTTTGCGCGCTGCATTGGTCATTTGGCGATAGTCAGCTTGCCCACCATGCCAGCCTGGTAATGCCCCGGCACGTTGCAGGCGAACTCGATCGGCGTGCTCTGGCTGAAGGTCCAGGTCAGTTCGGCGCGCTTGCCCGGCGCCACCATCACCATGTTCGGGTCGTCATGCTGCATGCCGCCGCTACCCATCGCACCATGATCATCACCGCCATGATTCATGCCGCCATGTCCCATTGCCGAATGATCCATCTGCCCCTGCATGGCGAGCATCTCCTGCTGATGCCGGGCGTGCATGGCCGCATCCCCCAGGTTGAACTCGTGGGGCACCTGGCCGTTGTTCACCAGCACGAAACGCACCGTTTCGCCGGCCTTGACCTGCAGCGCGCGCGGCTCGAAGTACATGTCGCCCATCACGACCTCCACCGTGCGCGTGGCCTGCGCCGCCGCAGCCGGCTTGCCGAAGGCGTACTCGTGCCCGGGTGCCGCCAGCAGCGGCAAGCTCCACAGCGCCAGGGCGCTCGCGATCATCAAGCGTTTCATCGTGCATCCTCTATCATGTGCAAGCTCATGCCCCGCACTGTAGAAAACTGCCGCTGGCAACCACCTGACGAAAACATTACAACTTTGTCAGCTTTGCCCCGCGCACCCTGCCACAGGGTATAAACCCAGCCCCCAACGCTGCCGAGAAGCCCATGAAACTGTTGATCGTCGAAGACCAGCCCAAGACCGGCCTCTACCTGCGCCAGGGCCTCAACGAAGCCGGCTTCAGCACCGAACTGGCCACCGACGGCGATACCGGTCAGCACCTGGCCCTGAGCGGCGACTACGACCTGCTGATTCTCGACGTGATGCTCCCCGGGCGTGACGGCTGGCAGATTCTGCAGGCCGTGCGCGAGGCCGGCTTCGACACCCCGGTGCTGTTCCTCACGGCCCGCGATGCGGTAGAGGACCGCGTGCATGGCCTGGAACTGGGCGCCGACGACTACCTGATCAAACCCTTTGCGTTCTCCGAACTGCTGGCGCGGGTCCGCACCCTGCTGCGCCGCGGCGCCAGCCCGCCCCAGGAAACCACCCTGAACCTGGCCGACCTGCGCCTGGACCTGATTCGCCGCCGGGTGGAACGCGCCGGGGCACGCATCGACCTCACCGCCAAGGAGTTCGCCCTGCTCGAACTGTTGCTGCGCCGCCAGGGCGAGGTGCTGCCCAAATCGCTGATCGCTTCGCAGGTGTGGGACATGAACTTCGACAGCGACACCAACGTGATCGAAGTGGCGATCCGGCGCCTGCGCCTGAAGGTCGACGATGGCCACGACAACAAGCTGATCCACACCGTGCGCGGCATGGGCTACGTGCTCGAGGAGCGCCCGGCGTGATGCGCAGATTGTCCCTGGGCGCACGCCTGGCGCTGTTGTTCGCCGCCTGCACGGCGGCGGTGTCACTGACGGCGGGGCTCCTGTTCAGCCGGGCCAGCGAGGCCCACTTCATCGAGCTCGATCAGCAGTTGCTCGACAGTCGCCTGTCGGTACTGCGCCAGGCGCTCGTTGGCGTGCACGACCGCCCGAGCCTGGCAGCGCGGCTACCGCTGCTGCGCGGCGAGCTGAGCCACCAGGCCGACCTTGCACTGCGCATTCGTGGCAGCGACGGGGCGCAGTGGTTTGCCAGCCGCCCCGGCCTGCCTGACGCACCCGACACACCGGGCCTGAGCACCCTGCGCAGCGAGGGCATGGATTTTCGCAGCCTGTGCGTGGTGCTTGAAGGCGGCAGCCGGCTCACCCTGTTTCTGGATATCACCCACCACCAGCACTTTCTGCAACGCATGCAGCGCCTGATCTGGCTGACGATGGGCCTTTCGGCGCTGGCCACCGCGCTGCTCGGTGCCTGGGCCGTGCGCCGTGGCTTGCGTCCGCTGCGCCGGATGGGCGAGGTGGCAGCCGGCGTTTCGGCACGCTCGCTGACCACACGCCTGCCCCAGGCCCAGATGCCGCCAGAGCTGGCGCAACTGGCCGGCACCATGAATGCCATGCTCGAACGTCTGGACGATGCCTTCCAGCGCCTGTCGGCCTTCTCGGCCGACATTGCCCACGAGCTGCGCACGCCGCTGTCCAACCTGCTGACCCACACCCAGGTCACCCTCACCCGCCCGCGCAGCCTGGAGGAGTATCGCGAGGCATTGCACGGCAACCTCGAGGAACTGCAATGGATGGCGCAACTGGTCAACGACATGCTGTACCTGGCCAAGGCCGACCACGGCCTGCTGATGCCCAATCGCGAGCCCCTGGCGCTGGACCAGGAGGCCGATGCCTTGATCGAGTACTACGCGCCATTGGCCGAGGATGCACAGATCAGCCTGAGCCGCGAAGGGCTGGCCGAGCTGACGGGAGACCGCAACATGCTGCGACGGGCCCTGTCCAACCTGCTGGACAACGCGCTGCGCTTTACCCCGGCACAGGGCGAGATACGGGTCGAGATTGCGCAGGGTGATGGCAGGGTTCGCCTGGTGGTGGCCAATCGCGGGGCGCCGATCGATGCAGCGCTATTGCCGCGGCTGTTCGACCGGTTCTACCGGGCCGACCCGGCACGCCGGGAAGGCAGCAGCGAACATGCGGGGCTGGGGCTGGCGATCACCCGTTCGATCGTGCAGGCGCACGGTGGGGTGATCAGTGCCGAATCGGCGCAGGGGTGGACGCGGTTCCTGATCGACTTGCCGGAACACAACGCAGCCCTGTAGGAGCCGGCGTTGCCGGAGAATCGGCGCATGCGACATGCCTGAACATGGCCAGGCAGTGTGTCCGCTTCGCCGGAAACGCCGGCTCCTACAAGAGCGGTGGCATCACTCGTACCGCAAGGCGTACGCCGGCTCGACCTGCGAAGCACGCCACGCCGGATACAGGGTGGCCAGAAAGCTCATCACCAACCCCGCCGTGCAGATCAGCGCCACATCGCCCCATTGCAGTTCCGATGGCAGCGTACTGATGAAGTACACGTCCGAGGTAAAGATATGCTGCCCGCTGACCCGCTCCAGCCAGCCGACGATCTGGCTCACATTGAGCGCCGCGATCACACCGAGCACACCACCGATCAAGGTGCCCACCACACCGATCAGGCTGCCCTGCACCATGAACGTACCCATTATCTGCGCCGGCGTCGCGCCGATGGTACGCAGGATGGCGATGTCCGCGCCCTTGTCGTTCACCACCATGATCAGGGTGGCGATGATGTTGAACGCCGCCACCGCAATGATCATCATCAGCAGCAGGCCGATCATGGTCTTTTCCATCTTCATGGCACTGAACAGGCTGCCCTGGGTGTGGGTCCAGTCATCGGCACGGTACTGCTCGCCCAGTTCGCCCACTATCGCCCTGGACACCTGCGGCGCGGCATACAGGTCCTTGACCTTGAGCCGCACGCCCTGCACCTGGTTCGGCGCCCAGCGCTGCATGCTCGCCGCATCGGCCATGTGGATCAGGCCCATGGAGCCATCCAGCTCGGCGCCCACCTTGAACACGCCGACCACGTTGAGGCGCTGCATGCGCGGGGTGATGCCGCCGGGCGCGGTGCTCACCTCGGGCACGATCAGGGTCAGCTTGTCACCGACCCTGAGGCCAAACCGACGCGCCGTCATCTCGCCTACCACCACGCCGAACTCGCCCGGCTTTAGGTCGTCGAGCCGGCCCTGAACGATGTGGTCGGCCACGATCGAGACCTTGCCTTCCTGCGCAGGGTCGATGCCGCTGATCTGGATCGGCTGCATCGCGCCCTTGTAGGAGAGCATGCCTTCCATCTCGGTCAGCGGCGCAGCGGCCAGCACTTCGGGGTTCTTCAACGCGGCATCGGCCACCGCCTGCCAGTTGTCCAACGGCTGGGCGCCCAGCACGGCGGCATGCGGCACCATGCCCAGGATCCGCGCACTCATTTCACGCTGGAAGCCGTTCATCACCGACAGCACCACGATCATCGCCAGCACGCCCAGGGACAGGCCGATCATCGAGGTCATCGAGATGAACGAGATGAAGTGGTTGCGGCGCTTGGCACGGGTGTAACGCGCACCGATGAAAATTGACAAGGGTCTGAACATGAACTGAAGCACCCAGGTAAAGAAAAGAGACAAGGGGCCCGCCATGCACGGCGGGCCACCTGTACTGCCAGGTCAGATCGAAACCAGACGCCCGTCTTCCAGGCGCAGCACACGGTCCATCTGCCGCGCCAGGTTGAGGTCGTGGGTCACCACCAGGAACGCGGTCTGCGAGGAGCTGCTCAGCTCCTGCATCAGGTCCTGGATGCCCTGTGCGGTGTGGTGGTCGAGGTTGCCGGTAGGCTCGTCGAGCATCACCAGCCCGGGCCGGTTGACCAGCGCCCGGGCAATCGCCACGCGCTGACGCTCGCCGCCGGACAGCTCGGATGGCTTGTGCGTCAGGCGATGGCCCAGGCCGACACGCGTGAGCAGCGCCTCGGCACGTTCGCGCGCCTCGGGGATCGGCGTGCGGCCGATCAGCAGCGGCATGCACACGTTCTCCAGCGCGGTGAACTCCGGCAGCAGGTGGTGGAACTGGTAGACGAAGCCCAGTGCGCGGTTGCGCAGCAGGCCACGTGCACGCTCGCCCAGCGCCGACAGTTCTTCACCGGCCAGCCATACGCTGCCCTGGGTCGGGGTATCGAGGCCACCCAGCAGGTTGAGCAAGGTACTCTTGCCCGACCCCGAACTGCCGACGATCGCCACGCGCTCACCCGGGTGCAGCTCCAGCTGCAGGCCCGACAACACTTGCACCGACTCCGGGCCTTCCTCGTAGGATTTGCCCAGGTTGCGGCAACTCAGCACTGCTTTATCACTCATGCCCAACTCACTCATAACGTAGCGCCTCCGCAGGCTGGGTGCGCGCCGCACGCCAGGCCGGATACAGGGTGGCGAGGAAACTCAGGACCAGCGCCGCACCGCAGACCATCCACACGTCTTCGGCCATGACCTGGGACGGCAGGTAGTCGATGAAGTACACGTCGGCGTTGAGGAACTTGTGCCCCATCAACCGCTCGAGGCCGGCAATCGCTGCACTCACGTTGAGCGCGGCGGCGATGCCGACCACGGCGCCGATCAGGGTGCCGACCACGCCGATCACGGTGCCCTGCACCATGAAGATGGCCATGATCTGACCCGGCGTGGAGCCCAGCGTGCGCAGGATGGCGATGTCGCCCTTCTTGTCGTTGACCACCATCACCAGGGTGGAAATGATGTTGAACGCCGCCACCGCGACAATCAGCAGCAACAGCAGGCCGATCATGGCTTTTTCCATGCGGATGGCCTGGTACAGGTTGCCGTGGCTGCGGGTCCAGTCACGGGCGTAGAACTCGTGCTCGCCCAGCTTCTGGGCGATGTTCCAGGCCTCGCGGGGTGCCTGGAACAGGTCGTCGAACTTCAGGCGCAGGCCCTGCACCTGGTCGGCCTTCCAGCGGTGCAGGCGCGACAGGTCCGACAGGTTGGTCAGGCCCAGGTAGCCGTCGATCTCGCCGGCGCCCACGTGGAAGATGCCGACCACGGTGAAGCGCTTCATGCGCGGGAACATGCCGGCCGGGGTCACGGTGACCTCTGGGGCGACGAAGGTCAGCTTGTCGCCGATGCCCACGCCCAGCTTGGCTGCGGCCTTGTCGCCGATCATGATGCCGAAGCTGCCCGGCGCGAGTGCGTCGAGCTTACCCTCGCGCACGAAGTCGTCGATGATCGACACCTTGCGCTCTTGCGCCGGGTCAATACCGTTGAGCAGCACCTTCTGTACCTTGCCGTCATGGGTCAGCAGGCCCTGCATCTGGGTGAACGGCGCCACCGCCAGCACCGCCGGGTTCTGCTTTACTGTATCGGCAAGGGCTGGCCAGTCGCTGATCGGCTGTCCGGTCTCGAGGGTGGCATGGGGCACCATGCCCAATACGCGGGTACGCATTTCATGATCGAAGCCATTCATCACCGACAGCACCACGATCATCACCACCACGCCCAGGGCGAGGCCGATCATCGAGGTCAGCGAAATGAACGAGACGAAGTGATTGCGACGTTTGGCACGGGTGTAACGCGTACCGATAAATACGAAAAGAGGTCTGAACATGTCGGGGCTTGTTCGGAGGAAAGAGGAACGTCCTTGTGGCGGGGCTTGAATAGCAGCTTTACACTCAGACCACCGCCGCTACCATGGGTTCGCCATGTCGACATTAGATGAAGAAGATCGCCGCGAATACTACCGTATCGAGGACAGGATCGCACTGGAAATTACCCCTCTGAGCGCCGCCGAGGCCTTGGGCGGCGAGTTGTTGCAAGATGCTTCACCACTCTTCAACCTGCTCAGCGAACTGCACCTGAGCGAGTTCGAGTCCCAGCACCTGCTGCGCCAGCTCAGTGACAAGGACCGCACCCTGGCAGCCTTTCTCAAGGCCCAGAACAAACGCATCGACCTGCTCAGCGCCGTGGTTGCGCAAACCCTGCTGGGGCAGATCGGCGAGGCGCGCCCGGTGACTCTCTCCGAAGGTGGCGTCGAGGTGCACCAGGCCCAGGCCATCACCGCCGGCAGCCGCGTCTCGGTGAAGATGGTGCTGATGCCCCAGGCCCTGGGCCTGCTGCTGCGGGCCAAGGTGACCCACTGCGACAAGGCCGCTGACGGCCTGTTCGACATCGGCGCCGAATTCGTCGAGATGACCGACGCCCAGCGCCAGTTGCTGGCGCGCTATATCCTGCAGAAACAGGCACTGCAACGCCGCCAGGCACTGGAACAGAACACCCCGCCTGCCTCCTGATTTTCCGTCTTGCTTGAAGGAACGAACGTGACCCTGATTTACGGCCACCGCGGCGCCAAGGGCGAAGCCCCCGAGAATACCCTGACCAGTTTCCAGCAATGCCTGAGCCACGGCGTTCGCCGTTGCGAGCTGGACCTGCACCTGTCCGCCGACAACGAGCTGATGGTCATTCATGACCCCAGCCTCAAGCGCACCACCGGCCGTGGCGGCAAGGTGGTGGAGCACAGCGCCGCCGACCTGGTGACCTACGATGCGCGCAAGGGCGGCCCGGGCTGGGTCAACCCCTGCCCGATTCCACGCCTGGAAGAGCTGTTCGAGAAATGTGATTTCGACCACTGGCAGCTGGAGGTCAAGAGTGCCTCGCGCACCCGCGCTGCCACCACGGTGCTGGCGATTCGCGAAATGGCCCAGCGCTTCGGCCTGCTGGACAAGGTCACCATCACCTCAAGCTCGCGGGAGGTGCTGGGCGCCGCCCTGGAGCTGACCCCGGACGTGTCCCGCGGGCTGGTCGCGGAATACACCTGGCTCGACCCGTTGAAGGTCGCGCAGAACTACGGTTGCGAACTGCTGGCGCTGAACTGGACGCACTGCACCCCCGAGCGCCTGGCCAAGGCCCAGCGTCAGGGGTTGCATGTGTCGGTGTGGACAGTCAACGAGCCGGCGCTGATGCTCCGACTCGCCGACTTCGGCGTAGACAGCCTGATTACAGACTTTCCCGGTTTGGCCAGCGCCACCCTCGAGAATCGCTGAAATCGGTCTCCCCGGCCGGCTCAGGCCACCGGCCGGAGCCGCTCAAAAAAGCCGGTTGAGACCGTCGTAGGCGGCAACCCGATAGGCTTCGGCCATGGTCGGGTAGTTGAAGGTGGTGTTGACGAAGTACTTCAACGTGTTCTGCTCGCCCGGCTGGCCCATGATCGCCTGACCGATGTGCACGATCTCCGAGGCCTGGTAGCCGAAGCAGTGCACGCCGAGAATCTGCAGCGTCTCGCGGTGGAACAGGATCTTGAGCATGCCTTGCGGCTCGCCGGCGATCTGCGCCCGGGCCATGCCCTTGAAGAACGCCTTGCCCACTTCGTACGGCACCTTGGCCTGGGTCAGCTCCTGCTCGTTCTTGCCGATCGAGCTGATCTCCGGAATGGTGTAGATGCCGGTGGGCACGTCGTTGACGAAGCGCCAGCTGCCATTGTCGACGATGCTGCCGGCGGCCGAGCGGCCCTGGTCGTGGGCGGCACTGGCCAGGCTTGGCCAGCCGATCACGTCACCGGCACCATAGATGTTCGGCACGCAGGTGCGGTAGGCCTCGTCCACTTCGATCTGGCCACGGCTGTTGACCTTCACGCCGATGTTTTCCAGGCCCAGGCGGTCGGTGTTGCCGGTACGCCCGTTGCACCACAGCAAGGCGTCGGCCTTGATCTTCTTGCCCGACTTCAGGTGCAGGATCACACCGTTGTCCAGGCCTTCGACGCGCTCGTACTCTTCGTTGTGGCGCACGGTGATGTTGTTGTTGCTGAAGTGATAGCTCAGGGCCTGGGAGATTTCCGAGTCCAGGAAGCTCAGCAGCTGGCCGCGGTTGTCCACCAGTTCCACCAGCACGCCCAGGCCGCTGAAGATCGAGGCGTACTCGCAGCCGATGACGCCGGCGCCGTACACGATCAGTTTGCGCGGGGTGTGGCCCAGGCTCAGGATGGTGTCGCTATCGTAGATGCGCGGGTGATGGAAATCGATATCGGCCGGGCGATACGGGCGCGAGCCGGTGGCGATGATGATGTGCTTGGCTACCAGCTTCTCGACCACACCGTTGGCGCAGACCACTTCGATGGTCTGCTCGTCGGCGAAGCTGCCGGTGCCGAAGAACACGTCGACGCGGTTGCGGGCGTAGTAGCCAGTGCGCGAGGCGACCTGCTTGGAGATGACCTTCTCGGCGCTTTTGAGCACGTCGGGGAAGGAGAACCAGCGCGGCTCACCGATGGCCCGGAACATCGGGTTGGTGTTGAACTGCATGATCTGGCGCACCGAGTGACGCAGGGCCTTGGACGGGATGGTGCCCAGATGGGTGCAGTTACCGCCGACCTGGCGACGGCTATCGACCATCGCTACCTTGCGTCCTGCTTTGGCGGCGTTCATTGCCGCCCCTTCTCCTGCCGGGCCGGAACCCAGCACCACTACGTCGTAGTTGTAGACAGCCATGCGTACTCCTTCAGAACAGGCCCGGACGCCAGATTGACCTCCGGGGCTACATCATGCCGCCATCGGCGCCATGCAAAAATTCGGGTGCAGTCTAATCAAGCTTGAACGCCGCGCACATTAACCCTTGGTCGCGTCGTAGGCTATTTTTCTCTGCACTACATGTAGGCCGCCTTGCTGGCGAAGCCTTTCATTTCCCCGCAATGCTGTTGAATGCTGGCGTGGCCCGGGAAACGAACCCACCCTCGACCCGATTCACGAACACTGCCGCAATCCGATGCTCGACCGCGAAGCGCCAACCCTGCTCCGGGCCCAAGATCAGCAACAGGGTCGAGTACCCGTCAGCCATCAGCGCAGTGGGCGCCAGCACCGTCACCGCCGCCAACGCATGGGCAACCGGGGTGCCCAGGCGCGCATCGAAGGTATGCGAATAACGCTGGCCATTCTCCTCGAAATAATTGCGGTAGTCACCCGACGTGGACACCCCGTACCCCTCCAGCGGCAACACCTGTTGGGCTATCTGAAGATCGTCGCGCGGCAGTTCGAGTGCAATGCGCCAGGCACTGCCATCGGGCTTGCGCCCCATTGCCTTGAGCTCACCGGTAGCTTCCACCAGAAAGCTTTCGACCCCCAGGGCTTGCATCCGTGCCACGATCAGGTCGACCGCATGCCCGGCGGCGATGCTGTTGAAGTCGACCTCGACGCCAGCGTCCTTGCACAGTTGCTGGCCTTCGATACGCAAGTAGGTATACCCCACTCGCTCGCGCACCTGCGCCAGCCGCCGGGCATCGGGCACCTTCTCTTCACGCGCCTGGGGGCCGAAGCCCCACAGGTCGAGCAGCGGCTCCACCGTGAGATCGAAGGCACCGTCACTCTGGCGCGAGAGCTGCTCACCTACCCGCACAAGCTGCAGCACGTCGGCCGGCATCGCCTGGCAGCGGTGGGCGGGCAACTGGTTGAACTGCCCCACCAGTGAATCGCTGCGGTAGGTGGAAAAGCGCTGGTCGATGCCCTGCAGGATCGCCTCGACCTCCTGCTGCACCTGCCCAGGCGTCGGGCCGCCGGCCTTGCGCACGTACTGCACGGTGTAGCTGCTGCCCATGGTCGGGCCACTGATGCGCTCGATCGAATCCCTGTGCTCGCAACCGGCCAGCAATGCCACCAGGGCAGGCAGCGCAGCCCATCCCTTTTTCACACGACGCCTCCTTTTCTGAAGCCAAAAAAAACGGGAACCCGCAGGCTCCCGTTCTTTCAACGCAACGTAATGCTTAGCGTGGGAACGCTGGCGGGTTGACCCCGGCCATGTCTTCCATCACGCGCACTACCTGGCAGCTGTAACCGAACTCGTTGTCGTACCAAACGTACAGTACAACGCGGTTGTCGTTGCAGATGGTGGCCTCGGCATCGACCACACCGGCGTGACGCGAGCCGACGAAGTCGCTGGAAACCACTTCCTGCGAGCTGACGAAGTCGATCTGCTTGTGCAGGTCCGAGTGCATGGCCATCTGGCGCAGGTACTCGTTGATCTCGTCGCGGCTGGTGGCCTTTTCCAGGTTCAGGTTCAGGATCGCCATCGAGACGTTCGGCGTCGGAACGCGGATCGCGTTACCGGTCAGCTTGCCCTTGAGCACTGGCAGCGCCTTGGCGGCGGCAGTGGCGGCGCCGGTCTCGGTGATGACCATGTTCAGCGCAGCGGAACGACCACGGCGGCTGCCCTTGTGGAAGTTGTCGATCAGGTTCTGGTCGTTGGTGTACGAGTGAACGGTTTCGACGTGACCGTTGACGATGCCGAACTTGTCGTTGACTGCCTTGAGCACCGGCACGATGGCGTTGGTGGTGCAGGAAGCCGCCGAGATGATCTTGTCGTCAGGGCTGATGTCGGCGTGGTTGATACCGTGCACGATGTTCTTCAGCGCGCCCTTGCCCGGTGCGGTGAGGATAACGCGTGCGGCACCCGGGCAGGCCAGGTGCTGGCCCAGGCCGTCGGCATCGCGCCAGACGCCGGTGTTGTCGACCACCAGGGCGTTCTCGATACCGTACTGGGTATAGTCGACTTCGCTCGGGTTCTTCGCGTAGATAACCTGGATCAGGTTGCCGTTGGCGGTGATGGTGTTGTTTTCTTCGTCGATGGTGATGGTGCCATCGAACGGACCGTGCACCGAGTCGCGACGCAGCAGGCTGGCACGCTTGATCAGGTCGTTCTCGGCGCCCTTGCGTACCACGATGGCACGCAGGCGCAGGCCGTCGCCACCACCGGTCTTCTCGATCAGGATACGCGCCAGCAGACGGCCGATACGACCGAAGCCGTACAGGACCACGTCGGTGCCCTTGCGTGCGGAGGCGTTCTGCTGGCCAACCACGTCGGCCATTTCTTCACGCACGAACTGCTCGGCGCTGCGGCCGTTGCCTTCTTGCTTGAACTTGTTGGCCAGCTTGCCCAGGTCGACCGAAGCGGCGCCCAGCTTGAGCTCGCTCATGGCCTTGAGCAGCGGGAATGTCTCGTGGACAGACAGTTCGGTTTCGTCGGTCTGGCGATGACGGGCAAAGCGGTGGGCTTTGAGGATCGCGATCACCGAACGGTTGATCAGGCTACGGCCATAGATCGAGCTCACCACATTGTTATTGCGGTAGAGCTGACCGATAAGCGGGATCATCGCTTCTGCAAGCGCTTCACGATCGATCCACTCACCAAGACACTGGTCGGGCTTCTGAGTCACGGGAACCTTCCACATGTAGGGACAGAAAAAAGGGGCTACATTATGACGCCCCGCGTCGCTTCGAGCAATGAGCGCCTGTCGCCGGCGCCGCACGGCATGATCCGGGCCCCACATTCAGGCGGCTGAAACCTGACAGCAATGCCCCGCGCCCGGTACAATCGGCGTTTTGTCGCAACGCTTGGAGCTCGACCTCCCGTGCCTGTTCTGCGTCTACCTCACCTGCCGGCCAGTGCCGGCAAACACACCTGGGGCAACCTGCCCGGTGCCGCCCTGAGCCTGGCCATCGCCGAGGCCGCCAGCGCCGCGAAGCGCTTCACCCTGCTGCTGACCGCCGACAGCCAGAGCGCCGACCGGCTGGAGCAGGAGCTGCGTTTCTTCGCCCCGGAACTGGCCGTGCTGCCGTTCCCCGACTGGGAAACCCTGCCCTACGACCTGTTCTCGCCGCACCAGGACATCATTTCGCAGCGGATCGCCAGCCTGTACCGGTTGCCGGAGCTGGACCACGGCATCCTCGTGGTGCCGATCACCACCGCACTGCACCGCCTGGCGCCCACGCGCTTTCTGCTGGGCAGCAGCCTGGTGCTGGACATCGGCCAGAAGCTGGATGTGGAACAGATGCGCACGCGCCTGGAGGCCAGCGGCTACCGCTGCGTCGACACCGTGTACGAGCATGGCGAGTTCGCCGTGCGCGGTGCCCTGATCGACCTGTTCCCGATGGGCAGCAAGCTGCCGTACCGCATCGACCTGTTCGATGACGAGATCGAGACCCTGCGCACCTTCGACCCGGAGAGCCAGCGCTCGATCGACAAGGTCGACTCGGTACGCCTGCTCCCGGCCCGCGAGTTCCCGCTGCAAAAAGACGAAGTCACCCGCTTCAAAGCGCGCTTTCGCGAACGCTTCGACGTGGATTTTCGCCGCAGCCCGATCTTCCAGGACCTGAGCAGCGGTATCGTGCCGGCCGGCATCGAGTACTACCTGCCGCTGTTTTTCGAAGAAACCTCGACCCTGTTCGACTACTTGCCGGAAAACACCCAGGTGTTCTCCCTGCCCGGTGTGGAACAGGCCGCCGAGCACTTCTGGAGCGATGTACGCAACCGCTATGAAGAGCGGCGCATCGACCCTAACCGCCCTCTGCTGCCGCCTGCCGAGCTGTTCATGCCGGTGGAAGACTGCTTCGCCCGGCTCAAGGGCTGGCCACGGGTGGTGGTCAGCCAGGACGACATCGACGCCGGCCCCGGCCGCGAGCGCTTTGCCGCGCAGACGCTGCCCAACCTCGCCATCGAAGCCAAGGCCAACCAGCCCCTGGCGGCGCTGTCGGGGTTTCTCGAGCAATTCCCCGGCCGCGTGCTGTTCACCGCCGAATCGGCCGGGCGCCGCGAAGTGCTGCTGGAACTGCTCGAACGCCTGAAACTGCGCCCGCAAACCGTCGATGGCTGGCACGAGTTCGTCGCCAGCAAGCAGCGCCTGGCAATCACCATCGCACCACTGGACGACGGCCTGCTGCTGGACGATCCGGCCCTGGCTCTGGTTGCCGAGAGCCCGCTGTTCGGCCAGCGCGTGATGCAGCGTCGGCGCCGCGAAAAGCGCAGCGACGTCAACAACGACGCTGTGATCAAGAACCTTACCGAGCTGCGCGAAGGCGCCCCGGTGGTGCATATCGACCATGGCGTGGGCCGCTACCTGGGCCTGGCGACACTGGAGATCGACGGCCAGGCCGCCGAGTTTCTCACCCTTGAATACGCCGAAGGCGCCAAGCTGTACGTGCCGGTGGCCAACCTGCACCTGATCGCGCGCTACACCGGCAGCGACGATGCGCTGGCACCGCTGCACCGTCTGGGCTCCGAGACCTGGCAGAAGGCCAAGCGCAAGGCGGCCGAACAAGTGCGCGACGTGGCTGCCGAGCTGCTCGACATCTATGCCCGGCGCGCCGCGCGCAAGGGCTATGCGTTTGCCGACCCGTCGGTAGACTACGCCACCTTCAGTGCCGGCTTCCCGTTCGAGGAAACCCCGGACCAGCAGTCGGCCATCGAAGCGGTACGCGAGGACATGCTCGCCGCCAAGCCGATGGACCGCCTGGTGTGCGGCGATGTCGGCTTCGGCAAGACCGAAGTGGCCATGCGTGCCGCCTTCATCGCCGTGCACGGCGGGCGCCAGGTCGCGATCCTGGTGCCCACCACCTTGCTCGCCCAGCAGCACTACAACAGCTTCCGCGACCGCTTTGCCGACTGGCCGGTAACCGTCGAAGTGATGAGCCGCTTCAAGTCGGCCAAGGAAGTCGGTGCCGCCGTGGCGGACCTCGCCGAAGGCAAGATCGACATCGTCATCGGCACCCACAAGCTGCTGCAGGACGACGTCAAGTTCAAGGACCTGGGCCTGGTCATCATCGACGAGGAACACCGGTTCGGCGTGCGCCAGAAAGAGCAGCTCAAGGCGCTGCGCAGCGAAGTCGACATCCTGACCCTGACCGCCACGCCGATCCCGCGCACGCTGAACATGGCGGTGGCGGGCATGCGCGACCTGTCGATCATCGCCACCCCGCCGGCACGCCGGCTGTCGGTGCGCACCTTCGTGATGGAGCAGAACAAGAGCACCATCAAGGAGGCGCTGCTGCGCGAACTGCTGCGTGGCGGCCAGGTGTACTACCTGCACAACGACGTGAAGAGTATCGAGAAGTGCGCCGCCGACCTCGCCGAACTGGTACCCGAGGCGCGCATCGGTATCGGCCACGGGCAGATGCGCGAACGCGAACTCGAACAGGTGATGAGCGACTTCTACCACAAGCGCTTCAACGTGCTGATCGCCTCGACCATCATCGAGACCGGCATCGACGTGCCCAGCGCCAACACCATCATCATCGAGCGTGCCGACAAGTTCGGCCTGGCCCAGCTGCACCAGTTGCGCGGCCGCGTGGGGCGCAGCCACCACCAGGCCTATGCCTACCTGCTGACGCCCCCACGCCAGCAGATCACCCCCGACGCCGAAAAGCGCCTGGAGGCCATCGCCAATACCCAGGACCTGGGCGCAGGCTTCGTGCTGGCCACCAACGACCTGGAGATCCGCGGCGCCGGTGAACTGCTGGGCGAAGGCCAGAGCGGGCAGATCCAGGCGGTGGGCTTCACCCTCTACATGGAAATGCTCGAACGCGCCGTCAAGGCGATTCGCAAGGGTACCCAGCCCAACCTCGACCAGCCCCTGGGCGGCGGCCCGGAGATCAACCTGCGCGTACCGGCACTGATCCCCGAGGACTACCTGCCCGACGTGCATGCGCGCCTGATCCTGTACAAGCGCATCGCCTCGGCGGTGGACGAAGATGGCCTGAAGGATCTGCAGGTGGAGATGATCGACCGTTTCGGGCTGCTGCCCGAGCCGACCAAGAACCTGGTGCGCCTGACCCTGCTCAAGCTGCAGGCCGAGAAGCTGGGCATCAAGAAGGTCGACGCCGGCCCGCAAGGCGGACGGGTGGAATTCGAGGCCGAGACCCCGGTCGACCCGCTGGTGCTGATCAAGCTGATCCAGGGCCAGCCCAAGCGCTACAAGTTCGAAGGCGCGACGATGTTCAAGTTCATGGTGCCCATGGAACGCGCCGATGAACGCTTTACTACAGTGGAGGCGCTGTTCGAACGACTCGCCCCGAAACCTGCTTGAAGGATGATCCATGCGTGCAATTCGTAGCTTGACCCTGCTGCTGGCGCTGATTGCGCCGGCCGCCTTTGCCGACAGCCAGTACCAGGTCGAGATGTTCCTGCTGCGCCAGAATGCGGTGCCCGCGATCACCAGCCAGTTCGCCCCGGAAGACTGGCGCCAGGGCGCCAAGGCCCCCAGCGACTACGACATGCGCAAGCCGGTGCTGACCGCACAGGCCGAAAAGCTGGCCGCCGACAGCAACTACACCGTGCTGCTGCACAAGGCCTGGCAGCAGCAGGTAGGCAGCGAACCGTCGCGGGTTGCCATCAGCGAGGGCCAGGAGCAGTTCGGCCACTTCCCGGTCGAAGGCAATGTCAGCCTCAGGCAGGGCCGTTTCATCGAAGTGCAGGCCAACTTCTGGGTCAACCAGCTCGATGGCAATGGCAGCGTGATCCAGAGCGAACAGCTCAGGCAGGTCAACAGCACGGTGAAGAACAACGAACTGACCTTCCTCGATGGCGGGCACCTGGCGGTCCTGTTCAAAGTGATCGCCGCCGGCACACGCACCACCTCTCCTGCTGAAGCGGAGATGATGGAACAGTAGAGCCATGTCGACCACACTGCAGCGCGCGCTCAAGAGCAAGCTCTGGCGCGAACAATTCGGCCCCAAGACCCTCACCCGAGGGCTTGACTATGCAGACAACAAGCGCGTCAGGCTCGTTTCGGTTGACGACAAGGGCGCGACCACCCTGTGCCACGGGTCCGGCGGCAACCTCTACCGGCAGACCCTGCTGATCGAAGGCGACGTTCACCCCCTCCTGATCGCCACCTGCAGCTGTCCTGTCCGCCAGAACTGCAAGCATTGCGCAGCGGCGCTGTACACCCTGACGGAGCGGCTGACGGCCAACGACTTTCCGCCGCCTCCAGCCACGGCGACCTACCAGAACCAGGTCATCGAAAATGTACCGGCTGTTGCGCACCTCACCCTGGGCAGCTACGAATTCACCGCCTACATGCCCAAGACCGGCAAGATGCAGCGCCAGTTGCAACACCGTGCGGCACTGGCGTTCACCTATGACGGGCAGCGCACCAGCGACAAGAGCAGCAGCGAAGTCATCCGTATCGACGGCAACGTCCGCCAGCGTATCCAGCGTCAGCCAGACGCCGAAAAGGCGCTGCGCCAGACCTTGAAGAAAATGGGCTTCAGCGTTGCCACGCGCCAGAGCAAGGCATTGCCCGACAGCGCCGGCGAAATGCTGCAGATGGCCGACGACCAGGCCTGGCTGCAGTTCGCCCGCACCGGCATCGATACCCTGCGTGCAGCCGGCTGGGAGGTGGAAGTGAGGCCCGACTTCGCCTTCAACCTGCATGACATCGACGACTGGTACGCCGATGTCGAGGAAGCGCCGGGGCGCGAATGGTTCGACCTGGAGCTGGGCATCGTGGTCAACGGCCAGCGCCACAGCCTGCTGCCGATCGTGCTGCACCTGCTGCGCAGCAACCCCGAACTGCTGCGCCCCAGCGAACTGGCCCGGCGCAGCGACGACGAGCACCTGCTGATCGACCTGAACCGCGCCCGCCATGACAGCCCGGCGCTGCGCGTGGCCTTGCCCTACGCACGCATCAAGCCGCTGATGGCCACCCTGGGCGAGCTGTACCTGGGCAATGACAGCGGGCCTTCGCTGCGCCTGGCAGCGCCGGATGCCGCGCGCCTGAGCAGCATCGACGACATGGCGCTGACCTGGCGCGGCGGCGACCGGGTACGCGACTTTACCCGCCGCCTGCGCGAGTCCAGGCGTACCGACATCGCCGCCCCCGAGGGCCTGAACGCCACGCTGCGACCCTACCAGCTCGAAGGCCTGAACTGGTTGCAGACCCTGCGCGAACTGGAGGTCGGCGGGATCCTGGGCGACGACATGGGCCTGGGCAAGACCCTGCAGACCCTGGCGCACCTGCTCGCCGAAAAGAACGCGGGGCGCCTGCAGCGCCCTGCCCTGGCCGTGATGCCGACCAGCCTGATCCCCAACTGGCTCGACGAAGCGCAGCACTTCACCCCGCAGCTGCGCGTGTTGGCCCTGCATGGCCCCGGCCGCACCCGACACTTCGCCGACCTTGACCAGTACGACCTGGTACTGACCACCTACGCCCTGCTGCCCCGCGACCTGGCTCACTTCACCGCGCAGCCCTGGCACCTGCTGATTCTGGATGAAGCGCAGAACATCAAGAACGCCAACAGCAAGGCCGCCGAAGCGGCGCGCGAGATCCAGGCCAACCAGCGCCTGTGCCTGACCGGCACACCGATGGAAAACAACCTGGGCGAACTGTGGTCGATCTTCCACTTCCTGCTACCCGGCTGGCTGGGCGACAGCAAGGCCTTCAGCCGCGATTACCGCTCCCCTGTCGAACGCCATGGCGACGTCGAGCGCATGGCGCATCTTGCCGCGCGCATCAAGCCATTCCTGCTGCGCCGCACCAAGGAACAGGTGGCCCGCGAACTGCCGGCCAAGACCGAGATCGTGCATTGGGTGGAGCTGAGCGACGCGCAGCGCGACACCTACGAAACGGTGCGGGTGGCGATGGACAGGAAGGTCCGCGAGGAAATCACCCGCAACGGCGCGGCACGCAGCCAGATCGTGATTCTGGATGCGTTGCTCAAGCTGCGTCAGGTGTGCTGCGATCTGCGCCTGGTCAAAAGCATTGCGCCAAGAACCACCCATTCGGACAAGGGCAAGCTGGGCAGCCTGATGCAGATGCTCGACGAACTGCTCAGCGAAGGGCGACGCATCCTGCTGTTCTCGCAGTTCACCTCGATGCTCGAACTGATCGAGCAGGAGCTGCACAAGCGTGGCGTCCGCTACAGCCTGCTGACCGGTGAAACCCGCGACCGGCGCACCCCGGTGCAGCAGTTCCAGAGCCTGCAGACGCCACTGTTTCTGATCAGCCTCAAAGCGGGCGGCACCGGCCTCAACCTCACCGCGGCCGACACGGTGATCCACTATGACCCGTGGTGGAACCCGGCCACCGAAAACCAGGCCACCGACCGCGCCTACCGCATCGGCCAGGACAAGCCGGTGTTCGTCTACAAGCTGATTACACGGGGCACGGTGGAAGAGAAGATCCAGAAGTTGCAACAGGAGAAGGCAGCGCTGGCTGCAGGCTTGCTGGAGGGGCGTCAGGCGGGGGACTGGAAGCTGGCGGATGAAGACATTGATGCGCTGTTTGCGCCGTTGCCCGGGAAGCGGCAGGCCGCGAAAATTAGTTGAGCCTTTCGCCGGCAAGGCCGGCTCCTACAGGTATCGCAGCACCTGCAGGAGCCAGCCTTGCCGGCGCAGGACCTCAGTCGATCAGTTGTGCATCCTTCAGCGCGCCAAGCGCCTCCAGCCAGCGGGGCTGCTGGCGGTAATCGGTACGCGCAAAACCCTGCCCGCGCATCTGCGCGATCCGCGGCGACGGCCTCACCCTCAACCGCTGCGCCGCGGACAACGCAAGCTCGGCAGCCGCCCGATCATTGCACACCAGGCCCATGTCGCAACCGGCACTCAGCGCCGCCTCGATACGGCTGGCGGCGTCCCCCACCACATGCGCACCGGCCATCGACAGGTCATCGCTGAAGATCACCCCGTCAAAGCCCAGCTCGCCACGCAGAATCTCCTGCAGCCAGCGCCGCGAGAAGCCGGCCGGCTGGTTGTCGACCTGTGGATAGATCACATGCGCCGGCATCACCGCCGCCAGCTGCCCGCTCAGGCGCGTGAACGGCACCAGGTCGGCTGCGCGGATCTGCTCCAGGCTGCGCTCGTCGGTGGGTATCGCCACATGCGAATCCGCCTCGGCCCAGCCATGCCCCGGGAAGTGCTTGCCGCAGGCCGCCATGCCCGCCGCGTTCATGCCGCGAATGAAGGCACCGGCAAGCAAGGTGGCGCGCTGCGGGTCACCCTCGAAGGCGCGACTGCCAACCACCGCGCTGCGCTGGTGGTCAAGGTCCAGCACCGGGGCAAAGCTCAAGTCGAGCCCTACCGCCAGCACTTCGGTTGCCATCAGCCAGCCGCAGTGTTCGGCCAGGCGCTCGGCATTGGGGTTGTCGGCAATCGCACGCATCGCGGGCAAGCGCACGAAGCCCTGGCGCAGGCGCTGTACGCGACCACCCTCCTGGTCCACGGCCAGGATCAGGTCCGGGCGCACGGCACGAATCGACGCACTCAGTTCGCGCACCTGGCGCGGGCATTCGATGTTGCGGGCAAAGATGATCAGGCCGGCCACTTCGGGCTGACGCAGCAGGTGGCGGTCTTCGGCAGTCAGCCAGGTGCCGGCCACGTCGACCATCAGGGAGCCTTGCAGGCGGGTACTCATAAATGATCCTTCAGTTGAGGGGCGCGCTCGCCCACTGGGGGCAGGCGGCTTCTTCGATCTGTACCGGGCAATGCACAGGCACCCGGTCGAACAGCGCTACCAGGTCGGCGTTGCGCAGGCGTATGCAGCCGTGGGACAACGGCACACCCATGGGTTCGCTGTCGGGCGTGCCGTGCAGGTAGATATAGCGGCGGAACGTATCCACGGGCCCGAGGCGGTTGCGCACCGGCTCGCGGCCGCTGAGCCAGAGAATGCGCGAGAGAATCCAGTCGCGCCCAGGGAACTGCGCGTGCAGGTCGGGCGTCCAGACCTCGCCGGTCCAGCGACGCCCGCGCAGCACCGCGCCCTGGGGCAAGCCCGCGCCGATCTTCGCACGCACCTGATGCAGCCCGCGCGGTGTACAACCGGAGCCGTTGTGCTCGCCCGGGCCATTGAGTGCGGTGGACACCGCAAGACGCACCGCCAGTCGCCCCTGGGCGAACCCATAAAGGCACTGGTCGGCGATGGAAATGTGCAGCAAATCGAGAATAGGCATGGGCGCTAGCTTAGCCGAAGCCGGCTGTGCCGCCCAGCCGGGGAATCAGGCCTTTGCCGGCACCGGGGCGTGGCTGGTCTTGCTGCGCGGACGCAACTGCGCCGCCGCCATCGCCTCGTCCGTGACCCCGCTGTCGGCACGCATGCCGGCGGCCAGGAACGGCACCATCAGGCGCATGACCTGCTCGATCGAGGTATTGACCCCGAAATCGGTCTCGGCAATCGCGCGCAGGGCCTTGATGCCCGACATGCTGAACGCTGCAGCGCCGAGCATGAAATGCACGCGCCAGAACAGTTCAAGGGGAGGAATCTGCGGCGCGGCCTCGTTGACCAGCAGCATGTAGCGGCGGAACACCTTGCCGTACATGTCTTCGAGGTAACGACGCAAGTGGCCCTGGCTCTGGCTGAAGGCCAGGCCCAGCAGGCGCATGAAGATCGACAGGTCATTGCCGCTGCGCGGCTGCACCACCAGCGCCTGCTCGACCAGCATCTCCAGCAGTTCTTCAAGGCTGGGCTTGTGCTCGGGGCGCGCCTGGCGCCGCTCGAGCTCACGCTCCAGGCTCTGGCAGAACGGCCCTAGAAAACGCGAGAAGACCGCCTGGATCAGCGCCTTCTTCGAACCGAAATGGTAGTTCACCGCCGCCAGGTTGACGCCGGCCTTGCTGGTGATCAGCCGCAATGAGGTTTCGGCAAAACCTTTTTCCGCGAACAGCTGCTCGGCAGCATCGAGAATGCGTTCAACGGTTTCCGACTGGGCCATGACTACTCCGCGAGACAAACACTTGTTTGAAACATACGTTTCAAGGCAGGGTTCTGTCAAGTACGCACGGGCGTTTTGTGCCCGGCCGGTCATGGTATTGAAGGCAGCGACAAGCCACAAGCCGGAAGCGGCAGGCAACTGCGGGCACGCTTGGAGCTTGCCGCTTGTAGCTTGCCGCTATCACTGTATATAATCCCAGTCACTGTATAAAAAGACAGAGCGATCGACATGCTAAAACTGACGCCACGCCAAGCTGAGATTCTGGCTTTCATCAAGCGCTGCCTCGAAGACAACGGCTTCCCGCCCACCCGCGCGGAAATCGCCCAGGAACTGGGGTTCAAATCCCCCAACGCCGCCGAAGAGCATCTGAAGGCACTGGCCCGCAAGGGTGCAATCGAGATGACCCCTGGTGCCTCGCGCGGCATCCGCATTCCGGGGCTCGAGAGCAAGCCCGATGAAAACGCCCTGCCCATCATTGGCCGCGTGGCCGCAGGTGCCCCTATCCTCGCCCAGCAGCACATCGAGGAATCCTGCGCCATCAACCCGGCCTTCTTCCATCCCCGCGCCGACTACCTGCTGCGTGTGCACGGCATGAGCATGAAGGACGTCGGCATCGTCGACGGCGACCTGCTGGCCGTACACACCTGCCGCGAAGCGCGCAATGGTCAGATCGTCGTAGCCCGCCTGGGTGACGAAGTCACGGTCAAGCGCTTCAAACGGGAAGGCAACAAGGTCTGGCTGATCGCCGAGAACCCCGAATTCGCCCCTATCGAAGTCAACCTGAAAGAGCAGGACCTGGTCATCGAGGGCTTGAGCGTCGGCGTTATCCGCCGCTAATAAGGAGGCGTCATGCAGTTCCCCCACGTACCACAGCAAGCACAGTTGCCCTTGTTCGAAGCATTCCTGGCCCAGCCGGTACTGCCGCGGGTCAAAACCAGGCAGCCCGCCCGGCAAAGCAACAAGCCGCAGGCATTCAGCGAGCTGTCCTTGCGTGGCGCGCTGGAGCACTGCCAAAGCCTGCTGGCACCGGTGCTACGCGACCTGAGCGAACTGAGTGAAGAGCATGACGCCCGCTGGCTTACCCTGATCGCCCCGCCCGGCAGCCTTACCCAGGCCTGGCTGAGGGACGCAGGGCTCAACCGCGAACGCATACTGCTGCTGCAGCCTCGCGGCAACCAGAGTGCGCTGCAACTGGCCTGTGATGCCCTGCGTCTGGGGCGCAGCCATACGGTGGTCACCTGGTTCAATCCGGTCAGCAACGGCGCCCGCCTGCAACTGACCAATGCTGCCCGTGCGGGTGACGCACAAAGCCTGAATATCCGCCTGGGCTGATACTCGCTGAACGCTCGAAGGGTATGCAGCAGGCTTCCTCAGGACGAGGAAGCCGGATACTGATGGTCAGTGCAGAACCCGTGGGCCTGCATGTTCCTGTTCGATCTCGCCTTCAACCAACTTGCCGGCCATCTGCACACCAACGCTGAGCATGGCCTTGGCCACCTCGACGTGTTGGCCCTGCAGGAACGCCTTGGCATCTTCCGAAAAATCCAGGGTTACCAACGACCCCTCGTCCTCGGCGCGGCGCAACTCGATGCGACCGTCAGGCAACTCTACAATTTCTAGAAAGGACGTGGGCATAAAAGACTGTTCTCCAGGAAAGGCCGGCATTGTACCAGCCACTGGCAGGATCAGCACTCACTCAGACCTTCGCGAAAACGCACCACGAGGCGTTTGAGATTCTGCCGCCAGCCCTCCAGTTCTTCGCGCGACAGCGCTGGCGCCTCGGGTTCATCCAGGCTCACGGCCTGAATCAACGGTTGGGTCACATCACCTTTGGGCGCCTTGCTCGCGACAGGTGGTCGGAACAAATCGGCATAAGCCCTGAGCAGTTGCGCCAGCCAGGTTTCAGGCTGCTCGGCGAGTTCGACCAGTTCAGCCAGCTCGGGAATGGCGATGGTCGCCAGTACTTCACGGCTCAGCAGTTGCTCGGCACGCAGCGCGGTTGCCTGGGGCAAGCGATAATAGCCACCGATCTCATGACACAGCCCCAACAGCGCACCATACAGGTGAAACAGCGCAGACTCCCGCTCGGCCTGGGTCTGCGCCTGGGCGTTCATGGCGCGACTGTCCTGCGCCTTGCCCAGTGCCTCCAGGGCCAGACCGGCGAAATAGATCTTCTGGTTGGTACGGGTATAGAGTTCCTGGGCCATCGAGGCGCGCTCCGAGGGAGTGTGAGGCGGGGGCTCAGTTTCTGTGATGGATCGCAGGCACGCAAGCTGAATCACCGCAGGCGTGAGGCTCAACCGCCCTTGCGGTCATCGTTGCGCGGCAAACCGCCAACCGTGGTTGCAGCCGACTCTTTCGACGTGGCCGGGGTGACCGGGCCGTAGATCTTTTCGATGCGCAGGCGGCCACGCTGCCACGCGGGATGAAAGTGCCGCCAGTGTGCGTCCTGAGCCGCGGCCAGCAGCTCATGGTCGCCCCGCGTGTCGCCCCAGGCGCGCATGCGGTACTGCGTCAGCACCCCGTAAACCGCCTCCAGGCGCAGAACCTTGGCTTCGCAGCGGCAGTTGTCGCCACTGATCCTGCCGGTCAGCACGCCATCGATCACCTCCAGCTCGGTGCCGATCAGCTTGATGCCCAACTGTTCGGCAAAGGGCTTGAGCACCAGCGCCGGCGATGCCGAACAGATCGTCACCTCAGCACCAGAGGCCAGTTCCTGTTTCACCGAAATCACGCCCTGCGGGCGCATCAGCCGGGCCCACGCCTGCGACTTGAACGCCACCGCCTTCTGCGCGACCCATTGCTCTTTCACACCCGCAAGAAACGTCTGGATCAACTGGGCCTTGAGTTCATCGCGGCTGATCCGCCGCCCCATATAGCGCAGGCTTGGCCAGATCATCCGCAGCATGCGGCGAGCAAAAAAGCCGTTGCCGAAAGCGAACCTCAAAAAAGGTACAAAGCTGTCACGGCGGGTCAGCGTGCCATCGAAATCGAACACCGACAGGATTCTGGCCGACTGCGGCCCTGCTTCCAACATTTCCTGACTCATCTGCTTGCCTCTGCTCGATGGTGTACAGCCCTGGCGGAGAAACGTCCCGATCAAA
This sequence comes from Pseudomonas sp. MF6396, assembly GCF_002018915.1. Classification (NCBI taxonomy): domain Bacteria; kingdom Pseudomonadati; phylum Pseudomonadota; class Gammaproteobacteria; order Pseudomonadales; family Pseudomonadaceae; genus Pseudomonas; species Pseudomonas sp. MF6396. Next base: position 115,526 of record NZ_MVOK01000002.1, on the reverse strand, counting down.
CCTCACAACCGTTCGCTGACCTGACTAAAAAAAAGGCTGCGTCCAGGATCACCAGATGCAGCCTCTTGTAGCCGATTCTATCGCTTAGCGCTTGTCTTCCACCTTCCACGCCTTGCCGTCATAGAACGCTCGCCAGCCGGTCGGCTTGCCGTCGACCTCGGTCTGCACATACTGCTCCTTGGTCTTGCGGCTGTAGCGGATCACCGTCGGGCGACCGTCCGGGTCCTTCTTCGGCGCTTCACAGAGGAAGTGATACTTCGGATCGATCTCGTCCTTGTGCGGCACGATCTCCATCACCAGGGGGGCGCGGGTCTCGCGGTTCTTCGGGAACTGGCTGGCGGCCAGGAACAGACCCGAAGCCCCGTCACGCAGCACATAGGTGTCGTTGACCTTCTCGCACTTGAGCTCGGGCATCTTCACCGCGTCCATCTTCGGCGGCGCCGCCTCGCCGCTCTTGAGCAGCTTGCGGGTGTTCTTGCACTCCGGGTTGGTACAGCCGAAGAACTTGCCGAAACGACCGGTCTTGAGCTGCATCTCGCTGCCGCACTTGTCACACTCAAGGCTCGGGCCCTCGTAGCCCTTGATGCGGTAGCTGCCTTCCTCGATCTCGTAGCCCGTGCAATCGGGGTTGTTGCCGCAGATGTGCAGCTTGTGTTTCTCGTCGAGCAGGTAGGCGTCCATCGCCGTGGCGCAGATCGGGCAGCGGTGCTTGCCCAACAGCACGCGCGACTCGGACTCGCCCTCGTCGTCGGCGGCAATCTCGTCACCTGGCACCAGGTTCACGGTGGCCTTGCAACGCTCTTTGGGCGGCAGGCTGTAGCCCGAGCAACCGAGGAACACACCCGTGGAGGCTGTGCGGATCATCATGTGCCTGCCGCATTCCTTGCAGGCAATGTTGGTCGGGGTCGGCTGGTTGGCACGCATGCCCTTTTCGGCATCTTCAGCCAGTTGCAGCTTCTTGCTGAAGTCGCCATAGAACTCGTCCAGCACGTTTTTCCAGTCGCGCTCGCCCTGGGCCACATCGTCGAGGTTCTCTTCCATGCCGGCGGTGAAGCCGTAGTCCATCAGGTTGGAAAAGCTCTCGGACAGACGCTCGGTCACGATGTCGCCCATCTTCTCGGAGTAGAAGCGGCGGTTGTGCAGGGTCACATAGCCACGGTCCTGGATGGTGGAGATGATCGCCGCGTAGGTCGATGGACGACCGATACCGCGTTTTTCCATTTCCTTGACCAGGCTCGCTTCCGAGAAACGTGCCGGCGGCTTGGTGAAGTGCTGGCTCGGATCGAGCTTGATGAGCTTGAGCACTTCGCCCTGGTTCATTTCCGGCAGTACATCGTCATCGCCCGGCTTGCTCTGCTGCGGCAACACACGGGTGTAACCGTCGAACTTGAGGATACGGCCCTTGGCACGCAACTCGAACTCGCCCGCCGTGACGCTGACGGTGGTCGACAGGTACTGCGCCGGCGGCATCTGGCAGGCCAGGAACTGGCGCCAGATCAGCTCGTACAGGCGCTCGGCATCACGTTCCATGCCGCTGAGCTTGGTCGGGTGCGTGGCCACGTCCGAAGGTCGGATCGCTTCGTGCGCTTCCTGTGCGCCTTCCTTGCTGCCGTAGACGATCGGCGCTTCTGGCAGGTACTTCTTGCCGAACTCGCTTTCGATGTAGCTGCGCGCCATTTCCACCGCATCGACCGAAAGGTTGGTCGAGTCGGTACGCATGTAGGTGATGTAGCCGGCTTCGTACAGGCGCTGGGCCATCATCATGGTCTTCTTCACGCCGAAGCCGAGGCGATTGCTCGCCGCCTGCTGCAGGGTCGAAGTGATGAACGGCGCCGAGGGCTTGCTGCTGGTCGGGCGGTCTTCACGCTTGGCAATGGTGTAGCTGGAAGCCTTGAGCTTCTCCAGCGCGGCCATGGCCTGGGCTTCGTTGAGCGGCTTGAAGGCCTCGCCGTTCTGGCGAGCCACCTCGAAGCGCACCTTGGCGTCCTTGGCAGTACCCAGGTCGGCGTGCACTTCCCAGTACTCTTCGGGGATGAATGCGCGAATCTCGCGCTCACGCTCCACCACCAGCTTCACGGCCACCGACTGCACCCGGCCGGCCGACAGGCCACGGGCGATCTTCTGCCACAGCAGTGGCGAGACCATGTAGCCCACCACGCGGTCGAGGAAGCGACGCGCCTGCTGTGCATTGACACGGTCGATGTCCAGCTCGCCCGGCTGGGAGAAGGCCTCCTGGATGGCCTTCTTGGTGATTTCGTTGAACACCACGCGCTTGTAGCGGCTGTCATCCCCACCGATGGCTTCGCGCAGGTGCCAGGCAATGGCTTCCCCCTCGCGATCCAAGTCGGTTGCGAGATAGATGGTGTCGGCATCCTTGGCCAGGCGGCGCAACTCCTCGATGACCTTTTCCTTGCCCGGAAGGATCTCGTACTTGGCCTTCCAGCCGTGGTCCGGGTCGACGCCCATGCGCGCCACCAGTTGCTTGCGCGCCTTTTCTTTCGGCGACAGCGCGGGTGCCTCGCCGGCAGCAGCCTTGCCGCGCTTGGCAGCAGGCTCCTTGCTGGCGGAACCGCTGGTGGGCAGGTCTCGGATATGGCCGATACTCGACTTCACCACGTACTGGTTGCCCAGGTACTTGTTGATGGTCTTGGCCTTAGCCGGGGATTCCACAATGACCAGCGATTTGCCCATGGATCGGAAAATTCCTGAATAACGAAAATAAAAACACGGCAGGTACCTGACGTGGCACCGCTATATATAGTGGCAACAGAGTGAGGTCAAGCGCCGAAGGTTAGCCCACTTGCGCATCGGCACGCGAAAACAGCTCGGGTTCGGCCTCGACCAAAGCAAAGCGCGGCACGTGCTCGCCGTCAACCTCGACCGACTCGGTGAACATCGAAAGCGGCCGTACCCACAGGCCGAAATCGCCGTACAGGGCCTGGTAGAACACCACCCACTCCTCGGTCTCGGAATGGCGCGCGGCACCGAATACACGATACTCAGGCCCTTTGTAATGCCGGTATACGCCTGGTTGTATCTGCATGCTGCCAACCCTCTTGAAAAAAAATCTGCAAAAAGCAAAAAACCGGGGCACAAGGCCCCGGCTTCCGACAACGAAACGCTTAGATGCGTTCGAAGACGGTGGTGATCCCCTGACCAAGGCCGACGCACATGGTCGAAACACCCAGGGTACCGCCATTCTGCTTCATGACATTGAGCAGAGTGCCGGAAATCCGCGCACCGGAGCAACCGAAAGGGTGACCCAGGGCGATTGCGCCGCCGTGCAGGTTAACCTTCTCATCCATCTTGTCGAGCACTTTCAGATCCTTGAGCACTGGCAGGGCCTGTGCAGCGAAGGCTTCGTTGAGCTCGAAGAAGTCGATATCGGCAATGCTCAGGCCCGCACGCTTGAGGGCTTTCTGGGTTGCCGGCACCGGGCCGTAGCCCATGATCGCAGGGTCCACGCCGGCCACCGCCATCGAGCGGATCACCGCCAGCGGCTGGATGCCCAGGTCCTGGGCACGCTGGGCCGACATCACGATCATGCACGAGGCGCCGTCGGTGATCTGCGAGGAGGTACCCGCTGTCACGGTGCCGCCCTTGGGGTTGAACGCCGGCTTCAACGCCGCCAGGCTTTCCAGGGTAGTGTCCGGGCGAATGGTTTCGTCGTAGTCGAAGACCTTGAGGAAGCCGTTCTCGTCATAGCCCTGCATCGGGATGATTTCGTCCTTGAACTTGCCTTCGACCGTCGCCTTGTGGGCGAGCTGGTGCGAACGCAGACCGAAGGCGTCCTGCTGCTCACGGCTGATGCCATGCATCTTGCCCAGCATCTCGGCGGTCAGGCCCATCATGCCCGAGGCCTTGGCCGCATACAGCGACATGTGCGGGTTGGGGTCCACGCCGTGCATCATGCTCACGTGGCCCATGTGCTCGACACCGCCGACCACGAACACATCGCCGTTGCCGGTCATGATCGCCTGGGCGGCCGTGTGCAGCGCGCTCATCGACGAACCGCACAGGCGGCTGACAGTCTGGCCGGCCGCAGTGTGCGGGATCTGGGTCATCAGCGAAGCCATGCGCGCGATGTTCCAGCCCTGCTCCAGGGTCTGGTTCACGCAGCCCCAGATCACGTCCTCGACTTCACTCGGGTCGACCTTGACGTTGCGCTCCAGCAGCTTGCTGATCAGGTGCGCCGACATGTCTTCGGCGCGGGTGTTGCGGTGCATGCCGCCCTTGGAGCGGCCCATCGGCGTACGACCGAAGTCGACGATCACGACGTCTCTTGGATTCAAGCTCATACAATATTCTCGCTCTAGTCGTTGGGCGCTTAACCGAAGAAGCTCTGGCCGTTCTTGGCCATCTCGCGCAGCTTCTCGGTGGGGTGGTACAGCGCGCCCAGGTCGGCGTACTGGTCAGCCAGGGCAACGAACGCAGCCACACCGATCGAATCGATGTAGCGCAGTGCACCGCCACGGAACGGAGGGAAACCGATGCCGTAGACCAGGCCCATGTCGGCCTCGGCCGCCGTCTCGACGATGCCGTCTTCCAGGCAGCGCACGGTCTCCAGGCACAGCGGGATCATCATCCAGTTGATGATGTCCTCGTCGCTGACTTCACGCTGCTCGTAGACGATCGGCTTGAGCACTTCGAGCACCGACGGGTCGGCAACCTTCTTCTGCTTGCCGCGCTTGTCGGCCTCGTAGGCATAGAAACCCTTGCCGTTCTTCTGGCCCAGGCGCTTGGCTTCGTAGAGCACGTCGATGGCCGAGCGACGGTCATCCTTCATGCGGTCCGGGAAGCCCTCGGCCATCACGTCGCGGCCGTGGTGGCCGGTGTCGATGCCGACCACGTCCATCAGGTACGCCGGGCCCATCGGCCAGCCGAATTTTTCCATGATCTTGTCGATGCGCACGAAGTCCACACCGGCGCTCACCAGCTTGGCGAAACCGCCGAAGTACGGGAACAGCACGCGGTTGACCAGAAAGCCCGGGCAGTCGTTGACCACGATCGGGTTCTTGCCCATCTTCTTGGCATAGGCAACGGTAGTGGCCACCGCCAGTTCGCTGGACTTCTCGCCACGGATCACTTCCACCAGCGGCATCATGTGCACCGGGTTGAAGAAGTGCATGCCGACGAAATTTTCCGGACGCTTGAGGGCCTTGGCCAGCAGGCTGATGGAAATGGTCGAGGTGTTGGAAGCCAGGATGGTGTCCGCCTTGACCTGGTCTTCGACCTCGGCCAGCACGGCCTGCTTGACCTTGGGGTTTTCGACCACGGCTTCCACCACCAGGTCCACATGACCGAAGTCGCCGTAGGACAGGGTCGGACGGATGCCGTTGAGCACTTCAGCCATTTTCGCGGCGGTCATGCGACCCTTGTCGACGCGGCTGACCAGCAGCTTGGCGGCTTCGGCCAGGCCCTGCTCGATACCGTGCTCGTTGATGTCCTTCATCAGGATCGGCGTGCCTTTGGAGGCCGACTGATAGGCGATGCCGCCACCCATGATGCCGGCACCGAGTACGGCGGCCTGCTTCACGTCCTGGGCGATCTCGTCGTAGGCCTTGGCCTTTTTCTTCAGTTCCTGATCGTTCAGGAACAGGCCGATCAGGCTCTGGGCTGCCGAGGTCTTGGCCAGCTTGACGAAGCCGGCGGCTTCGACTTCCAGTGCCTTGTCACGCCCGAAGTTGGCGGCTTTCTGAATGGTCTTGATGGCTTCGACCGGCGCCGGATAGTTCGGGCCTGCCTGACCTGCCACGAAACCCTTGGCGGTCTCGAAGGCCATCATCTGCTCGATGGCGTTGAGCTTGAGCTTTTCCAGCTTCGGCTGGCGCTTGGCCTTGTGGTCGAGCTCGCCGCTGATGGCGCGCTTGATCAGTTCCAGGGCAGCTTCCTGAAGTTTCTCCGGGACCACCACTGCATCGACGGCACCGACTTTCAGTGCGTCTTCAGGACGGTTCTCCTTGCCGGCGGCAATCCATTCGATGGCATTGTCGGCGCCGATCAGGCGCGGCAGGCGTACGGTACCGCCGAAGCCCGGGTAGATACCCAGCTTGACTTCAGGCAGGCCGATCTTGGCCTTGGTCGACATGACGCGGAAGTCGGCCGCCAGGCACATTTCCAGGCCGCCGCCCAGCGCGATGCCGTTGATGGCGGCAACAGTCGGTACATCGAGATCTTCGAAATCGCTGAAGATTCTGTTGGCTTCGAGGTTGCCTGCAACCAGCTCCGCATCCGGCAGCTTGAAGTTGTCGACGAATTCGGTGATGTCGGCGCCGACAATGAACACGTCCTTGCCGCTGCTGACGATCACACCTTTGATCGACGCATCTGCCTTGATGGTGTCTACGGCCTGACGCAATTCATTCAGGGTAAGACGGTTGAACTTGTTGACGGACTCACCCTTGAGGTCGAACTTCAGTTCGACGATGCCGCTTTCAAGAGCCTTAACCGTGATGGCTTTACCTTCGTAAATCATCAACTGATCTCCACGATATGGAAGCTGAACTGTACACGCCGAACGCTGGCACGAAATTCGGCACCAGGCACACCCGTCAGCGCGATAGTCGGGATTCTGCGAGCGTCATGTGACATACAAACGCTCAATTCATACGCCCGTTTGATTTGGGTACGGACACATTCACCGAAAAGCCTGCCGTTGTCAAATACCCAAAAGCACGAGCAAAACGCGACTTTACGGTCATTTTGAGCGAAGGGGTGCGGGTTCAGCCTGTAGGTGATTGGCCATCATTCATGCAGGTGATCGGCCATGGATACGCACGAGAGAGGCGGCGAAGGGATAAAGCGCAGCTACACTGAGGGCATCGAAGAAGTTTCCGGCCTGCCTGGCCTTTTTTATTCAGTTGCCGGCCCCGCCATGGGGCTGGCGCTGGCGTTCAATCACACGACTCACGGGTCACGCCAGCGCCTTGAGCAACCGGGCAATGTCCTGCAACGCTGCGGCATCCCCCTTCTCTCCCCAGCACAACGCGATCATCTGCGGGTTGGCCTCGACCTTGTAGACACTCGCCGGCAGGCGCGACAGGTGCTCGAGCACGCGCGCATCTTCGCAGGGCTCGCGCCACTGGTTGAGCCACACCCCTGGTGTCACCTGCCAGTAGCTCCAGCTGTCGGCATGCCCGCGACGGCGCGCGCAATGATACTGCGCGCAGGTATGCGGCGGCTCTTCGGGCAGCCAGTGCGGCCAGGTCTGCGGGGTGAGCTGCATGGCCAGCCCCATGCGCCGCGCCTCCAGGCGCAGGGCCATGCGCCCGCTGGTGCGACGCGAGGGCAACAGCCAGACCATGGGGCTGAGCATCAGCGCAAGGATTGACACTACTACCCAGAACGTCATATCTGTTATTCCTATAAAGACTTTGCAAATGAGCTGGTTAGCCGACATCGATGCGATCAGCCTGAAACCGACCATACTTTAACTATCGCGATTGTCAGGAGAGCCCTCATGCCCTACGAACACATTCTGGTCGCCGTCGACCTGACCGAAGAATGCGACCCGGTGATCAAGCGCGCTCGCGAGCTGGCCACGCCCAACGGCACCAAGGTTTCCCTGGTACATATCGTCGAGCCCATGGCCATGGCCTTCGGCGGCGACGTGCCGATGGACCTGTCGCAACTGCAGCAGCAACAGTTCGACCAGGCCAAGGAGCGCATGGACCGCCTGTTCAACAAGTATCCGGAGATCAACCGCGGCGATTCCCACCTGACCTACGGCCAGCCTCGCCAGGAGATCCACCAGTTGGCCAAGGACCAGAAGTGCGACCTGATCGTGGTCGGCAGCCATGGCCGCCACGGCCTGGCGCTGCTGCTGGGCTCCACCGCCAATGACGTGCTGCACGGCGCACCGTGCGATGTGCTGGCGGTACGCCTGCAGAAGAAGGCCGACTGATACCAGAAGGCCCGCTGTTGGACACAGCGGGCCTTCTTCATATCAGCTGTCGAGCTCGGCCCAACGCTCCACCAGTGTGTCCAGCTCGCCCTGCAGCTTCTCGAGGCTGGCCAGCACGGCGGTGGTCTGGTCGATTGGCCGCTGATAGAAGCCTGCATCGGAAATCTCCGCCTGCACCGCAGCCATCTTCTGCTCCAGGGCATCGATCTGCCCCGGCAGCGCCTCCAGCTCGCGCTGCAGCTTGTAGCTGAGCTTCTTCTTGCCTTCATTGACCACCGGCGCTGCCGCAGGCTCGGGTGCAACGGCCTCGACCACCGCACTGTTGAGCTCGGACTTGCCCGACTTGCTTTCGGTCACGCCGAGCAGCTTGGGCGAACCGCCCTGGCGAATCCAATCCTGATAGCCGCCCACGTACTCACGCACCTTGCCCTCGCCTTCGAACACCAGGGTGCTGGTGACCACGTTGTCGAGGAACGCCCGGTCGTGACTGACCATCAGCACGGTGCCCTTGAAACCCGCCAGCACCTCTTCGAGCAGCTCCAGGGTTTCCACGTCCAGGTCGTTGGTCGGCTCGTCGAGCACCAGCAGGTTGGCCGGCTTGCTGAACAGCTTGGCCAGCAGCAGGCGCGCACGCTCGCCACCGGACAACGCCTTGACCGGCGTGCGTGCACGCTGGGGGCTGAACAGGAAGTCGCCCAGGTAGCTCAGTACGTGACGGTTCTGCCCATCGATCTCGATGAAGTCACGGCCTTCGGCCATGTTCTCGATCACGGTCTTTTCCAGGTCAAGCTGATGGCGCAACTGGTCGAAGTAGGCCACTTCGAGACGCGTGCCCGACTCCACCTTGCCCGAGCTTGGCTCCAGGTCGCCCAGCATCAGCTTGAGCAGCGTGGTCTTGCCGGTACCGTTGGCACCCAGCAGGCCGATACGGTCCTCGCGCTGCAGGACCATCGAGAAATCCTCGACCAGGTAAGGGCCATCGGGGTGGGCGAAGCTGACGTTTTCCAGCACCATCACCTGCTTGCCGGACTTTTCCGCCACGTCGAGCAGGATGTTGGCCTTGCCCTGGCGCTCGCGACGCTCGCTGCGTTCCACACGCAGTGCCTTGAGGGCGCGCACGCGGCCTTCGTTGCGGGTACGCCGGGCCTTGATGCCCTGGCGGATCCACACCTCTTCCTGGGCCAGTTTCTTGTCGAACAGCGCGTTGGCAGTCTCTTCGGCAGCCAGCGCAGCTTCCTTGTGCACCAGGAAGCTGGCGTAGTCGCCGTTCCAGTCGATCAACCCGCCTCGGTCCAGTTCGAGGATGCGCGTGGCCAGGTTCTGCAGGAAGGAACGGTCGTGGGTAATGAACAGCACGGCGCCGCCAAAACCGCTCAGGGCATCTTCAAGCCAGGCGATGGCACCGATGTCCAGGTGGTTGGTCGGTTCGTCGAGCAGCAGCAGGTCGGGCTCGGACACCAGCGCCTGGGCCAGCAGCACACGCCGACGCCAACCACCGGACAGCTCGGCCAGGGTCTTGTCGGCCGGCAGCTGCAGGCGGCTCAGGGTGCTGTCGACCAGTTGCTGCAAGCGCCAGCCATCGCGCGCCTCAAGGTCGCTCTGCACGTGCATGAGCTTTTCCAGGTCGGCGTCGGTGTGAATGTTCTGGCTCAGGTGGTGATACTCGGCGAGCAATGCACCGACACCGTCCAGGCCTTCGGCAACCACATCGAACACGGTGCGCCCGTCGGCCACCGGCAGTTCCTGCGGCAGCTCGCCGATCTTCAGGCCCGGGGCACGCCACACATCGCCTTCGTCGGGCTTCTGGTCGCCCTTGACCAGGCGCAGCATGCTCGACTTGCCCGTGCCGTTGCGGCCGATGATGCAGACCCGCTCACCACGGGCGATCTGCCAGGACACCTTGTCCAGCAACGGCATGGCGCCGAACGCAAGGGACACATCGCTTAATTTGAGCAGGGTCATGATCTTCTCCAAAAACCGGGGGCGCATTCTACCTGAGTTGCGCCTGCTTCACATTAAGCGCGACCGGCGTGCCGACCGCAGTCCTGCATTACATGCCGATACAAGCACAATGCTTTCTTCCGCCCCCGGCAAACGGCTAAGCTTAAGCACGTAATCCCACCAGTGCTGGCGCCGCCGACACTCGTTTTGGTCAAACTGTCCGGAAGTATCATGCGCCGCAGCCTGCTCAGCCTCGTATCCTGTCTGCTTTTTTCCGCCACCGCGGCCAGCACCGTCCAGGCCGCCGATCTCACCCAGCAACGCCAGTACTACGATGAAGCCAAGCGTGCCCTGGCCAAGGGCGACAGCGGCCCTTACCGCCGTTACGAACAGGCCCTGCGTGATTATCCGCTGGAGCCCTACCTGGCCTACGACGAACTGACGGCGCGCCTCAAGAGCGCCAGCAACGCCGAGATCGAGAAGTTTCTTGCCGAGCATGGCGACCTGCCCCAGGCCAACTGGATGAAACTGCGCTGGTTGCGCTGGCTGGCAGAGCGCGGCGACTGGCAACCCTTCGTCAAGTACTACGACCCCAAGCTGAACTTCACCGAGCTCGACTGCCTCAACGGCCAGTATCAGCTCAGCCACAACCTGCGCGCCGAGGGCTATGCCACCGCCGACAAGCTGTGGCTGGTGGGCAAGTCGCAGCCGGCGGCCTGTGACGTGCTGTTCGACCGCTGGGCCGCCGAGGGCCAGCTGACCGAACAGAAGCGCTGGGAGCGCATCAAGCTCGCGGCCCAGGCGCGCAACTACGCCCTGGCCAACACCCTGATCAAAGGCCTGAACACCCTGGGCCCGCAAGGCCGCCTGCTGGTGGATGTGGCGCAGAAGCCCGAACTGCTCAACAACCCCGGGCGCTTCACCCCGGTCAACGAAGCGATGTCCGACGTGGTCAGCCTGGGCCTGCGCCGCCTGGCGCGCCAGGACCCGGAGCGGGCCATGGCGCTGCTCGACGACTACGCCAATCGCATGCATTTCTCCCGCGACGAGAAGGTGGCGATCGCCCGCGAAATCGGCCTTACCCTGGCACGGCGCTACGACCCCCGCGCCCTGGGCTTGATGACCCAGTACGACCCCGAGCTGCGCGACAACACCGTGACCGAATGGCGCCTGCGCCTGCTGCTGCGCCTGGGCCGCTGGGAAGATGCCTACGAGCTGACCAAACGCCTGCCCCAGGACCTGGCCACCACCAACCGCTGGCGCTACTGGCAGGCGCGCAGCCTGGAGCTGGCGCAGCCGAAGAACCCGCAGATTCCACTGCTGTACAAGACGGTAGCGCGAGAGCGCGACTTCTACGGGTTCCTGGCCGCCGATCGTGCACAGACCCCCTACCAGCTCAACAACAAGCCGTTGGTGCTCAGCCAGCAACTGATCAACAAGGTACGCAACACCCCCGGCGTGCGGCGCGCGCTGGAATTCCATGCCCGCGGCCAGATCGTTGACGGGCGCCGCGAGTGGTACCACGTCAGCCGTCATTTCAGCCGCGACGAGATGGTCGCCCAGGCGCGCCTGGCCTATGAAATGCGCTGGTACTTCCCGGCCATCCGCACCATCAGCCAGGCCCAGTACTGGGACGACCTGGATATCCGCTTCCCGATGGCCCACCGCGATACCCTGGTACGCGAAGCCAAGGTACGCGGCCTGCACTCGAGCTGGGTATTCGCGATCACCCGCCAGGAAAGCGCCTTCATGGACGACGCCCGCTCCCACGTGGGTGCCAGCGGCCTGATGCAGCTGATGCCGGCCACCGCCAAGGAGACGGCGCGCAAGTTCAACATCCCGCTGGCTTCGCCGGCGCAGGTACTGAACCCGGACAAGAACATCCAGCTGGGCGCCGCCTACCTGAGCCAGGTGCACGGCCAGTTCAACGGCAACCGGGTGCTGGCCTCGGCCGCCTACAACGCCGGCCCCGGACGCGTGCGCCAGTGGCTGCGCGGCGCCGATCACCTGAGCTTCGACGTATGGGTGGAGTCGATTCCGTTCGACGAGACCCGCCAGTACGTGCAGAACGTGCTGTCGTATTCGGTGATCTACGGGCAGAAACTCAATTCACCGCAGCCACTGGTGGATTGGCACGAGCGGTTTTTCGACGATCAGTAAGCGGTAATCAGCGCTTCGCCGGCAACGTCGAAGCGCAACCTTGTGGAGGCGACGGTGCGTGTGCAGGGGCCAGCCTTGCTGGCGAAGCGGCCCGTCGCTATTCCAGCACCTCGACCGCCATGCCCACCTCCAGCATGCCCTCGCCGTCGGCCACCAGGTTCTGGCCGAACAGCACATCCCCCTCCTTCTGCCGATAGGTCTTGAGCGTGGTCAAGGGTTCGCGATCGGGGCTGCGCTCGCCGGTCTGCGGGTCGAGGGTGGTGAGGATGCAGCGCGTGCACGGGGAAAGCACCCGAAAGGTCTGCTGGCCAATGCGAATGCGCTTCCAGCCATCCTCGGCATATGCCGCACTGCCCTCGACCACCAGATTGGGCCGAAAGCGCAGCATCTCCAAGGGGCGCCCAACCCGCTGTACCAGGTCGTCGAGCGACGCCTGGCCGATCAGCAGCAAGGGGAAACCATCGGCGAAGGCCACACGGTCGCTGTTCTCACCGTAGCCGGCCGGCAGATAGCGGGTACGCGGCTCGGGCACATGCACCAGGCGCACCGGCTTGCCGATGAAGCGACTCAACCAGTCGGCCGCCGCATCGCCTGCATCCGGTACGCGCAGGGTGTCGCGCCAGATGGTCGCCCCACGCAGATTGGCGTCCGCTTGCGGCACCGCCACCTGCAAGGGGTCAAAACCCGGGGCACTGAGCACCAGACCGCCATCGGCGTCGTACAGCGCCGATAACTGGCTCATCTGCGGGTAGGCGCGCTGGGTCAGGAAACGTCCGTTGTCCTGCTCCACCAGCATCCAGCGCCGGTCACCCAGCAAGCCCAGCAGGCCGCACGGCGACTGGCCCATGGCTTGCGCCTGGGCCGACTTGAGTGGGTAACGATACAACGCGCTCAGACGCATGGGCCGGCTCCGGATGATAAAGGCGCAAGCTTACACCGAAGGCCGGGCAACCGCTGCCCGGCCCTTGGTGCCGGCTCAGACGGTCGCTTCGTCCAGCATCAGGCGCTGGCGCACCACATCCACCAGCTTGTCGGGCTGGAACTTGGACAAAAAGTTGTCACAACCGACCTTCTTCACCATCGACTCGTTGAAGCTGCCCGACAAGGACGTGTGCAGTACCACGTACAGGCTGCGCAGGCGCGGGTCGTTGCGGATCTCGGTGGTCAGGCGGTAGCCGTCCATTTCCGGCATTTCGGCATCGGTGAAGACCATCAGCAACTTCGAGCACACGTCCTCACCGGCATCCGCCCAGCCTTTGAGCAGGTTGAGTGCCTTGAGGCCATCGCTGGCCACATGCATCTTCACCCCCAGCTGGCTCAGGGTTTCACGCAACTGCGCCAGGGCCACGGTGGAGTCGTCCACCAGCAGCACCTCCCGCCCTCGCGCCTGCGCCAGTACCGGGTCTTCCAGCTTGTCGCGGGACACCTTGGCGTTGTACGGCACGATTTCGGCCAGTACTTTCTCCACGTCGATGATTTCTACCAGTTGCTCGTCGACCTTGCTGATGGCCGTCAGGTAATGCTGACGCCCGGCACTGGTGGGCGGCGGCATGATCGCCTCCCAGTTCATGTTGACGATACGGTCCACGCCTCCCACCAGGAACGCCTGCACCGAACGGTTGTACTCGGTGACGATGATGGTGCTGTTGGGCCCCGGCTCCAGTGGGCGCATGCCGATGGCCTGGGACAGGTCGATCACCGGCAGGGTCTGCCCACGCAGGTTGACCACGCCGCACACATACGCATGGCGTTGCGGCATCAGGGTCAACTTGGGCATCTGCAGCACTTCCTGCACCTTGAACACGTTGATCGCGAACAGTTGGCGCCCGGCCAGGCGAAACATGAGGATTTCCAGACGGTTCTCGCCTACCAGCTGCGTCCTTTGGTCTACCGTGTCGAGAATGCCAGCCATTAAACAACCCCCAGGCGTGTCGCAAAAATTGAATTATCAACCGTGTATCGGCCGCGTTCGTCTTGGCTTGACCCCCCAAAATAAAATGCTGCGGGGGGCATTGATGTCACTTTAGCATCATGGTTTACTGCGCTGACAGTTTTGCAGTCGCGGCAGGTCATCAGCGATCACACCAAGCCAATGCCATCAGGGAAACCCCTAGCCACAATCGGGCGAGACCTGATGTTCGCAATATCCTTTAGCCATTAATGTGACGCCATTCTCATTGCATGAATGGAGTCAGGCTTTTGCTCGCTACTGCCTTGTTGTCCACAACCAATGCTAGCGTCTTGCCAAAACACCGGCTCCAGGGCGTTTCAGCCCCCATCCGCAGTCTGCGCCTGGCAGGAAACGACTGATGTCCGACACCACTGCGGACATCAGCGCCCTACACGACTTTCAGGTCGATGCCCACGTACTGCTGACCCGCGCTCAGGAGTGCCTGTCGCACCTTGACCTGATCGGCCACGATACCGACGCGTGCGACTGCCTGCTGAACACCCTCGGCACACTGGCCGAGCGTGCCCACCTGCAGGCCCAGACGCAGATCGCCGACTTCTGTCGCCAACTCTGTCATGTGCTCGAACCGCAGCAATGCCGCGCGCGCCTTCACGCTGCACTGCCCAAGCTGAAAGCCTGCCTGAGCCTGCTGGCCTGGCAGCTTGAACTGATCGACCCGCACACCGGCCAATTGAACCTCGACCCCCAGGAGCAACTGGCCTTGCTGGAGGAACTGGAACAGACCTTCCGGCAGTTGCACGCAGAACCGGCCAAGGCGACCGCCACACCCGCCGCCCCTGCACCCGCCCTGGGCGCATGAAGTTGCACAACTAACCGGCGTGGGAAATTTCCCCGCCGCACATCATTTCAAAGCACTTTCCCACAACACTAAGCATTAACTTACGCGTGGGCGGCGAGTTTCTGTCAGCTGTATACAAAAACAATATCAGCGCATATAGGACAAGTTGTGTATCGCCACCAGTGATAGCAAAGTGCTAGACTTTGCGTCATCCGGAACGACCGTACCAGCCCGTAAAACTGACAGTTCGGACATCTTTCACGCCCCGCGACCATTTCCAAGCGAAGTGATACTATGCCCGACGCAAATTGCACACCGACAATGCACGGTGCTGAAGTTTGGCGTTTTCAGCACACTTGAAATCGTCTGATTCCAGTGTTGGCAAAACTGCACAAAGTTAAATCCAGGCGTTGCCCCAAACGCCTGTTGGGCGATATTCGACCGGCTTTCAACAGCGATACTTCAGTGGCTTCATTCCCTATGCTCTCAAGCCTCAAGACACTCAAGCGCGGCCCTCCGGGCGCTTCTCTGCTGCATTGGCTGAGCGCCCTGCTGTGCCTGGTGTCGGCGGCGGCCAACCTGTACCTGTACCTGCGTGCGGCACCGATGCCCGGCAGCCTGCTGGCACTGCAGCTGGCCGCCCTGCTCGGAATTGGCTGGCAATTGCGCCAGGCCGCGCGCTCGATCGCCATGCGCCCCCAGGAGCTGGCCCACCGCCTGCTCGAGGTGCAGGAGAGCGAACGCCAGCGTCTGAGCCGCGAACTGCATGACGATATCGGCCAACTGCTGACAGCCGCCAAGCTGCAGGCAGACTGGCTGCAACGGCGCATGCCGGCCGACCTGCAGGAACACTGCGCCACATTGCGCAGCACCCTGGACGACACCCTGGCCAACGTGCGTGATGTGTCGGCGATCCTCAACCCACGCCAACTGGCCAGCCTGGGGCTTGAAGCGAGCCTGCGCGCGCACCTGCTGCGCACCCTGGAAAACACCGACGTGCACTGGAGCCTGGAGTGCAGGCAGCGCCTGGGTGGTATTCCGGAAGACATGGCCATCGCTGCCTTTCGCATTACCCAGGAAGCCGTCACCAACATTCTGCGACACGCCCGGGCACGCAACCTGAGCGTGCGCATCGAGCGCACCCCCGAAGGCCTGGCGCTATCGATCAGCGACGACGGCCAGGGCTTCACGCCTGCTGCCGCCCCCGGCGAGGAGGGCCAGCGCGGCATGGCCGGCATGAGTGAACGGGTCAACCTGCTCAATGGCCGGCTGAGCGTGAACAGCCAACCCGGCCAGGGCACCCACATCGACGTACTGTTCCCCTGGCCACCGCGTGCCCGTGAACGCGCCAATACAAGTAAACCCCATGATCTGTAATCTGTTGCTGGTGGATGACCACTCCCTGATTCGCGCCGGCGTACGCGCCCTGGTCGCCGACATACCCGGCTACGCCGTGGTAGGCGAGGCCAACGACGGTAGCCAACTGCTCGAACTGGTGCAGCGCCTGGACCCGGATATCGTGCTGCTGGACATCTCGATGCGCTCGACCGGGGGCCTGGAGGCCCTGGGCCGCCTGAAGGCTGCCGGCTGTCGCAGCAAGGTGCTGATCCTGTCGATGCACACCGACCCCGAGCTGATCATGCGCGCACTGGAAATCGGCGCCCATGGCTACCTGCTCAAGGACACCACCGCCACCGAACTGGAGCAGGCACTGGCCGCGCTGCGCAGCGACGAGCGCTACCTGAGCCCGGCCATCGCGCATACCGTGATCAACCAGGCGTTACTGCGCGCCCAGAGCAGCAAGCCCGAGGCCGTCGAGAACCACAACCTCACGGCGCGCCAGCTGGAAATCCTGCGCCTGATCGTGCGCGGCAAATCCACCCGTGAAATCGCCAACGGCCTGGGCCTGAGCATCAAAACCGTCGAGACCCACCGCTCGCAGATCATGAAACGCCTGCAGATCTACGACGTGGCGGGCCTGGTGCTGTTCGCCGTGCGCGAACAGATCATCAGCCTGGACGACTGAGCAGCGGAGACTCGGCGGGCCGGTGCACGCGCAACGCCCCCGGCAGCGCACTGAAGCGCCAGCTGTCGCCTTGCAGCGGCTCGCCATCGAGGTTGATATCCAGGCCTTCGGCGCTCTTGATCTCGACCCACGGCAGGCGCGCGCGAACGAACAGATTGTCCAGCCCCAGGCCCTCGCTCAGCAGGTCACGCAAAGTGCCGACCACCTCCTGCGGCGCCGGCAGGATGCTGATATCGAGCAGCCCGTCGTCCACCTGCGCCTGCGGGCACAGCACATGCCCGCCGCCGGCCTGGCGGCCGTTGCCGATTCCCAGGGCCAGCAACTGACCTTGCCAGTGAAAATCCGGACCTTGCAGCTCCACCGAGGCCGCACGCAGCTCGCTGAAACGCGACAGCCCGGTGAACAGATAGGCCGCGGCACCGATCACCTTCTTCAGGTCCTCGGAAGTGCTGGCCGTGACCTGGCTGCCGAAACCGCCGGTGGCCATGTTGAGGAACACCTGCCCGCCCACCTCGCCCAGGTCGATCGCCCGCGCCGGCAACTCCAGCAGGTTCAGAGCCTGGTCCGGCTCCAGCGGCACACCGGCAGCCCGTGCGAAATCGTTGGCGGTACCCAGCGGCAATAGCGCCAGGCTGGCATCACCCCGGGCCTGGGCCAGCGCCTCTGCCACATCGCGCAGGGTACCGTCGCCACCACCGGCCACCAGATGCGGGTACCCCGCCGCCAGCGCCTCGTGCACCAGGCGCTGGGCATCGCCCCCCTCCCAGGTGAGTCGAACATCGAGCTGCCAGCCGCGCTCGCGCAAGCCCATTACCGCCGCGCGCACCTCGTCGTTCATGGCCTGCTTGCCATGCAGAATCAACAATGCCCTGCGCTCACCCATAACTGCTCCCCCGCATTGATCACCGCCGACGGCGGTGCCGCGTCAGATGACGCCCGTGTATATCGACCGATTACAACACGGTTCCGTTGCATGCGGACCACGTCAAAAACAGCGCTTTCACACAATTGCCATTGAAAGATTCTCAATCGATGTGCATCATTCGACAAATATTTGGCCTTCACGGACGATGCCAGTGATAAAAGTCACTTTTTTGACTCATTGAGCAAAGCGCCTGCCAGGTTCACCTTTTCCCTGTTATCACACCGCCTAGCGGTGCCCAGAACACGAGGCTGAGTGAAATGAGCACACTGATCCCTTGCATCATTGCCGGTGGAGCCGGCACCCGATTGTGGCCGGTTTCACGCGAGGCCATGCCCAAGCCCTTCATGCGCATGCCCGATGGCCAGAGCCTGCTGCAGAAAACCTTCCTGCGTGCCTGCGCACTCAAGGATGTGGCCCGCGTACTCACCGTCACCAATCGCGAAGTGTTCTTCCGCACCCAGGATGAATACCGCCAGCTCAAACAGCCCGGCATCGCGCTGGACTTCATTCTCGAGCCCTGCGGGCGCAACACGGCCCCGGCGATTGCCGCCGCCGCCCTGCACTGCGCCCGTGAATACGGCGAAGACGCCCACCTGCTGGTGCTGCCCGCCGACCACCTGATCACCGACCAGGCAGCCTTCGAAGAGGCCGTGGAGCGCGCCCGCGCCCTGGCCGAGCAAGGCTGGCTGACCACCTTCGGCCTGGTGCCCACTCAACCGGAAACCGGCTTCGGCTACATCGAGAAGGGCCAGGCCCTGGATGCCCATGGCTATCGCGTGGAGCGCTTCGTCGAAAAGCCGAACGCAGAGACCGCCCAGCGCTATGTCGAGGGCGGCCAGCACCTGTGGAACGCCGGCATGTTCTGCATGCGTGCAGATGCCATCCTGCGCGAACTGCAGCAGCACGCACCGCAGGTTCTGGATGCGGTCGGCGAATGCCTGGGGCTGAGCCAGAGCAAACAGGGCAGCAACAGCCTGCAACTGGAACTGGATGCCACCAGCTTCGCGCAGGTTGCCGACATCTCCATCGACTACGCCGTGATGGAGCGTTCCACCCAGGTGGCAGTGCTGCCCAGCCAGTTGGGCTGGAGTGACATCGGCTGCTGGCGGGCGGTGCGCAGCCTGGCCCAGGGCGATGCCCAGGGCAACCAGTGCAACGGCGAGACCGTGCTGCACGACGTGAGCAACTGCTACATCGATTCGCCTCGCCGCCTGGTGGGCGCCATCGGCCTGGACAACCTGATCATCATCGACACCCCCGACGCCCTGCTGATCGCCGACGCGAACCGCAGCCAGGAGGTCAAGCTGATTGCCCAGCAGCTCAAGCGCCAGGACCACGACGCCTATCGCCTGCACCGCACCGTGACGCGCCCCTGGGGCACCTACACCGTGCTCGAGGAAGGCCCGCGCTTCAAGATCAAGCGCATCATGGTACGCCCGCAGGCCTGCCTGTCCCTGCAGATGCACCATCACCGCAGCGAACACTGGATCGTGGTCAGCGGCATGGCCTGCGTGACCAACGGCGAAGAGGAATTTCTGCTCGACACCAACGAGTCGACCTTCATCAAGCCGGGGCGCGAGCATCGCCTGAGCAACCCCGGGGTGATCGATCTGGTAATGATCGAGGTGCAAAGCGGCGAATACCTGGGCGAGGACGACATCGTGCGCTTTACTGATATCTATGGACGCGCCCCGGCAGCAGCGATCGGCTGAGGCCCGCCAGGCGCGTTTTCGCATTCAGCCTGTCGACGCCCCTGCGGCAAGAGAGGAAGTGGGTCATGCGCGTACTCTGGACACTGCCTTACCTGCCCTGGCCCACCACCAGCGGCAGCAAGGCCCGGCAATACCACCTGTTGCGTGGCCTGGCTGAACGCGGGCACAGGATCACGCTGCTGGTGCACTCGAAAGTTCCGCTTGGCGAGGCAGCCCGACAGGCACTGGAGCCACTGCTCGAGCGCCTGATCGTGTTGCCGCGAAGGCCTTTGCGCAGCCCGCTCAACCTGCTGGCGGCGCTGTACGTCGGCTACCCGATGCGGGCCAGCACCAACGGCCTGGCCCCCCACCTGCGCCACTGCTTCGAAACGTTGCTGCGCGAGCAGTGGGATGTGATCCAGATCGAGCACAGCTACAGTTTCCAACCCTTCGAAAAGGCCCTGCAAGCCAGCGGCCTGCCTTTCATGGTCAGCGAGCATCATGTGGAGTCGGACACCGGCGCGGTGTGCCAGGACCGCCTGCCCCTGTGGCTGCGACCGTTCAACAGCTTCGACCGCTGGCGCTACCGGCGCTGGGAGTCGCGGGTGCTGCGCCAGGCCAGCGAAGTGGTGGCCGTCAACCCGCGCGATGCCGAACAGATCCGCCAGTTCACCGGCCGCCCTGCCGAGGTGGTGATCAACGGCGTGGACTACGAGTACTACCAGCACATCAGCGCCTGCCCGCACAGCCAGCGCCTGCTGCTGGTGGGCAACTTCGAATACGGCGCCAACCTGGAGGCGCTGGAGTGGGCGCTGGAGGAGATCCTGCCGCAGGTATGGCTGAGCAACCCGGCCGTGCGCCTGGCGGTGGTCGGACATGCCCTGCCCACCCAGTGGAAGCTGCGCTGGAACGACCCGCGCATCGAATGGATCGGCTACCTGCCCGACCTGCGTGAGCTGCAACGCCACTCGGCGCTGTTCTTTGCCCCGCTGCGCCATGCCGGCGGGTGCAAGATCAAGTTGCTCGAGGCCATGGCCGCAGGCCTGCCGGTGGTCACCACCACCCAGGGCGCAGCGGGGTTGGCAGTGCGCAACGGCGAGCATTACCTGGGTGGGGACGACACCGACACGCTGGCACTGATCATCACCCGCCTGCTGAGCCACCCGACGCGCATGCAGCAGTTGTCCGATGCCGCGCGCCAGTTCGTGCGCGAGCAGCATGACTGGAGCAGGGCCGCCGCGCAGCTGGAGAGCGTGTATGCGCGCCTCGCCGCGCAGGCCCCACTGGGCAACGACCGGGTTGCCCGGGGCCTGCTGCCGTCAGCCGAGTAGCTCGCTGAGGGGGATGAACTGCACGCTGTCGCCCTTGCCGGGCGCAGTGCCCTCGCGCACCTCCACCAGGCCCTCGGCCCACGCGGCGCTGCGCAGCACACCCGAGCTCTGGTTCTTGTAGATCAGCGCCTGGCCCTGCTCCATGCGCGCGCGCAGGTATTCGCGGCGATTGCCTGGCTTGGGCCAGTCGAAACCGGCAGGCACGCTGAACTGCAGCGGCGTCACGTCCTGCACACCCTGGCGGCGCAACAGGTACGGCCGGGTGAGCAGGCCGAAGGTGACCAGGGTCGACGCCGGGTTGCCTGGCAGGCCGATCACCGGCACCCCGCGAAAATGCCCGAAGGTCAGCGGCTTGCCGGGCTTGATCGCAAGCTTCCACAGCGACAGCTCACCTTCTTCGCGCAGGGCGATACCCAGGTAATCGGCCTCGCCCACCGATACACCACCGGTGGACAGAATCAGGTCGACGTCCTTGAGCTGGCCCAGGCGCTCACGGGTCAACGCCAGATCATCGGGCAGGATGCCGGCGTCCTTCACCTCGCAGCCCAGGCGCTGCAGCCAGCTGACCAGCAGGCGCCGGTTGCTGTTGTAGATCTGCCCGGGGCCCAGGGGCAGCCCCGGCTCGACCAGTTCGTCGCCGGTGGAAAGCACCGCCACCCGCACCTTGCGCACTACCGACAGCACCGCGCAGCCGAGCGAGGCAGCCAGGCCCAGCTCGACCGGCCCGAGGCGGGTCCCGGCGTCCAGCACGGTTTCACCTGCCCGGGTTTCCTGGCCCTGCGGGCGCACGTTGAGCCCGGCACTGAGCGGCTCGGTGAAACACACGCGTTGATCGGGCTGAACGTCGGCGTTCTCCTGCATCTCGACGCAGTCGGCCCCTGCCGGCAGCGGCGCACCGGTAAAGATGCGCGCACAGGTACCCGGCTCCAGAGGCGCAGGCGCCTGCCCGGCCTGAATGCGCTGGCTCACCACCAGCGGCGTGCCCTGCCAGTCGGCGTGGTGCAGTGCGTAGCCGTCCATGGCGCTGTTGGGCCAGGGTGGCAGGTCAAGGCCGGCGACCAGCGCCGTGGCCAGCACACGGCCCTCGGCAGCAGCCAGTGGCACCTCTTCGCAGTCTTCGATGCGCGCCGCTTCGGCCAGCGCCAGCAAGCGCTCCAGTGCCTGCTCCACGGGCAGCAGCGGCTTTGCCGCAACAGGCTCAGCCACGGCTTTCACACGGCGCCGCCTGCTTGAGGTGCGCGACGAAATTGCACGGGCGATGGCGTACATCCAGTTGCTCGGCAAGAATCCCGTCCCAGCCGGTGCGTACCGCGTTGGTCGAGCCGGGCAGGCAGCACACCAGCGTACCGTTGGCCAGCCCGGCCAGGGCGCGGGACTGCACGGTGGAGGTGCCGATATCGGCCAGGGAGATATGCCGGAACAGTTCACCGAAGCCGTCGACCTGCTTGTCGAGCAGGCAACCGACCGCCTCGGGGGTGCTGTCGCGGCCGGTGAAGCCGGTGCCGCCCGTGATCAGTACCACCTGCACCTGCTCGTCGGCGATCCAGGTGGCGACCTGCGCGCGAATCTTGTAGAGGTCGTCCTTGAGCAGTACACGGGCGGCCAGCGCGTGGCCGGCAGCAGTCAGGCGGTCGACGAACACCTGGCCAGAGGTATCGGTTTCCAGGGTGCGGGTATCGCTGACGGTCAGCACGGCAATGTTCAGCGGCACGAACGGTACATCAGCCTTGGCTTTCATGAGGAAGGTGAATCCATGACAGGGAAAGAATGCCGCCAGTTATATCACAGCCCTCCCCGCGCCCGCCCGCCAGAGGCCGATTGCATTGTTCCCGATCAATGACGCGGTTCAGCCGCTATGCTCAAGTTGCGAGGAACTTGCTGGGACGCGATGCGTCTCAATGACATGACCCGCAACTTCCCCCTCAATGGAGAAAGAATATGATTCAACGGACCCTCCCCGCTTTCCTGCTCGCCCTGGGCCTGGGCACCCTCGCCGGGTGTGCTTCGCCTACCGTGATCACGCTGAATGACGGACGTGAGATCCAGGCGGTCGACACCCCCAAGTACGATGAAGATTCGGGCTTCTATGAAATCGAACAGCTCGACGGCAAGAGCACCCGGATCAACAAGGACCAGGTCCGCACCGTGAAAGAGCTGTAAAAGGCAGTACAGACGGCAAGCTTCAGGCCCCTCGCCGGGGCTTGCCGGTCGCGTTTTTTTTTGAGTAGAATTTTGTCATCGGAGTGTAGCGCAGCCAGGTAGCGCGTCTCGTTCGGGACGAGAAGGCCGCAGGTTCGAATCCTGTCTCTCCGACCAGATCGGCAAAAACCACAAAGCCCGCTTTTGCGGGCTTTGTGGTTTCTGGCTGTACTGCATCCGCTGTGGCTCAAACCCGCCCCCACAAGGATGTCAATCATCCGGTGGGGGCGGGCTCGATCCGCGAAGCGTCAACCCGACGTTACTGCGCGGCCACCGCCGTCTCGTCCGGCAGCACCGGCACGAACAGCAGGTTCAGGCGCGAGCTGCTCCACTCACGGGTCTTGTTGGTCAGCTCGAGGTTGTTGTTGAGCTTCTGACCATAGGTCGGCACGATCTGCTTCAGCTTGGCCTGCCATTCAGGGGTCTTGATACGGTCCTTGAAGGTCTTTTCCAGCACGGTCAGCATGATCGGTGCGGCGGTGGAGGCACCTGGCGAGGCGCCCAGCAGCGCGGCGATGGTGCCGTCCTGCGAAGCCACCACCTCGGTACCGAACTGCAGGATGCCACCGTGCTCGGGATCCTTCTTGATCACCTGGACGCGCTGGCCGGCCTGCAGCAGTTTCCAGTCTTCGTTCCTGGCGTTGGGGAAGTACTCGCGCAGGGCATGCATGCGGTCTTCGAAGCTCAGCATCAACTGGCCCATCAGGTAGGTGCTCAGGTCGATGTTGTCGATACCGGCATGGGTCATCGGCATGATGTTGTGGGTGGTCAGTGCCGAGAACATGTCCAGCAGCGAACCGTTTTTCAGGAACTTGGTGGAGAAGGTCGCGAACGGGCCGAACAGCAGCACTTCCTTGCCATCGATGACACGGGTGTCCAGGTGCGGTACAGACATCGGCGGCGCACCGACCGACGCCTTGCCGTACAGCTTGGCCTTGTGGCGTTTGACGATGTCCTGGTTGTCGGTCATCAGGAACTGGCCGCCCACCGGGAAGCCGGCATAGCCGTCAGCTTCCGGGATGCCGGACTTCTGCAGCAGCTTGAGCGCGCCACCACCGGCACCGATGAACACGAACTTGGCCTTGACGCTGGTTTCGACGCCCTTGTTGGCGAGGTCGGCGACCACCACGGTCCAGGTGTTGTCGGCGTTGCGCACGATGTCGCGCACTTCGTGCGAGGTGTGCAGCTTGACGTTGTCATGCTGGGTCAGCGAAGCGAACAGCTGGCGGGTGATCTCGCCGAAGTTCACGTCGGTACCGATCGGCATGCGCGTTGCGGCAATCTTCTGGTCGGCGGCACGGCCTTCCATCACGATCGGCACCCACTTCTGGATCTGCGCGTGGTCTTCGGAGTACTCCATGCCACGGAACAGCGAACTGTGCTGCAGGGCCGCATGACGTTTCTTGAGGAACTCGACGTTCTTGTCGCCCCACACAAAGCTCATGTGCGGCACGTTGTTGATGAACGAGGTCGGGTTGTTCAGCACCTTCTGCTCGACCTGGTAGGCCCAGAACTGCTTGGAGATCTCGAACTGCTCGTTGACGCCCACCGCCTTGCTGATGTCCATCGAACCGTCAGCCGCTTCGCTGGTGTAGTTCAGCTCGCAGAACGCAGAGTGGCCGGTACCGGCGTTGTTCCAGGCGTTGGAGCTTTCCTCGGCCACCTTGTCCATGCGCTCGTACACGTCGATGGACCAATCCGGCTCCAACTCGTTGAGGTAGGTCCCCAGGCTTGCACTCATGATGCCGCCGCCGATCAGCAGCACGTCGACGGTCTTTTCCGGTTCACTGGGCTTGGAGCAACCCATGACGCTCAGGCACAGGAGCGTCAGCAGGATTTTTTTCATAGTTCAATCCAATTGAAGTGAAGTGATTGGCAATGACCATCACACCCGCAGTGCACGCCCGTCTCTTGTGGTTCTGCGCGCGCAGGCCATGGCTCAAGGCATGGCGTCCAGGCCTTCGAGGCTGGCTGGCGGCTGGGGTATCGAGGGTGCGGGGAACGGTCTGACGCCATGGCTGCCGTAGCAGCCCTGAATGTTTCGCAAGGCTTAAGCCTGGGTCGCCTTAAGCAGAAATCGGGCCAACTTGCACAAGACCAACGGCTAATAGCTAGGACCTGTGGTCGCACCCCATCGTTGATGGTTTTGCTGGCGACAATCCGCCACATTGCCCGACATAAAGGCCGGCAGGTGGCGGATTTCCCCCGGTCAGGCCCGCAGGCGCGCCGTCACCTCGCCCAACCGACCCGACAGGTCGTGCAAGTGCTGCCCGGCCTGCTCGGTCCGCTGCACCGCGCCCTGATTGGCGGTGGCGATGCGGGTGATCTCCACCAGGTTGCAGGACATGTCTTCGGCCACGCTGGTCTGTTCCTCGGCGGCGGTGGCGATCTGGCGGTTCATGTCGCGGATGGCCTCCACCGCCTGGGTGATGCGCTGCAACATGGCACCGGCACGCTGTACCTGTTCGGCCCCCTCCTCGCTGCGGGCCTGGCCGTTCTCGATGGCCTTGACCGCCTCCAGCGCGCCCGACTGCACGGCGCTGATGATCTGGTTGATCTCGGCGGTGGACGCCGCCGTGCGCTGGGCCAGGTTGCGCACCTCGTCGGCCACCACCGCGAACCCGCGCCCGGCCTGGCCGGCACGGGCCGCCTCGATGGCAGCATTGAGCGCCAGCAGGTTGGTCTGCTCGGCGATAGCGCGGATCACCTCCAGCACCTTGCCGATACGGGCGCTGTCCTGTTCCAGATGGCGAATCACCGCCGCCGTGCCGGCGATGTCCCGGTTGACCGCGTCGATGGTGGCAATGGTCGACTGCATCACCTGCTCGCCGGCCTGGGCACTGTGGTCGGCATCATCCGCGGCGCGGGCCGCGTCCGCTGCATGGCGGGCCACCTCCTGGGCAGTGGCGGACATTTCCTGCATGGCCGTGGCCACCTGGTCGGTCCGCTGGAACTGGTCTTCGGTGCCCCGCGCCATGCCGCCGGCCAGGCTGCGCAGCTCGCCGCTGGCGGACTCCAGCTCCCGGGCGTTGTCCTGCAGGCGCCCTACCGTGTCGGCCAGAAAATCGCGCAAGGTATTGGCAGCCACCGCCAGGCGCCCCAGCTCGTCATGGCGCCCGCAGGCCACGCGGGCATCGACGCGGCCCTGGCTCAGGTGTGCCACGTATTCGATCAGGCGTCGAATCGGCTCGATCAGGCTGCGATCAACCAGCCACAGGCTCAGCAGCGCAATCAGCAGCGCCGAGCCGAGCATCACCAGCAGCCCCAGCCACACCGTACGCTGCGCGCGGGCATCGATGGCCGCCGCCTGCACCTGGGCATCGGCACGCAACTGGCTTACCAGTTCGCTCATCTGTTCGCTGGCCGCGCGGTCCACGCCCTTCACTGACTGGTCCCCGACAGCGGGGTCGGCCCCTGCCGCGATGAACGCATCGCGACCGCGGGAATAGGCAGCACCCAGTTGCGCGTGGCTGTCCTTGAGCGCCTGCAGACGCGCTCTGAGCCCCGCATCGTCGGCGTTGGCCCGCACCAGCTGGGCCAGCAGCGCCTGCACCTGCTGTTCACGCGCCGAAAACTGCTGCCAGTACTTGTCCCGCTCGACCGGCTGCTTGCCGCGCAGCAATACGTTCTTCCATTCCTGCACCTGCACCTTGAACTGCAGGTTGGCTTCGTCGATCAGTTGCGAAGCCAGTATCGGCCCCTCCACCAGCTGGCCATAGCCACGCACGCTGGCCGACAGGAACTGAAAGCACACCAGGGCGATCAGCAACATCGCCAGCAGGCTGCCAGCCAGCAGGGCGAGAATTTGCAGCCGCAGGGATTTACGCACGAACATCGCAAGGGTCTCGGAACAAGAGGATAGGAAAGCTGGCGCGCCACCTGCCGCACCAGTCAAAGACGTCCTTGTCCTCGTTCACCGGGCAAAAAAAAGCTGCCATCGAGCGATGGCAGCAAACTGCATTGAGCATTACGCAACAGCTGATCCGATACTCTCAGGGGATTGCTACAGAAATGTTACAGACGTACAAAATCTGTAACATTTCCTTCATGCGCTGTTGAACTGCAAGGCGGCAAGCCGCGCATACAGCGGGTTCTCGGCAATCAGCTGGCGATGGGTGCCCACCGCGACCAGCCGGCCCTGGTCGATCACGGCGATACGGTCGGCGTGCTGCACCGTGGCCAGGCGATGGGCGATGACCAGCGTGGTGCGCCCGGCCATGAGGGCTGGCAAGGCCTGCTGGATCAGGTGCTCGCTTTGTGCGTCGAGGGCACTGGTGGCCTCGTCCAGCAGCAGGATCGGCGCGTCCACCAGCAGCGCCCGGGCAATGGCCAGGCGCTGGCGCTGACCACCGGAAAGCCCAAGCCCGGCATCGCCCAGGTGCGTCTGGTAGCCCTGCGGCAACTGCAGGATGAATTCATGGGCATGCGCGCTGCGCGCCGCTGCCTCGACCTCGGCACTGGTAGCCTCGGCACGCCCGTAGCGGATGTTGTCTTCGACCGTGCCGAAGAACAGCGCCGGGTTCTGCGCAACCAGTGCGAAATGCCGACGCAGGTCCTGCGGGTCGAGCCGGGTCAGTGGCTGGCCGTCGAGCAGTATCTGCCCCTGCTGCGGGTCGTAGAAGCGCAGCAGCAGGTCGAACAGCGTCGACTTGCCCGCCCCCGAAGGCCCGACCAGGGCCAGGGTCTCGCCAGGCACCACCGTCAGGCTCAGGCCGTCGATAGCCGCTGGGGTGGGCCGCGAGGGGTAGGCAAAATGCACCTCCTGCAGTTCGAGGCGGCCACTGACCCTGGGAGGCAGGCGCTCCAGCCCTTCGTCGGGGGCGTGGATCTCGCTGCGTGCCGCCAGCAGCTCGGCGATCCGCTCGGCTGCGCCCGCGGCCCGTTGCAGCTCGCCGATCACTTCGCTGAGGGTGCCGAAGGCGCTGCCGACGATCAGGCTGTAGAACACGAACGCCGCCAGCTCGCCGCCGGAAATACGCCCGGCGATCACGTCCATGCCACCGACCCACAGCATCACACCGACCGCCCCGAGCACCAGCACGATCACCAGGGTGATCAGCCAGGCGCGCTGCACGATTCGCTGGCGAGCGGTGGTAAAGGCAGCCTCCACGGTCAGGCCGAAACGCTGCTGGTCACGGGCCTGGTGGTTGTAGGCCTGCACGGTCTTGATCTGGCCGAGGGTTTCGGCCACGTAGCTGCCCACGTCGGCGATGCGATCCTGACTCTGGCGCGACAGGCCGCGCACCCGCCGGCCGAAGATCAGGATCGGCGCCAGCACCAGCGGCAAGGCCAGCACCACGATACTGGTGAGCTTGGGGTTGGTGACAAACAGCAGCACGATGCCGCCCAGCACCATCAGGGCATTGCGCAGGAACAGCGAGAGCGAAGAGCCGATCACCGATTGCAGCAGCGTGGTGTCGGTGGTCAGGCGCGACTGGATCTCCGAACTGCGGTTGCTTTCGAAAAAGCCCGGGTGCAGGTAAACCAGGTGGTCGAACACCTGCTGGCGTATATCCGCCACGCACCGCTCGCCGATCCACGACACCAGGTAGAAACGACTGAAGGTACCCACCGCCAGTGCCAGCACCAGCAACATGAACAGGCCGATGGACTGGTTGAGCAGGTGTGGCGACTGGGTCATGAAACCCTGGTCCACCAGCAGGCGAATGCCCTGGCCCATGGACAGCGTGATACCCGCAGTGACCACCAGCGCCAGCAGTGCGGCCATGGCCTGTTTGCGGTAAGGGCGAATGAAACGCCAGGCCAGGCGCAGGGCCTGGCGCTGGCGAGCAGAAAGAAGGCTGGGCATGAAGGTCTTCGTTTATCCGGAGTATGCAGGTCAGCCTACACCCGACCACCGGTCAGGCGCCAAGGAACTCTGCAGCGCGTGGGGCATCACTGACAAGACCAGGCAACAAGTTCACTAGAGCGTTTCGTTCTAAAGTGCCGCTGGAGATTTGTCTGACTTTCTGTTGGACTGGAGGTGTGACAGGGCTGTCATGGTGCGGTCATGTCGCGGATCTAGTCTGAGCTTGCAACCTGATGAGGAGACAGGAAATGAGCTTGCAAAACAGCAATACCCAAGCGCAACGCCCAAGCCATCCGAACCCGGCGTGCGGGTCGATCATCGATGCCCAGGGTCGGGAAATCGAGATCACCGAAGACATGATCAGAAAAGCCTGCGAGGACCTGGAGAAAAGCCGGGTAGAGCTCGCCAAGAAAGCCTGACCCCTATTCAAATCAACCCGGCCCTGGTGCCGGGTTTTTTATGCCTGGTGTAAAGCCCGCTTCGCCGGCAAGGCCGGCGCCTGCAGGGAGACCCGTTGCCGGCCGGCGAAAGCAGTACCTCACACCAACAGGCCACCCAACGCCTTGACCATCTGCTGCAACTGCGGCGCATCACCCTCGATGCGCACCATCAGCCCCTCGATCTCGCGCCGCGGCGGGTACTGTTTGCGCAACACATCGAAGGCCGCGCGCTGGGCCTGCGGGTCACGGTCAAGGCTGCGACGAAACTCCGCATCGTCGCGGCGCGGGTCGTACACCGCACGGCACAGTGTGGCCAGAGCCCAGGCCGGATCGGTTTCGGCCTGCAGGCTGAGCTGCGCCAGCCATGGGCGCGGCAGCAGGTCGGCCAGGCGCACCGTTTCGGCCTCGCCCCGCCAGGCGCAGAACGCCTGGTAGATCTGCGCCGTGCCGCGCTGCTTGCCATCCAGGCTGTAGCCGGCGATATGCGGGGTGGCAATCACGCACAGGTCGGCCAGCGCCTGATCGACCTGCGGCTCGCCCTCCCACACATCCAACACCGCCTGCACATCGTCACGCGCCTGCAGCAGGCTGCGCAATGCCGCATTGTCGACCACCGGGCCGCGGCTGGCGTTGATCAGCCAGGCGCCGGGGCGCAGTTGCGCCAAGCGCTCGGCATCCAGCAGGTGCCAGGTCGAATGCTCGCCGCCCTTGGTCAAGGGCGTGTGCAGGCTGATCACATCGCACTCGGCCAGCACCTGCTCCAGGCTCACGTAGTCACCCCCCTCCTGCGCCTGGCGCAACGGATCGCATACCCGCACCGCCCAGCCCAGCCCGCGTAGCACCTCCACCAGACGCCCGCCGACTTCACCGGCGCCAACCACCCCGTAGGTGCGCCGCGCCAGGTCTGCGCCATCCAGCTCGGCCAGGGTCAGCAGGCTGCCCAGCACATAATCCACCACGCCCCGCGCATTGCAGCCCGGCGCGCTGGACCACTGGATACCGGCCTGGGCAAAGTAGTCCAGGGCCAGGTGATCGGTGCCGATGGTGCAGGTGCCGACGAAGCGCACCTTGCTGCCTTCGAGCAGGGCCTGGTCGACGTTTGTCACCGAGCGCACCAGCAATACATCGGCGTCCTGCACGCAGGCGCGGTCGATGCTGCGGCCCGGGTAACGGCGGATCTCGCCGAAGCCTGCGAAGAAGGCATCGAGCAGCGGTATATTCTCGTCGGCAACAATCAGCATGGCGCTCTCCTGTAAGGGAGCGCAGTGTAGGCCCATACACCCGGCTCGATCCAGCCGAGATAAAGCCCGCCGGTGTATTTCCTGACCCGTGCGT
Organism: Pseudomonas sp. MF6396; assembly: GCF_002018915.1. NCBI lineage: Bacteria > Pseudomonadati > Pseudomonadota > Gammaproteobacteria > Pseudomonadales > Pseudomonadaceae > Pseudomonas > Pseudomonas sp. MF6396. The sequence continues at coordinate 85,016 of NZ_MVOK01000002.1, read as the reverse complement.
CAAGGCGTAGACTAGGCGGTTTTCCGCGCCTTTATTGTGGACATCCGCCCCGTGACACAGTCGAACACCGCTACCACCCGCCTCTCCCGCCCAGCCAGGGTCGGCACTGAAGTACGCAGCCTGCTGCAGTTGGCCACGCCGATCATCATCGCCCAGCTGGCCACCACCGCCATGGGCTTCGTGGATGCCGTGATGGCTGGCCGGGTCGGCCCGCGCGACCTGGCAGCGGTTGCCCTGGGCAACTCGATCTGGGTACCGGTGTTTTTGCTGATGACCGGCATCCTGCTGGCCACCACGCCCAAGGTGGCGCAGCGCTTCGGTGCCGGTCAGCATGCCGAGATCGGCCCGCTGGTGCGCCAGGCCCTGTGGCTGGCCGGCGTGGTCGGCCTGGGCGGTTGCGGCCTGCTGCTCAGCGCCGAGCCGGTACTGCACCTGATGAAGGTCGACCCGGAACTGATCGCACCGTGCATGGGCTACCTGCAAGGCATCGCCTTCGGCCTGCCGGCGGTGGCGCTGTACTACGTGCTGCGCTGCAGCAGCGACGGCCTGGGCCGCACCCGGCCGAGCATGGTGATCGGGCTGAGCGGGCTGATGCTGAACATCCCGCTGAACTACGTGTTCATCTACGGCCACCTGGGCGTGCCAGCCATGGGCGGCGTGGGCTGCGGCTGGGCCAGCGGCATCGTGATGTGGTTCATGGCCCTGGCCATGGCGCTGTGGGTCGGCCGTGCAGCGGCCTATCGCCCGGCCCAGGTGTTCGCCCGTTTCGACTGGCCGCAATGGTCGGTGATCAAGCGCCTGCTCACGGTCGGCCTGCCGATCGGTATCGCGGTATTCGCCGAATCGAGCATCTTCGGCGTGATCGCCCTGTTGATCGGCAGCCTGGGCTCCACCGTGGTGGCCGGGCACCAGATCGCCCTGAACGTGAGTTCGCTGGTGTTCATGATCCCGTATTCGCTGGGCATGGCGGTAACCGTGCGGGTCGGCCAGGCCATCGGTGCCGGCGACCCGCGCCAGGCGCGCTTTGCCGCCGGGGTGGGCATGGGTACGGCGCTGGCCTACGCCTGCTTTTCGGCCAGCCTGATGCTGTTGCTGCGCGAGCCTATCGCCAGCATCTACACCACGGACCTGGCGGTGATCCAGATCGCCTCGATGCTGATCGTGTATTCGGCGCTGTTCCAGTTCTCGGACGCGATCCAGGTGACTGCGGCCGGCGCCTTGCGCGGCTATCAGGACACCCGCGTGACCATGATCCTGACCCTGTTCGCCTATTGGGGCATCGGCCTGCCGGTGGGCTACCTGCTGGGGCTTACCGACCACTTCGGGCCGGCCAGCGGCCCCAGCGGGCTATGGGAAGGCCTTATCGTGGGGCTGACCTGTGCGGCGCTGATGCTGTCGGTGCGCCTGGCGCGCAGCGCACGCAAGCGCATCCGCCAGCAGCGCCGGGGTTAGGCGAGCTTCTTGCGGATCCAGTACAGGTAGGTGCCGGCATCTTCCTGCTGCTGCACCAGTTCATGGTCCAGAAACACACAGAACTTGGGGATGTCGCGGCGGGTCGAGGGGTCGGTGGCAATCACCTTGAGCAGGCCGCCGGGCGCCAGGTCGCGGATGTGCTGGTGCAGCATCATGACCGGCTCGGGGCAGTTGAGGCCGGTGGCATCCAGGGTGGCGTCGGGGGTGAGGTCGGTCATCAGGTACTCCGGGGTCAGCGGTTGTTCGGTGTTGATTGAAGGCCTTGCCGGCGAGGGTCTCAACGCGGTTTCAGATCCAGACGACGCAGGTGACACGTCACCTCTTCACGGTCGTGATACAGCTGCTTGCAGCCGATCGACACCTTGACCTTGCGCGCCTTGAATCCGTCCTCGATACGCTCGAGCAGCCGCCGCACCTCGGCATAGCGCTGCTTCATCGGCAGCTTGAGGTTGACCACTGCCTCGCGGCACAGCCCTTCCCCCAGCCAGGTTTCCAGCAGCGCTGCGCTGCGCGCCGGCTTCTCGACAATGTCGCACACCATCCAGTCCACGGTCTGCCTGGGCTTGTAGGTAAACCCGTCGGCCATCAGGTGCTGCACCAGCCCGGTATCCATCAGGCTCTCGGCCATCGGCCCGTTGTCGATCGCGGTCACCAGCATGCCGCGCTTGACCAGCTGGTAGGTCCAGCCACCCGGCGCGGCGCCCAGGTCGACCCCGGTCATGTCGCCCGACAGGCGCTGCTCCCACTGCTCACGCGGGATGAAGTGGTGCCAGGCCTCCTCGAGCTTGAGGGTCGAACGGCTCGGCGCCTCGCGCGGAAACTTCAGGCGCGGGATGCCCATCGGCCACATCGCCGAGTTGTCCGCTGCGGCCAGCCCCACGAACACGCGCCGGCCACTGACGAAGGTCAGCAGCAGACGCGGCCTGGCCGGGTCGTCAACCAGCCGGCCAGCCTTGCTCAAGGCCTTGCACAACGGCGCCTCGAACTTGCGGCAGAAGGTCGACAGCTCTTTGCCGTCATTGGTGTCCATCACCTCCAGCCACACGCTGCCACACACCGGGTAGGCGGCCAGGTGCTCGAGCAGCACGCTGATACGGTCGGTTTCGGGCAACTCGACGAAGCTGCCGCGGGCCCACTGGCGCGGAAAGATCAGCTGCTTGAAACGCAGCTCGCGCATCAGGCGCTCGGCGCCCTCGGCGTCGTTGCACACGAACTCGGCACAGGCGCTCTGCGGCTTGCCCTTGGCATAACCGGCAACCCCCAGGCGTGCGGCATGCTCGGCGATCTCGGCGCACACTTCACCCTCGAAACCGGGCCGGCAATGCATAAACAGGGTATTCATCAACTACTCCAGAACGGCTGGCCTGCACGCCAACCCTGACCGGGCGCAACACCTGCACACGGCAAATCGGCGAATGATAAAGCAGTTTAGGAACTGGCGACACGCCCCGCCGGTCCAGTACATGGTCAGGTCCGCCAAACAGGGCTAACCTGACCGCTTAGCCAGGTCCGTGCCGTGCGGACCGTCACAGAGGCGGTGAACTGGCGACTGCAAGGATGATTGCCAGGCACCGACGCAGAAGGAGTTGGCAGATGCCCTCGCTCGACAGCCTGAAAACCCTCAAGACCCTGACGGTGGAGAACCGTGAATACCATTACTACAGCCTGACCGAGGCCGCCCGCAGCCTCGGCGACCTGCAGCGCCTGCCGATGTCGCTCAAGGTGCTGCTGGAAAACCTGCTGCGCTGGGAAGACGGCAAGACCGTCACCGGCCAGGACCTGCACGCCCTGGCCGAATGGCTGCAGCAGCGCCGCTCGGACCGCGAGATCCAGTACCGCCCGGCACGGGTGCTGATGCAAGACTTCACCGGCGTGCCCGCCGTGGTCGACCTGGCCGCCATGCGCGCCGCCATGGCCAAGGCCGGCGGCGATCCGCAGCGCATCAACCCGCTTTCCCCGGTCGACCTGGTGATCGACCACTCGGTGATGGTCGATCGCTACGCCACCGCGCAGGCCTTCGGCGAGAACGTCGACATCGAGATGCAACGCAACGGCGAACGCTATGCGTTCCTGCGCTGGGGCCAGAACGCCTTCGACAACTTCAGCGTAGTGCCGCCGGGCACTGGCATCTGTCACCAGGTCAACCTGGAGTACCTGGGCCGCACCGTGTGGACCCGCGAGGAAGACGGACGCACCTATGCCTTCCCCGACACCCTGGTCGGCACCGACTCGCACACCACCATGATCAACGGCCTGGGCGTGCTGGGCTGGGGCGTGGGCGGCATCGAGGCAGAGGCGGCCATGCTCGGCCAGCCGGTGTCGATGCTGATCCCCGAGGTGATCGGGTTCAAGCTGACCGGCAAGCTGCGCGAAGGCATCACCGCCACCGACCTGGTGCTGACGGTGACGCAGATGCTGCGCAAGAAGGGCGTGGTGGGCAAGTTCGTCGAGTTCTACGGCGACGGCCTAGCCCAGTTGCCCCTGGCCGACCGCGCGACCATTGCCAACATGGCGCCGGAGTACGGCGCCACGTGCGGTTTCTTCCCGGTGGACGACGTGACCCTGGACTACCTGCGCCTGTCCGGTCGCCCCGCCGCCACCGTGCAACTGGTGGAGGCCTACTGCAAGGCCCAGGGCCTGTGGCGCGAGGCGGGCCAGGAGCCGGTGTTCACCGACACCCTGGCACTGGACATGGACGAAGTCGAAGCCAGCCTGGCCGGGCCCAAGCGCCCGCAGGACCGTGTGGCGCTGTCCCAGGTGGCCCAGGCATTCAACAACTTCATCGGCTTGCAACTGAAGGTGTCGACCAAGGAGGTCGGGCGCCTGGAAAGTGAAGGGGGCGGCGGCGTCGCGGTGGGCAATGCCGACCAGGCCGGCGAAATCGAATACGAGCACGAGGGCGCCAATCACCTGCTCAAGGACGGTGCCGTGGTGATCGCCGCGATCACCTCCTGCACCAACACCTCCAACCCCAGCGTGATGATGGCTGCCGGGCTGGTGGCCAAGAAGGCCGTGGAAAAGGGCCTGCAGCGCAAGCCCTGGGTCAAGACCTCACTGGCCCCCGGCTCCAAGGTGGTGACCGACTACTACAAGGCGGCCGGGCTGACCCCTTATCGGGATGCCCTGGGCTTCGACCTGGTCGGCTACGGCTGCACCACCTGCATCGGCAACTCCGGCCCGCTGGCCGAGCCGATCGAAAAGGCCATCACCCAGGCCGACCTTACCGTCGCCTCGGTACTGTCGGGCAACCGCAACTTCGAAGGCCGGGTACACCCGCTGGTCAAGACCAACTGGCTGGCGTCGCCGCCGCTGGTGGTGGCCTACGCCCTGGCCGGCAGCGTGCGCGTCGACCTGTCCAGCGAGGCTCTGGGCCTGGGCAAGGACGGCAAGCCGGTGTACCTGCGCGACATCTGGCCCAGCCAGCAGGAAATCGCCGAAGCCGTGGCCAAGGTCGATACCGCGATGTTCCACAAGGAGTATGCCGAGGTATTTGCCGGCGACGCACAGTGGCAGGCCATCGAGGTGCCGCAGGCAGCGACCTATGTGTGGCAGGAGGACTCCACCTACATCCAGCATCCGCCCTTCTTCGACGACATCACCGGCCCGCTGCCGGTCATCGAAGACATCCACGGCGCCCGGATACTCGCGCTGCTGGGCGATTCGGTGACCACCGACCACATCTCGCCCGCCGGCAACATCAAGGCCGACAGCCCGGCCGGACGCTACCTGCGCGACAAGGGCGTGGAGCCGCGGGACTTCAACTCCTACGGCTCGCGTCGCGGCAACCATGAGGTCATGATGCGCGGCACCTTCGCCAACATCCGCATCCGCAACGAGATGCTCGGTGGCGAGGAAGGCGGCAACACGGTGCATGTGCCCAGCGCCGAGAAGCTGGCGATCTATGACGCGGCCATGCGCTACAAGGCCGAAGGGACACCACTGGTGGTGATCGCCGGGCAGGAGTACGGCACCGGTTCCAGCCGCGACTGGGCCGCCAAGGGCACCAACCTGCTGGGGGTCAAGGCGGTACTGGCCGAAAGCTTCGAGCGTATCCACCGCTCCAACCTGGTGGGCATGGGCGTGCTGCCCCTGCAGTTCGCCGAGGGCCAGACGCGCAAGACCCTGGGGCTGACCGGCCATGAGCGCATCGACATCCTCGGCCTCAGCCAGACCCAGGTGCAGCCACGCATGACGCTGACCCTGCACATCACCCGCGAAGACGCATCGACGCAGCAGATCCAGGTACTGTGCCGCATCGATACGCTCAACGAAGTGGAGTACTTCAAGGCTGGCGGCATTCTGCACTACGTGCTGCGCCAGTTGATCGCGAGCTAGCCTGAAGCAGGCCCGGCGCCGTTGCGCCGGGCCTGCACCGGCCCGCAGTGTGGCCACTGAGTTCGACCTGAACCGGAGGCACTGTGCGGCGTTGCCCGCCCGCTACCTGCCCCCGCGTGAACACCAGGTCACTAGCTGACTAACATGACAAATATATGAAAGAATGCAAACAAGTTGCTTGACTTTGCAGCCTTTCAACTACAACACGAACAGCTAAGGCACCTTGAGCCGGATCAATATTCTTTAAATATCCATTCAATAAAAACGCCTGTCTGCCGATACACCACGAAAGCCTTCCGGATAGAACAGCTTATGCGTAACAATCAGCCGATTACCCAGCGCGAACGGACTTTCCCTGCCCAACAACGTCTGATATCGACCACCGATGCCAAGGGTGTGATCACCTACTGCAACGATGCCTTCGTCGAGATCAGCGGCTTTTCGCGGGAGGAGCTCATTCGTGCGCCACACAACCTGGTCCGGCACCCGGATGTGCCGCCGGCTGTGTTTGCGCATATGTGGAGTACGCTCAAGCAGGGCCTGCCGTGGATGGGCATCGTCAAGAACCGCTGCAAGTCGGGTGATCATTACTGGGTCAACGCCTACGTCACCCCCATCTTCGAGAACAACCAGGTAGTCGGCTACGAGTCGGTGCGGGTCAAGCCCAGCGCCGAACAGATCCGTCGCGCCGAGGCGCTGTATCACCGCATCAATCAGGGCAAGCCACCCATTCCGCGCCGCGACCGCTGGCTGCCGGTACTGCAGGACTGGCTGCCGTTCATCCTGGTCAGCCAGGTCGGCTTCCTGATCGGCAGCTGGCTGGGCCACTCCTGGGGCTTCGCCGTGGCGGCCGCCCTGTCGGTACCGCTGGGGCTGCTGGGCCTGAGCTGGCAGCAGCGTGGCCTCAAGCGCCTGCTGCGCCTGGCCGAACAGACCACCTCCGACCCGCTGATCGCGCAGATGTACACCGACAGCCGCGGCGTGCAGGCTCGCCTGGAAATGGCCATGCTCAGCCAGGACGCGCGCCTCAAGACCTGCCTGACCCGCCTGCAGGACACCGCCGAGCACCTCAACGAGCAGGCGCGCCAGTCCGACACCCTGGCCCACAACAGCTCCTCGGGTCTGGAGCGCCAGCGCGTGGAGACCGAGCAGGTGGCCGCTGCCGTCAACCAGATGGCCGCCACCACCCAGGAAGTGGCCAACCACGTGCAGCGCACCGCCGATGCCACCCAGGAAGCCAACCGCCTGACCGGGCGCGGCCGCGACATCGCCGGCGAAACCCGCGATGCGATCCAGCGTCTGTCGGCTGCCGTGGGCGAAACCGGCCTGACCGTGACCCAGCTGGCCCGCGACAGCGACGAGATTGGTGGCGTGGTCGATGTGATCAAGGGCATTGCCGACCAGACCAACCTGCTGGCGCTCAACGCCGCCATCGAAGCGGCACGCGCCGGTGAAATGGGCCGCGGCTTCGCCGTGGTGGCCGACGAAGTGCGTCAGCTGGCGCAGCGCACCAGTGAATCGACCGGGCAGATCCACGGCCTGATCGCCAAGCTCCAGCAAACCGCCAGCAATGCCGTACAGACCATGGAAACCGGCCATCGCCAGGCCGAGGAAGGTGTGGCACGGGTGATGGAAGCCGACCAGGCGCTGGTGGGCATCAGCGAGGCGGTGGCCAACATCACCGACATGACCACGCAGATTGCCGCCGCTACAGAAGAGCAGACCGCAGTGGCCGATGAAATCAGCCGCAACATCAGCACCATCGCCCAGCTTGCCGACCAGACCTCCGAGCAGGCCCAGCATTCGGCGCTGCTCAGCGAGGAACTGACCCTCACCGCCACCACCCAGTATTCCCTGGTGGAGCGCTTCAACCGTTGACCCGGTGGCGCACAACCTCTGGTTGTGCGCCCACAGCGGTCTACCAGTCCAGTGTCAGCCGGCTTTCGAAATAGCGCTCCTGCCCATCGAGCGGGTCGTTGAAGCGCAGGTTGTGGGCCAGCAGCTTGAGTGGCCTTGCGTAGTCATCGGGGCCCTGCACGATCTGCGGGTAGAACGGATCATTGCAGATACTCGCCCCCAGCGCCGTCATGTGCACCCGCAACTGGTGGGTCTTGCCGGTGACCGGTGACAGGCCGTAGCGCCACCACTCGCCGTTTTTTTCCAGAACCCGGGCAATGGTTTCGCTGTTGCTGACGCCGGGCACCTCCTGCATGCGAAAGAACGGCTCGCCATTGACCAGCCGGCTCTTGTGCACCCGCGGGAACTCCAGCTGCGGCAAGGCGCGAGCAATGGCCTGGTAGTGCTTGTCGATCTGTCGGGTGGGAAACAGCTGCTGATAGGCCGAACGGCTTTGCGGGTTGGCCGAGAACAGCACCAGGCCCGCCGTGTGCCGGTCGATGCGGTGCAGTGGCACCAGGTGCGGGTTGTCGAGCCGGCGAATCAAACGGCGCAGCAACGTGTGTTCGACATATTCGCCAGTGGGCGTCACCGGCAGAAAGTGCGGTTTGTCGGCCACCACCAGGTGCTCGTCGACGTGCAGGATATGCTCCTGCACCGGGATCGGCTTTTCGTTGGGTACTTCGCGAAAATAGTGGATACGCAGGCCTGGCTTGTAGGCAAGGCCCACGTCAATCGGCGCGCCCTGGGCATCCAGCACCCGCCCACGGGCGATGCGATCGAGCCATTGTTCACGGCTGATCGCCTTGAAGTGGTCGCACAGGCAGTCGAGCACGGTGGCCCAACTGCCCGGTGGCAGGCAGACAGTGCTGGCCTGGTGCTGGGCCGGATCGAAAGGGACACTCATGGACATGCTCGCCAGTTGGGGGCCGTCCATTATCCGGCATGCCTGCCGGCTCAGCCAGCCCGGGTTGCCGCAGCCTCGGTAAACTCCTTGAGCCAGCGCAGCACATCCACCGCCTCCCAGCGGCCCGGATCGTACAACGCATACATCAGGCCCTTGTAACCGACCACATCCAGCGCCCGGTGGTAACCGGCGCGCTGGAACAATGCCTCGATCTCAGCAAAGCAGGTGTTGAAGTGGATCTTGCTGAAAGGGGTCTTGCCCTCGGTGACCAGGCCATCGAGGCGCAATTCGAGCACGGCCTCGCGCACCTGTTCGACAGCCATGCGGTTGACGCTGTATTTCAATTGTTCGACGTTGACCATCGTCCGGCCCCTCTGGCGCAAGCGCTCACCCGATTACTGTATTTGCATACAGTGTATGAATGAACAGTACTCACTGCAACCCCGGCAGGTAGCCGGTACCCTCGCGCACCGTCAGCACCTGCTTGCGCCCTGCCCCTTCGGCGATGGCCAGGTGAACCCAGCGGTCGAACTCCAGAATGAGCTGGTCGAACGCCAGACCGCTGTCCAGGATACGTTGCGCCACCACCAGGGGTGAAAGCGCCGCCACGCTGATATCGGCTGCCAGCCCGAGGGTATGCGCACTGCCGCTCACCCCGCCGACACGACGGTTGAGCTCGTTGCTGCGGTAGGCACTGTTGACGCGGATGGGATGCCCGAGCAGGCTGCGTACCTGCTCCAGGGTCTGGCTCAGACGGCACAGGTTGGCCAGGGCATCGGGGCCGGGCTGGTTGGTCAGGCCTTCACGTCGGGCAGTTTCGGAAGCAGTCAGTTCTTCCAGTGTGAAATGCGGACTCAGGTGCATGGTTCGCCACTCCTTGGCGGATGAGACTTCGTCACGGGTGTATGCTGCGCTGGCGATTCTCCAACAGCACCTGCGCCGTTGCATCACAGATTGTGCATCGGCATGTGAACACCCCGCTGGCGACGCTCAGCTCAGAAACGCGACCACCTGCTCGGTATCGAACGGCCAGAGCAGCTCGGCACCGGAGTCACAGCGACGCAGCACCGGAATCAGCAGGCCGTAGCGCTCGACATCGGCCGGATCATCGGCAATATCGACCAGCTCGACCAGCAGCCCGTGCTCGACAAGCGGCATCAGAATGGCCTCGGCCACCTCGCACAGGTGACAGCCCAGGGTGCCGAGCAGTTGAGTTTCAGGAAGCATGGGAAGTACCGTGAAACGTGAAAAGCGGACCCGTATTCTAGGCCCGTACACCTGGCGGGTCGAGACACCAACGACTGACCTGGGTCAGCCTGCGTGGCCTCGAGCGCTGTAAACTGACAAATTTTTTCGCGCCCGTCGGCATTGCAATGGAGTGTATTGAGTGTTTGCCAACCTGCTGATCATCCTGGCCTCGTCACTGGTGGTCATCGCCATTTTCCGGCGCCTGCAACTGCCCCCCGTGCTGGGCTACCTGTGCGTCGGCCTGTTCGTCGGCCCCACCGCCCTGGACTGGGTCAATGAAAGCGAAGAACTGCCCGACCTCGCCGAAATGGGCGTGGTGTTCCTGCTGTTTTCCCTGGGCCTTGAATTCTCCCTGAGCAAGATGCTCGCCCTGCGCCGCGTGGTCTTCGGCCTGGGCAGCCTGCAGGTGATCTGCTCGGCGCTGCTGCTGGCCGGCCTGCTGGGGCTGCTTGGCATGCCGGCCGGGGCAGCCCTGCTGCTGGGCGGCGGCCTGGCGCTGTCGTCCACCGCCATCGTCAGCAAGGAGCTCACCAGCCTCGGCGAAATCTTCAGCAGCCACGGCCAGAACGCCATTGGCGTGCTGCTGTTCCAGGACGTGATTGCGGTACTGCTGCTGACCCTGGTGCCGGTGTTCGCCGGCCAGGGCGGCCAGGCCTGGTACTGGGCGCTGCCGCTGACCCTGGGCAAGACCGTGATCCTGTTCATCGGCCTGCTGCTGGCCAACCGCTGGCTGCTGCCGCGCCTGTTCCACGAGGTGGCCCGCTCGCACTCGGCCGAGCTGTTCGTGCTGCTGGCACTGGTGATCGTGCTGCTGACCGCCTGGCTTACCCACCTGCTGGGCCTGTCTCCGGCACTGGGGGCGTTCCTCGCCGGGATGCTGCTGGGTGAAAGCAACTATCGCCACCAGATCGAGGCCGATATCCGCCCCTTCCGCGACATCCTGCTGGGGCTGTTCTTTGTCAGTATCGGCATGCTCATCGACCTGCAACTGTTTGCCAGCCACGGCCTGGAAATCCTCGGCCTGACCCTGGCCCTGCTGGCCATCAAGGGCGTGGTGGTGGCGGTGCTGGTCAAGCTGCGCGGCAGCGACAGCGAAACCGCCTGGCGCAGTGGCGTGGCCCTGGCCCAGGGCGGCGAGTTCTGCTTCGCACTGATGGCGCAGATGCAACAGACCCGCCTGCTGCCCGAAGACCTCGGGCACCTGCTGCTGGCCGCCACCTTCTGTTCGATGCTGGTCACCCCGCTGATGCTGCGCGGCGCTCCGGCGCTGGCCGCCCGCCTGCATCGCAAACCCAACCAGGAGGTGCAGCTCGAAGAGATCCAGGCACAAAGCGCCTCGCTCAGCGGGCACGTGCTGATCTGTGGTTATGGCCGGGTAGGCCAGTCCATCGGGCGCTTCCTGCGGCGCGAACAGCTGGCCTTCATTGCCCTGGACGACGACCCGGTCAGGGTGCAGGAGGCCGCCGCCGGCGAGCAGCGCGTGCACTACGGCGACTCGCGGCGCGGCGAACTGCTGGCGGCCATCGGCCTGGAGCGTGCCCGGCTGCTGGTGATCGCGGTGGACAAGACCGATGTCGCCATGAGCGTGCTCAAGGCCGCCCGTCACTTCAACACCCAGGTGCCGATCCTGGTGCGCACCCGCGACGACAGCCTGCGCGACGAACTGCGCGCCGCAGGTGCCACGGCGGTGGTACCGGAGTTGCTGGAGTCCAGCCTGATGCTCGCCTCCCATGCCCTGGTGATGCTCGGCGTACCCCAGGAGCGTGTACAGCAGCGTATCGACGAGGTGCGCCAGAGCCGCTATCGCCTGCTGCACGGGTTCTACCAGGGGGCACAGACCAGCCCGGTCGACAGCGAAGGCCTGCCAAAGGTCATGCTGCATGCGGTCAACCTGGGCGCCGATGCCTATGCCTGCGGTCGCCCGCTGACCGAGCTGGGCCTGGACCTGCTCGGGGTGGAAGTACAGGCCGTGCAGCGCGATGGCGAGGAAGTGGCCCTGGCCACCGATACCTGCCTGCATGCCGGTGACGCGGTGCTGCTGAGCGGCCCCTCCAACGCCATCGATGCCTGCCAGGCCCGCCTGCTGACCGGGCGCTAGCGGCTGCCGTGCGCACTACCCTGGCCCGCCATGGGGGGGCCGGGGGCGCGAATGCAGCGCTGACGTGGAGTTTTTTCCGGGGTTTGTCGTGGATTGGGTTATGGTTTATCGACCGGCCGTCGTTTCGCGCCCTGATCTGGCGCGGCCGCCCGGCCTGCTGCACCAAGGCAAGGCAAGTGCTGTACCACTGCCGATTGCACTGAACCTTACGCAGCGCTCGGCACTCGAAATGCCAGACGCCCACTTGACACGGAGAGACCCATGGCCCGCAAAACTGCAAAAGATATCCTTCAGGCAGACTTCGAAATCCTGGTACAGGATGCCGAAAAACTGCTGGAGCACTCCGCGACCCTGGCCGACGATCAGGCCGACGAGTTGCGCAGGCAGATCGAGGAAAGCGTGTCGCGTGCCCGCGAGACCCTCAAGCAGACCCAGGACTCGGTACGTGAACGCAGCCAGGCTGCACTCAGCGCCACCGAGGACTACGTGCAGTCCAACCCCTGGCAATCCGTCGGCATCGCCGCTGGCGTGGGCTTTCTGATCGGCCTGCTGGCCAGTCGTCGCTGAGGTACGGGGTATGGAAACCGAAACCACCGGCTCGTCTTCACGGCGCCTTGGCGCCGCCATCCTTGGTCTGCTGCACGGCCACGTCGAACTGTTCGGCATCGAACTGCAGGAACAGAAGGCGCGCACCCTGAGCCTGCTGCTGTTCGCCGGGCTGGCCCTGGTGTTCGCCCTGCTGTTGCTGACGGCCTTGTCGGCGCTGCTGCTGATTCTGCTGTGGGACAGTTATCGCCTGGCCGGCATCATCGGCCTGTGCGTGTTCTACAGCCTGGCGGCGGTATTCTGCGGACTGCGCCTCAAGGCAGCGGTGTTCGACGAGTCCTCGCCGTTCCATGCCACCCTCGAAGAACTTGCCAAGGACCGGGAGCGCCTGTTGCCATGAGCCTGCCTGAATTGCCGCAAACCACCGACCGCCGCGAACTGCGCAAGGCCCTGGTACGCCTGCGCCTGGAAATGCGTCGCCAGGAAATCCGCCACGAATCCGGGCAACTGCTCAAGCCGCTGACACGCCTGCGCGGGGTGGGCGACTCCCTGCAAGGCGGGCTGCAGGGCGGCCTGGGCATCAAGCACGCACCCCTCTGGGGTATCGGCGCCGTGGTGCTGCTGGGCTTTCTGACCGGCAAGGGCGCACGCAACGGCAGCCTGACACGGCTGGCCGGCGTGGGCAGCAGCCTGACGCCGCTGATACGCCTGTTCATGCAGTCAAGGCGCTGAACGCAAACTGGCTGCATTCTTGCAATACGAGGCGGCGGGCCGCAGGCTTGCCGTGCTGAGCATCCGGCCAGCCGTCTCGTAAAAACAAGGAGCCGCCGTGTACGACGGGCACCCGCTCGCCTGCTATCAACCCTTCATCGATACGGCCACTGGCCGCATCGCCGGTATCGAAGCCCTTGGCCGACTGGTTCAGGCCGACGGCCAGCTGCGCTCGGTCGGCCCGCTGTTCATTGACCCGCAAATGCCCACCGCAGCCCTGCGCACCCTCGATCGCACGCTGCGCGGCCAGGCCCTGGCAACCTTCAGCCAGGCACCGGGCGACTGGTTTCTGAGCCTGAACATCTCGCCCCGCTGGATCAGCGAGCTGACTGCCGACGAACCCTTGCCCAGCCTGATGCAGATACGTCAGCACGGCATCGATCCACGCCGGGTGGTCTTCGAGATCACCGAACAGGGCGGCGACCTGCAGCGCCTGGCCGATGTGGTCACGCGCTATCGCCAGGCCGGCGCGCGCATCGCCATCGATGATTTCGGCGCCGGCTACTCGCAGCTGGACCGGGTGCTGGCGCTGCAGCCAGACATTCTCAAGCTCGACATGCGCCTGTTCCAGGCCGCCGCCCGCGGCGGGCCCAGCAGCGAAGTGGTCAAGGCCCTGGCCCAGATGGCCGAGAAGACCGGGTGCTGGATCATTGCCGAAGGCGTCGAGAACGAGGCCGAGCTTGACTTCGCCCTGGAATGTGGCGCGCGTTACCTGCAGGGCCACCTGTTCGCCCAGGCCCAGGCCGGTTTTTTCGCCAGCGATGCATTCGTCACCCGCTTCGGCCACCTGCGCGAGCGCTACGTGCAGGGCAAGCTGGACGAGCGCGCACGGCTGATGCAGCGCCGCCAGCAACTGGCCGAACTGATGCCCCGGCTGCAGGCCTGGGCGCAGGCCCAGGCCTCGGTCGAACAGTTGCCGAACCTGCACGCCTACCCTTGGGTGCTGCGGTTTTTTCTGTGTGACCGGCACGGCACCCAACTCACCCCCAATCTGGAATGGCACGGCCAGCACTGGCACGTGAACAACGGCTACCAGGGCCACAACTGGTCATGGCGGCCCTACTTTTATCACCTGCTGGCCGAGGGCTGGGATGAGCGCCGGTTGATCCTGTCCAGCACCTACCGCGACGCCACCACCAACCAGTACTGCATGACCGCCGGCCAGTTCTTCGACGACGGGCGCCGCCTGCTGCTGATCGACCTGGATGCCGATGGCCTCTGAGGGTTGCGGCCACGTCCGGGACACGGGAAGCTAGGGGCCTGCCCCGCACTGGAGAACCGGCTTTGGACTGGCACACACTGCTTACCCGCGAACGCCTCGGCAAAACCCTGCACAGCCCCGAAGAACTCGGGCGCAGCCCCTTCCACAAGGACCACGACCGGATCATCTTCTCGGGTGCCTTTCGCCGCCTGGGGCGCAAGACCCAGGTACACCCGGTCACCAGCAACGATCACATCCACACGCGTCTGACCCACTCGCTGGAGGTCAGTTGCGTGGGCCGCTCGCTGGGCATGCGGGTGGGCGAGACACTGCGCGACAGCCTGCCGGACTGGTGCGCGCCCAGCGACCTGGGCATGGTGGTGCAGTCTGCCTGCCTGGCCCACGATATCGGCAACCCGCCGTTCGGCCACTCCGGCGAGGACGCAATCCGGCACTGGTTCCAGCAGGCCGCCGGACGCGGCTGGCTGGATGCGATGAGCGATGCCGAACGGGGCGACTTCCTCAATTTCGAAGGCAATGCCCAGGGCTTTCGCGTGTTGACCCAACTGGAGTATCACCAGTTCGATGGCGGCACGCGCCTCACCTACGCCACCCTGGGCACCTACCTCAAGTACCCCTGGAGCGCCCGCCACGCCGATGCCCTGGGCTACAAGAAGCACAAGTTCGGCTGCTACCAGAGCGGGCTGCCGCTGCTGGAGCAGATCGCACGCAAGCTGGGCATGCCGCAACTCGAGCCGCAACGCTGGGCCCGGCACCCGCTTGTGTACCTGATGGAGGCCGCCGACGATATCTGCTATGCGCTGATCGACCTGGAAGACGGCCTGGAAATGGAGCTGCTCGACTACGCCGAGGTAGAAGCGCTGCTGCTGGGGCTAGTGGGTGACGACCTGCCGCAAACCTACCGCCAGCTGGGCCCCGGGGATTCGCGCCGGCGCAAGCTGGCGATCCTGCGCGGCAAGGCGATCGAGCACCTGACCAACGCCGCCGCACGGGCATTCGTCGAGCAGCAGCAAGCCTTGCTGGCCGGCACCCTGCACGGCGACCTGGTCGAGCACATGCACGGCCCGGCCAAGCGCTGTGTGCTGCAGGCCAAGGACATGGCGCGCAAGAAGATCTTCCAGGACAAGCGCAAGACACTGCATGAAATCGGTGCCTACACCACGCTGGAGATTCTGCTCAATGCATTTTGCGGCGCAGCACTGGAACAGCACGGCGGACGCACGCCCTCGTTCAAGCACCGGCGCATCCTTGACCTGCTGGGCAACAATGCGCCCGACCCCAACAGCACATTGCACAGCGCCTTCCTTCGCATGATCGACTTCATTGCCGGCATGACCGACAGCTATGCCAGCGAAATGGCCCGCGAAATGACCGGGCGTTCAAGCCCGATCTGATGCAGTTGACTCGATCAATACGCTGCAACTTCCACGTATGTAACGTAGGCGATTGCAGCCGTATTGATTAGTGCGCAAAACGATATGGCGCGCTTGAAAATCAACTATTTGTAGCCTTGCGCCCAACTTATTGTAGGAATTTTCCCATATTAAGTTTGAGCGCAACTCTATTTACGTGCACGCCTTCCAACTGGGCTATGGTGCGGCTTCTTTATGGCCCCTACCTGGAAGGTGATTATGCACTCCGTATTTATTGTCGACGATCATCCCGTCATTCGCCTGGCTGTACGCATGTTGCTGGAGAACGAGGGTTATCGGGTCACCGGCGAATCCGACAATGGCGTTGACGCCATGCAGATGACCCGCGAAACCGTGCCCGACCTGATCATCCTCGACATCGGCATCCCCAAGCTGGATGGCCTGGAAGTGCTGTCACGCTTCAACAGCATGGCCGTGCCGATGAAGGTTCTGGTGCTGACTGCGCAATCACCCGTACTGTTTGCAACACGCTGCATGTTGTCGGGGGCTTGCGGTTATGTATGCAAGCAGGAGGACCTCAGCGAGTTGCTCAGTGCCATCAAGGCGGTACTTTCCGGTTACAACTATTTCCCCAGCCAGGCAATAAACCCACTTCGCCATCAGGACAGCGGCGACAGCGAGATGGAACTGTTCAAGACCGTCAATGATCGCGAACTGATGGTTTTGCAACTGTTTGCCCAGGGCAAGAGCAACAAGGAAATTGCGTCCGGCATGTTTCTCAGCAATAAAACCGTGAGCACCTATAAAAAACGCCTGATGCAGAAACTCAAGGCCAACTCGCTGGTGGAACTGATCGAGATGGCCAAACGCAACGCGCTGGTATGAGTGCGAGCATGGCCAAACGTCTTCTGTTGTTCTGCCTGCTGTTCGTCGGGGCCTGCCTCGCCTCTTCGCTCTGCGCCAACGAACCCGGCGAGCGCAACTACGAGCTGCTCAGCCGCAGCGGCCTGGCGGCCATGGCTGTAACCCCCACACCGGCCCAGGCCGACTGGCTCGACAAGCATGAGGTGCTGGTACTGGGCACTTCGGCACCGGACTACGCGCCGTTCGACATCACCGCCAGTGGCCGCGACTACGAGGGCCTGACCGCCGACTACGCCGGCCTGATCGGCAATACCTTGAACCGGCCCATTCGGGTAAAGCGCTTCGCCAACCGCGACAAGGCCCTGCAAGCCCTGATAGACGGGCACATCGACCTGCTGGGAAGTGCCAATGGCTACGATGCCGCCCTCCCCGAGGTGGCCCTGTCGCGCCCCTATGCCGAAGACCTGCCGGTGCTGGTCACCCGCGAAAATGAAACCCGGGCACTGGACAACGGCCTCAAGGGGCTGCGCCTGAGCGTGGTTGCCCATTACCTGCCATTGAGCGAGGTTCGCGCCACCTACCCCAACGCCACGGTGCAGACCTACAGCTCCTACCACAATGCCCTCAACGCGGTGGCCTTCGAACAGGCCGACGTGTTCCTGGGGGACGCCTTGTCGACCTATTACCAGATCAACCAGGGCTACCTGAAAAACCTCAAGATGGTGAACTTCGGCAAACACGAGCCTGTGGGCTTCAGCTTCGCCCTGCGCGCCGACAACCCGCTGCTGCTCGAGCTGGTCAATACCACCCTGGACGCGGTCACCAGCGCCATGCGCACCAGCATCTTCCAGCGCTGGAGCATCGGCGACGGCATGCTGCTGACTGATCGCAAGCTGCAACTTTCCCCACGCGAACAACGCTGGCTGGCGGCACACCCGGTGGTGCGCGTGGTGGTGGACGAAAACGCCGCGCCGCTGTCGTTCTACGACAGTGCCAACAACCTGCGAGGTATCGTTGCCGACCTGCTCGAGCTGATCCGTCTGCGCACCGGCCTGCGCTTCGAGATCCATCGCAGCGCCGGCATCAGCGACATGATCGACCAGTTGCACCAGGGTCGCGCCGACGTCATCGCCACCATCACGCCCAGCACACAGCGCGAAGCCACCCTGAACATCAGCCGGCCCTACCTGGAGAACGCCTACGTGCTGGTCACGCGCAAGGGCGAGGACGAACCTGCCTCGCTGCGCCAGCTGTATGGCAAGCGCCTGGCCGTGACCCGCGGCAGTACGCTCAACGACGGGCTGCGCATTCGCCATGGCGGCATCGAGCTGGTTGAAACGGAAAGCCCCGCAGCCTCCGCCGAACTGCTGTCGCGTCACCAGGTGGACGGCATGGTCACCGCGCTGATCAATGCCAATTTCAGGCTCACCACCCAAAAGCAGCTGATCATCCGCGCCAACATCGGCGACGAGCCGGCGACCTACTCCATGGCCACCGCCCAGGGCGCCGACGAACTGACCTCTATCCTCGACAAGGCCCTGCTTAGCATCCCGCCCCAGGAGCTGGGCGCAATCAATGGCCGCTGGCGCGATTTCAGCGGCGAACCCAGCTCCTACTGGCAAAGCCACCAGCGCTTCATCATTCAACTGGTGCTGGGCACTGGCCTGCTGCTGATCCTGTCGCTGGCCTGGAACGGCTGGATGCGTCGCCAGATCAAGAAGCGCGAGCAGATCGAGCGCGCCTTGGGCGACCAGCTCGAGTTCATGCGGGCGCTGGTCAACGGCACGCCGCACCCGATCTACGTGCGTGACCGCCAAGGCCTGCTCAAGAGCTGCAACGACAGCTACCTGCAGGCCGTTGAGGCGCGCGCCGAAGAGGTACTGGGCAAGTCCATCCACGATGCGCCGCTCACCGATGCCGACAATGCCAGTCAGTTTCAGGCGGACTACCAGCAGGTGATGAACGAAGGCCTGCCATTGATCGTCGACCGCCCCATGATGCTGAAGAACCGCGAGCTGACCATCTACCACTGGGTACTGCCGTACCGCGACTCGCTGGGCGAGGTACAGGGCATCATCGGCGGCTGGCTGGACATCAGCGACCGCCGCCAGCTGATCCAGGAACTGCGCCAGGCCAAGGAGCAGGCCGATAACGCCAACCGCGCAAAAAGCAAGTTCCTGGCCACCATGAGCCACGAGATCCGTACCCCCATGAACGCGGTGATCGGCATGCTCGAGCTGGCACTCAAGCGCGCCGATGCCGGGCACCTCGACCGTCCCGCCATCGAGGTGGCCTACAGCTCGGCCAGGGACCTGCTGTCGCTGATCGGCGATATCCTCGACATCGCGCGTATCGAGTCCGGCCACATGAGCCTGAGCCCCCAGCGCGTCAACCTGGGTGAGCTGGTGGAGTCGGTGGGTCGGGTGTTCGAGGCCCTGGCCCGGCAGAAGGACCTCAGCCTGAGCCTGGTCATCGACGAGAGCGCCTGCCGCGACGTGCTGCTCGACCCGCTGCGCTTCAAGCAGATCCTCTCGAACCTGGTCAGCAACGCGATCAAGTTCACCGACCAGGGCCAGGTACGCGTGGACCTGGCCCTGCAACCGGGCGCCGGGCCCGATACCCTGCAACTGCTGCTCTCGGTCAGCGACAGCGGTATCGGCATCAGCGCGACCGACCAGCAGTACCTGTTCCAGCCCTTCGCCCAGGTCGCCCCCGACAGCCCGCTGGCACGCAGCGGCACCGGCCTGGGCCTGGTCATCAGCCGCAGCCTGTGCGCCATGATGGGCGGCCAGCTGACGCTGCACAGCGAACCGGGCACCGGGACCGAGGTGAAGATCAGCATGCCGCTGACGGGGCTGGCAGCCTGCGAGAAGCTCGCCGACCCTGTGCCCCAGCCGACCTTGCCGGCGCCGGCGGTGAAGGTGCTGGTGGTCGACGACCACCCGGCCAACCTTCTGCTGATGGGCCAGCAGCTGGACTTTCTCGGCGTGCAGCACACCAATGCCGACAGCGGCCTGAGTGCGCTGCAGGCATGGCGCCTGGAGCCTTTCGACGTATTGATCGTGGACTGCAACATGCCGCAGATGGACGGCTACCAGTTGGCCCAGGCCGTACGCGAGGAAGAGCGCATACTCGGGCGCGCGCCCTGCACCATCCTGGCCTACACCGCCAATACCCAACCTGAAGTGCGTGATCGCTGCCACGCCGCGGGCATGAACGACTGCCTGCTCAAACCCATCACCCTGCATGAACTCAGCCAGCGCCTGAACGACGCTCCCCTGTCGGCAGGCCGCGCCCGTGGTGACATGCCCCTGATCGACCTGATGGGGCTGGGGCCGATCATCGGCAACGACCCAGGCGAACTGCGCCGCCTGCTCGAACAGTTGCTCAGTTGCGCCCCGATCGACCGTCAGCAGCTGCTCGACGCCGATACTCGCGGCTCGCCGGCAATACTCAGGGACGCTGCACACAAGGTGCTGGGGGTGGCGCGCATGGTGCAGTCCGAGGCGCTGATGCTGGCCTGCGAACGGCTGGAAGCGGCGTGCGAGGACGCTGCGCCAGAACCTGTGCTCAGGCGACGCACACGGCAGGTGCTAAGGGCGATGAACGAGGTGGATCAGGCGTTGCGCGATACGCTGGAGGCGCTGTCGCAGCCCACGGGAACGGGGCCGATGCAGGGGTAGAACGCAAGCGGCAGCCACCAGGGCTGCCGCTTTGACGAGGTATCAGCTAGCCGGGTTGACCGGCTTTTCCGGATACCAGGCATCCAGCAACGGGCTGACTTCGATCTTGGTCAGCTCGCTGCGGCCTTTGAGCCATGCCTGCACTGCAGCACGCTGCTCTTCGGTGACCGAGCCACGATCTGCCTTGCAGACCAGACCGAAGTCGTCGCCGCCGACGTAGTCCAGGCCGTTGGCATCCATGGCTTCATCCAGGAAGGCGTCGAGGAAAGCGTCAATGGCTTCGTCGGACAGGTCTTCCTTGAACTCCAGGTTCAGTTCGAAACCCAGCTCCTGGAACTCGTCTACACACAGTTTTTTACGCAGACGGCGGGAACGGTTGGTCGCCATGAAACAATCCTCTTAAGTAATAACGCGCGGCACTTTACCAGTTCCACCGCGAAACTGCCTGAATAAAACCCGAAAAATCGCCGCACTGACAGGCATTGTTAGGCACATGGGCAGCATGCGTGGTGCATAATGCGCGCTATATTTTTCCATACCGGGGCCGTCACCCTATTGCGCTCTGGTTTTTTTCACCCCTCGCCTGCAGGGTTTCAGTGCAAATGACCACATCTCTACGTTCACTGCTGTTCGCCGGCCTGCTGCTGCCACTGGCCATGCCGGCCCACGCCGCCCCCGTCAACACCACCCTTTCGCCCAAGGTGCAACAGGCCCTCAAGACCAACAAGCTCGACGGTTCCGCGCTGTCGCTGGTGATGCTGCCGCTCAATGGCCCGGGCACACCCACGGTGTTCAACGCCGATGTGTCGGTCAACCCGGCCTCGACCATGAAACTGGTCACCACTTATGCCGCGCTGGAAATGCTCGGCCCGACCCACCAGTGGAAAACCGAGTTCTACACCGACGGCACCCTGAGCAACGGCACCCTCAACGGCAACCTGTACCTCAAGGGCGGCGGCGACCCCAAGCTGAACATGGAAAAACTCTGGCTGCTGATGCGCGACCTGCGCGCCAACGGCGTACAGACCATCAATGGCGACCTGGTGCTGGACCGTAGCCACTTCGTGCAGCCCCAGCTTCCCCAGTTCAACGACGACGGCGGCGATGAAAACAAGCCGTTCCTGGTCAAGCCCGACTCCCTGCTGGTCAACCTCAAGGCCTTGCGCTTCGTGGCACGCAACGATGGCGGCAAGGTCCTGGTATCGGTAGAGCCGCCCATCGCCAGCATCCGCATCGACAACCAGGTCAAGGCGGTACCGGGCAACCAGTGCAAGGGCGAAGTGCGCTACAACCCGGTGACCCAGGCCGACGGCGTCAGCGTGGTGGTCAGCGGCCAGTTGGCTGACGGTTGCAACTCCCAGACCTACCTGGCACTGCTCGACCACCAGACCTACGCCGCCGGCGCGGTACGTGCCATCTGGAACGAACTGGGCGGGCGCATCATGGGGGCTGACCGGGTTGCCGAAGTTCCCAAGAGTGCACGCCTGCTGGCCCGCGCGTTCTCCCCGGACCTGGTGGAGGTGATCCGCGACATCAACAAGTACAGCAACAACACCATGGCCCAGCAACTGTTCCTGAGCCTGGGCGCGCAGTACCGCACCGATGCCGACGGCGACGATGCCCGTGCCGCACAGCGCGTGGTGCGCCAGTGGCTGGCGAAGAAAGGCATCACCGCGCCGCATCTGGTCATGGAGAACGGTTCAGGGCTGTCGCGTGCCGAGCGTGTCAGCGCCAGGGAAATGGCCACCCTGCTGCAGGCAGCCTGGAAGAGCCCCTACGCTGCCGAATTCATCAGCTCGATGCCGCTGACCGGCATGGACGGCACCATGCGCAAGCGCCTCAAGCGCACCGCCATGACCGGTGAAGCACACATCAAGACCGGCACCCTGAATACGGTGCGTGCCATCGCCGGCTTCAGCCGCGACAGCAACGGCAACACCTGGGCGGTGGTGGCAATTCTCAACGACCCCAAACCCTGGGGCGCCTCGGCAGTGCTCGACCAGGTGCTGCTGGACCTGTACCGCCAGCCAAAGCTCAACAGCAGTACCGCAGCGCTGCAACCCTGAGCCGGGCTCAGGGCTCCACCCGGGCGTGCGGGCGGTGGCTGCAAGGTAGCCACCCCCCACACGCCTGATCACATCCTGCGCGTCATCAGCGCGCCTGGATGCGCCATGCGCGGTGGATCTTGCTGTTGCGCGCGAAATCCGGGTCCAGGGTCTGGGCGGTGATCTCCTCGACCGCGTAACGCTCCTGCAGGTGTTCGTCGAGCTGGAACTTGCGGAAGTTGTTGGAGAAATACAGCACGCCACCCGGTGCCAGGCGCGCAACGGCCAGGTCAAGTAGCTCCACATGGTCACGCTGCACGTCGAATACCCCTTCCATGCGCTTGGAGTTGGAGAAGGTCGGCGGGTCGATGAAGATCAGCTCGTACTCCTCGCGGCAGGCCTGCAGCCACGCCATCACGTCGCCCTGCTCCAGGCGGTTCTTGTCCGAGAAGCCGTTGAGCGAGAAGTTGCGCCGTGCCCAATCCAGGTAGGTTTTCGACAGGTCGACACTGGTGGTGCTGCGCGCGCCACCCTTGGCCGCATGCACGCTGGCCGTGGCGGTATAGCAGAACAGGTTTAGGAAGCGTTTGCCGGCCGCCTCGCGCTGGATGCGCATGCGCATCGGGCGATGGTCGAGGAACAGCCCGGTATCGAGGTAGTCGGTCAGGTTGACCAGCAGCTTGACGCCGCCTTCGCTTACCTCGGTGAACTGCCCCTGGCTGCTCTGGCGCTCGTACTGCTTGGTGCCGGATTGCCGCTCGCGCCGCTTGATCACTACGCGGCTCTGGTCGATGTTCAGCGCCTGGGGGATCGCCGCCAGGGCATCGAACAGACGCGCCTGGGCTTTTTCCGGGTCGATCGAACGCGGCGCGGCGTACTCCTGAACATGCACCCAGTCATGGTAGAGGTCGATGGCCAGCGCGTATTCCGGCATGTCGGCATCGTAGACGCGATAGCAGGTTATGTTCTCGCGCTTGGCCCACTTGCCCAGCTGCTTGAGGTTCTTCTGCAGGCGGTTGGCGAACATCTGCCCGCCTTCGCTCAGACGCGCCGGCTCACTGGCGACTGAAACCACGGGCTCGCTCGGCTCGCTGCCCCGCTCGCGCTCTGGCTGACGACGCTCGCCGGTGACGAACTGATCGGGCTGCACCCTGATCAGCAGCAGCTTGCACGGCAGCGCGCCGTTCCAGAAGGCGTACTGCTTGTGGCTGCGAATACCCATGCGCTTGCCCAGATCGGGCGCGCCGGTGAATACCGCCGCCTCCCAGTTCAGGCAGGCCTGGCGCAGGCGTTCACCCAGGTTCTGGTAGAGATACAGCAGGCTGGCTTCATCACCCAGACGCTCACCGTAGGGCGGGTTGCAGATTACCAGGCCCTTCTGGTTCTGGTCGGGACGCGGCTCGAAGCTGCCCACTTCGCCCTGGTAGATCTTGATCCAGTCGCTCAGGCCCGCCCGCTCGACATTGTTGCGCCCTGGCTGGATCAGCCGCGGATCGGCCTCGTAGCCGCGGATCCACAGCGGCGGACGTGCCAGCCCGGCTTCGGCGCGCGCCTTGGCCTCGTCGTGCAGCTTGCGCCACAGCGCCGGCACGTGACCCAGCCAGGCGCTGAAGCCCCAGCGCTCGCGGCGCAGGTTCGGCGCGATATCGGCGGCAATCATCGCCGCCTCCACCAGGAAGGTACCCACACCGCACATCGGGTCGGCCAGCGCGCCGCCCTGGGCAGCAATACGCGGCCAGCCGGCACGGATCAGCACGGCAGCGGCAAGGTTTTCCTTCAGTGGCGCAGCCCCCTGCTGCAGACGGTAGCCTCGCTGGTGCAGGCTGTGGCCGGACAGGTCCAGGGACAGAATCGCCTCGCCGCGTTCCAGGCGCAGGTGCACACGCAGATCGGGGTTGAGCTTGTCTACCGAAGGCCGCTCGCCCGCCGCGTTGCGCAGCTTGTCGACGATGGCATCCTTGACCTTGAGCGCGCCGAAGTGGGTGTTGTCGATGCCCGAGCCGTGCCCGCTGAACTCCACAGCCAGGCTGCCAGTGGCTTCCAGGTGATCCTGCCAGTCGACGGCGTTGACCCCGTCATACAGGTCATCGGCGTTCTTCATGTTGAAGCGCTTGAGCACCAGCAGTACGCGGTTGCCCAGACGCGACCAGAGGCACAGGCGATAGGCGGTTTCCATGTCGGCTTCGCCGCGAATGGCCGAGGTGTGCTCTCGCACATCCTCCAGGCCCAGCCCACGGGCTTCTTCGGCAAGCAGGCCTTCCAGGCCCTTGGGGCAGGTGAGATAGAGTTCGAAACGGTCCGACATGAGTAATCCAAGCCTTGAGCAATAGGTGAAAAGGCAAGCGCATCGCCCCTTCGCTGTTTGATCGAACGCCTTCCAGCAGGCGTTCGAATGGCGCTGACATGGCGCCGGGCCGCCGGACAACGGCCATTTACCCCAGGGTAAAAAGGCTTTGATCGTCCGGCAGAATGAAAAATTCTAGTAAAACTGCGACTTTTTATGACCCTTCGTCGTTTTGAGCCCCTGCGTTGGAAGTGATTCTCAACGATGGCGTTCTGACCTGAGCCATGAGCAAAGCCTGATCATAGCTGGCTTTGCCTTCATTTCGCCGCTGAAGCAATTTTTTACTTATCCCCTGACCCTTGGAAAGGTTACGTCCTTATGACAAAACGATCATTCACACTGTGACCTGCATTGGTTAGAACTCGTATCAGGTTGTCCTGCAACGGGGCAACACTTCCAGCTCGCCACGCCGGCAGCGAGCGCATAACCGGCAGAACGACTCTGCCCGGCCTCAGCCGAGGCCGACGGGACATTACAGTCAACAAGTGAGGGCAACACCCTATGAGAAGACTTAAGCGTGATCCGTTGGAAAGAGCATTTTTACGTGGCTACCAATATGGGGTCACCGGCAAATCCCGCGAGCTTTGCCCTTTTACTCTACCGTCAGTACGCCAAGCCTGGGTCAACGGCTGGCGCGAGGGACGTGGCGACAACTGGGACGGTATGACCGGCACTGCGGGTATCCATAGACTCAACGAACTTCACGCCGTTGGCTGAACGAGGATCTGAATTCTAGTCACCATGCACGCTCTATCCGAGCGGCGGGCTGCGGCCCAGGGGCCCCTTTTGAGGGGCCCTTTTTTATGCCCGCTCAGCGTGGCCCCATGGCGGCGATGGCGTCCACCGACTCGCGAATCAGCGCAGGCCCCTTGTAGATGAACCCGGAGTAGATCTGCACTAGGCTTGCGCCGGCCGCGATCTTCTCGGCGGCGTGCTTGCCTTCGGTGATACCGCCTGCTGCGATGATCGGCAGCTTGCCACCCAGTTCGGCGGCCAGCATGCGCACCGTGTGGGTACTCTTGTCGCGTACCGGGGCGCCCGACAGCCCACCGGCCTCGTCAGCATGTGCCAGGCCTTCCACGCCTTCGCGGCTGAGGGTGGTGTTGGTCGCGATCACTGCGTCCATGCCAGTGGCCAGCAAAGCCGACGCCACCTGTGCGGTTTCCTCATCGCTCATGTCCGGGGCAATCTTGATGGCCAGTGGTACGCGCTTGGCATGGGTCAGGGCCAACGCCTCACGGCGCTCGGCCAGGGCCTGGAGCAGTTGCTTGAGCGAATCGCCAAACTGCAGGCTGCGCAGGCCCGGGGTGTTGGGCGAACTGACGTTGACGGTGACGTAGCTGGCGTGACCGTAGACCTTCTCCAGGCAGATCAGGTAATCGTCCACTGCCCGCTCCACCGGGGTATCGAAGTTCTTGCCGATATTGATGCCCAGCACGCCATGGTAATTGGCCGCACGCACACGCTCGAGCAGATGATCGACGCCCAGGTTGTTGAAGCCCATGCGGTTGATGATCGCCTCGGCTTCAGGCAAGCGGAACAGCCGTGGCTTGGGATTGCCTGGCTGCGGGCGCGGGGTGACGGTGCCGATCTCGACGAAACCGAAGCCCAGTTGAGCGAAGCCGTCGATGGCGGCACCGTTCTTGTCCAGCCCCGCTGCCAGCCCGACCGGGTTGGCGAACTGCAAGCCCATGACGGTTACCGGCAACTGCGCCGGCGCCTTGGTCAACAGCCCGTTGAGGCCCAGGCGCCCACCTGCACCGATCAGG
Source organism: Pseudomonas sp. MF6396 (assembly GCF_002018915.1). Taxonomy (NCBI): domain Bacteria; kingdom Pseudomonadati; phylum Pseudomonadota; class Gammaproteobacteria; order Pseudomonadales; family Pseudomonadaceae; genus Pseudomonas; species Pseudomonas sp. MF6396. Next base: position 58,442 of record NZ_MVOK01000002.1, on the reverse strand, counting down.
TCCAGCGACAGGTCGTGGGAGGTTTCCGGGGACAGTTTGAACAGCAGCTGGCGGGCCAGGGTATACATGGGCAGGCTTAGCTCGAGGTGTGGGAAGGCAGCGATTATAGCGGTGCAGCCGCGACGAAGACAGGCCCGCGTACGCCTTGCACCCACCGCCCGATCAAATCGCAGGCAAAGAAAAGCCCGGCCGGAGCCGGGCTTTTCTCAAGCGTCAGACCAATTACTTGGCTTGGGCTTCTACTTGAGCTTCAACGCGACGGTTGACAGCGCGACCAGCTTCGGTGGCGTTGTCAGCTACCGGACGGGTCTCACCGTAGCCAACCGATTCAACGCGGTTCGACTCAACACCGTACTGGTTGGTCAGAACCTGCTTCACGGCGTTTGCACGACGCTCGGACAGCTTCTGGTTGTAAGCGTCAGGACCGACGGAGTCAGTGTGACCTTCAACAGTGGTGGTGGTGGATGGGTACTGCTTCATGAAGTCAGCCAGGTTCTTGATGTCGCCGTAGCTGTTTGGCTTGACGACCGACTTGTCGAAGTCGAACTTGACGTCCAGCTCTACACGAACGACTTCAGCAACAGCCGGGCAGCCATCAGCGTCAACGGTGACGTTGGCTGGGGTGTCAGGGCACTTGTCGACGTTGTCGCACACGCCATCGTTGTCGCTGTCGGAGCAGACTTCAGCTACTGGAGCTGGCGCAGGAGTCGGTGCAACCTTGCCACCGCTACCACCGAAGTTCAGACCCAGACCCAGGGATGGGCCCCACTCGGTGTTGCCGTTGTCGATGTTGTACATCGCTTCAACGCCAGCACGGGCGAACAGGTTGTCGGTGATGTACCACTTGGCGCCAGCGCCCAGGTTGGCGAAGGTGGAGTGATCGCGACCGTTACGGGTAGCTTGGCCCAGGCTCTCGTGAGCGAAACCAGCCGATACGTAAGGACGGATTGCGTCACCAACGGTACCCAGGTGGTAGGTGGCGTCCAGCTTGGCCTTGGAACCTTTGATGTCCTTGTTGAACACGTCGCCACGAGCGTTGTGAGTCTCGTTGTAGCCCAGGTCCAAGGACACGTCGTCGGTCAGGAAGTAACCGAGGCGAACACCAGGATTGGTGCCGTCGTTCTTGAAGTTACGCTCGCTGTCGTAGTACTGCTTGGTGACGTTGCCTTCAATTTCGACTGCGCCTTGGCCTTGTGCCAGAGCGCCGAAGGAAGTTGCGGCAACAAAAGAACCAATGGCCAAGCCCAAGGTGTTTTTCAATTTCATCCGTTAAATCCCCATCTGGTGATTGTTAAGTAGTCCCACCAAACCCGGGGGACAACTCGTCGACAAGTTTAGCAGACCTTGTCGATACGTTAGAGATATTTGCGACTCACTAAGTTTCGGTGAGGCCCGCAAATTTCTCGCGTAGCTTGTCGAGCGCACGCTTGTAGCGCATTTTCGTGGCGCTCAGGCCCATGTGCATGATGTCGGCGATCTCCTGGAACTCCAGCTCTGCGACAAATCGTAGCACCAGGATTTCGCGGTCGATCGGGTTCACATGAACCAGCCATTTATCCAGCCCGCCTTTCTCTTCCGGTTTGGGGGCCTTCTCTTCAGAGGCCTCCTCGAGCGGATCGAGACTTAGCGCATCCATCAAACGACGTTTGCGCCGCTCCTTGCGGTACTGGGTGATGCATTCGTTGTAGGTGATGCTGTAGAGCCAGGTCTTGAATTTCGACTTGCCTTCGAAATTCTTCAGGCCGTACAGCACCTTCAACATCACCTCCTGACAGACATCGTCAGCATCCCGATCGTTCCCCAGATAACGTGCACACACGTTAAAAAGGGTCCGCTGGTAGCGCCGCATGAGCTCTTCATAGGCGCGAGTAACATGAAAAAGCTCCTCATGCGAACGCGCCACCAACTCCTCATCAGTGAGCTCGCGGGGGTCGTAACGCATGGGCAGCGAGTGAACTTTATTCAAAACAAATCTGGCCGACAGTCAGGTCATTGTCGCCGCTCGCCCTGCCTGGGCGATTTTGCGGCGGAATACATTAGCAGGATTTGCCCGGTTAGCGGCTACTGACCCGCTGCTCCAGGAGGATCCGGTTCGACAGCGATACCAGTTCACCCTCGTCGGTGAGCACGGTCGTCTTGACCGTGCCGATCTCTTCGATCTGCCCCTCGACCTCGCCAATCTGGACCTGCTGGCCGACCTGATAGAGCTCACGTACGTAAATTCCAGCCAGGATCTGCCCGGCGATTTCACGGCTGCCCAGGCCCATGGCCAGCGCAACTGCCAGACCAACGGTAATCAACCCGATGACAATCACGTGGTTGAGCAGGTCGGTCTTGACCTCCAACTGGCTGATGGCCACCGAAATGCTGATGATGATGACCAGGCCCTGGGCGATACGCCCGACCCCTGCGGCGTATTCCAGGCCGATGCCCTCGGCGGCACCGCGCACCAGGCCGTTGACGATCTGGGCCAGCAGCACACCGGCCAGCAGCACCAGCGCACCGCCAAACACCTTGGGCAGGTACAGCGCCAGCATGTCCAGGGTCGCCGAAACACGTTCAAGCCCCAGGGATTCGGCGGCCGAAACCAGGAAGATCAGCAGCACGAACCAGTAGACGATCTTGCCGATCAGCGTCGAGATCGGCACCTGGATGCCCACCCGGCTGAGCATCTTGGTCAGGCCGGTGCCGCCCATCAGGCGATCCAGGCCAAGCTTGGCCAGCAGCTTGGACAACAGGGTATCGAGCAGCTTGGCAACCACAAAGCCCAGCAGCACCACCACCAGCGCCCCAAACAGGTTGGGGATGAAGTTGGCGACTTTGGTCCACAAGGCGGTCATCGCCGCCACCAGGCTCTGGGTCCAGAGATCAAGTTCCATAATCAATCAGCCTTATCAGCTTTACGGGCAGAAGCGTTACGACGCACCGGCGCGACATGCGCCGAGCCATTGTTCACGGCGATCATCAGCGCCTGGCTCCAACGGCCGAGCAGGCTGAACAGATCGCCCGCGCCTACCTGACGGTTGGCGGTCTTGAGGACCCGGCCCAGGCAGGCGTCGTCGTCGCGGTCTTTGCCGGACGGCGAGGCCTTGAGCAGGTCCCGCAGGGATTCTTCAAACGGATCGTGCATGGGCACCTCGCGCAATGTCTGTCAAAGACGAGACGCTCATAGGGCGGGTCACATGAACAATCTGCGCAAATGTTGTAGGAAATTTCAAGAAAGTGCCCCTATACCCAGCGAAGACGGCGAAACAGCCACCATTGGCCCAGGGCCAGCACGAGCACCAGCAAGCTGGCATAAAGGAAGCCATAGGGGTTTTCCGAACCCGGAATGCCCCCCACGTTGATGCCCAGCAAGCCGGTCAGAAAGCTCATGGGCAGGAAGATACAGGTGATGATTCCGAAGCGGTACATGGTCTTGTTCATGCGTTCGCTCAGGCGCCGGTCCTCGCTTTCAAGCACCAGCGCCACGCGCTCGCGGGTCAGTTCCAGCTCTTCGAGGTAGCGGATCAGGCTGTTGTTGAGCTCGTTCCAGTAGTCGGCATCGTCCGGCGCGAACCATGGCCATTTGTTGCGCGCCAGCTGCGCATAGATTTCCCGCTGCGGCGCCAGGAACCGACGCAGGCCGGCGGCGCGCCGCCGCATCTGCTGCAGGCTGCCGTGCTCAGGCGTATACCGTTCGTCGGATTCGAGTTTTTCTTCCTCTTCATCCACCACTTCGGACAGGTCCGACACCAGCGCCTGGACCTTTTCGGTCAGCAACTGGGCCAGGCTCAGCAACAGCTCGGAGGCCGTGGTCGGGCCACGCCCCTCGTCCAGTTGCTGAAGCAGCTCGTCGGTGGCCCGCAGCGGCCGCAGGCGCAGCGAAATCACCCGCTGCGCCTGGGCGAAGATACGCACCGACACCATGTCTTCGGGTTCGGCGCCCGGGTTGAGGTTGACCCCGCGCAGAAACAGCAACATCTGCGCATCCGGTAAAGGCACCAGGCGCGGCCGGGTGTTTTCCTCCAGCAGCAGGTCACAGGCGAAGGGGCTCAGGCCGCTGTCATGGCGCAGCCAGGTCTGGGTTTGCGGGTGGCTGCGATCCCAGTGCAGCCACAGGCTCTGCTCCGGCTGCAACTGCAGATCGTCCAGTTCGGTTCGAGCGATCGAACGCGCACCGCCCTTGCCATCGAGTACCAGGGCATGCACCAGCCCCCACTGCGCGTTTTCTTCCTCGAACATCCCTACCCCACGCACCGTCAGCGAAAATTACTCGGGCATCTTCAACGGGCTGGGCGACACGATGACACCGTTGTTGTCAGCGTACACGTACTCCCCCGGCCGGAAGGTCACACCAGCGAACGTGACCACCACATTCAGGTCACCAATGCCGCGCTTGTCGGTCTTCATCGGGTGGCTGGCCAGCGCCTGCACACCCAGATTGGTTTGCGCCAGCGCATCCACGTCACGCACGCAACCGTAGATCACCAGCCCTTCCCAGCCATTCTTGGCGGCCTTCTCGGCAATCATGTCACCCAGCAGCGCCCGGCGCAGCGAACCGCCGCCGTCGACCACCAGCACCTTGCCCTTGCCATCCAGGTCGGCTTGCGCCTTTACCAGCGAGTTGTCCTCGAAGCACTTGACGGTGACGATCTGACCGCCGAACGAATCGCGGCCGCCGAAGTTGCTGAACATCGGCTCCAGCACCTGCACCAGGTCCGGGTAGGCGTCACACAAGTCGGGGGTAAGGTAATGCATGGGAAACTCCTGTCGATGGCCAATTGAATGGAAAGCGGATTTCACACGTTCACTGAAAAGACGAAGCCGGCGCACCGGCGTTTAACCAAGGCTACACGCCGACGGGCTGCGGGTCACCTGTCTCGGCCGGGGCCAGCATGGCCTGCGGGTCGCTCAGCCAGCGCTCCACCAGCGGCCACACCTGGGCCTGGGCCGGTTTGCTGACCAGCATATCGACATGACCGAAATTGTCGAAGCCTTCCTCGCGCCCCAGCCGCACGAAACGCTTGTGCTCGCTGCCTATTTGCTCGAACAACTTGCGACAGGCCCACACCGGGTCCTGGTGATCTCCGGCCCCAGCCACCGCCAGCACCGGCACGCGCACCTCGGCAAGCCCGGCCCACCAGTCGCTCTGCTTGTCGCCAAAGCGTCCGAACAGGCCGAACCAGCGCATGCTTTCCAGCGCCAGGCCGATGGGCTCATCTTCGGGCCCGCGCTTGAGCCGCGAACCTGACAGGTGTGCAAAGCGCTTGAGCAGCAGGCGCCCGCCCCACTCCACCGGTGGGATTTTCAATGGCCAGTAGGTTCGGCTGACCTGGGTGCCGAAAAAGGCCGCACTGGCGACCTGCTCCTGGGCCAGGTAAGCCCCGCCCAGTGCTGCCGCCAGCGTGGTACCGCCCAGCGAGTGGCCAATCCAGTGCGGGGTGCGCCCGCTCACCTCGCACACGAACGCGGCAATTGCCGGCAGATCGTAACGGGCATAGTCCGCCACACGGTTGTGGCGGTAGTCGCGGTTGCGGGGTGACAGCCCATGGCCGCGCATTTCCGGTATCCACACGTCGAAACCGGCGCGTGCCAGGGTCGCGCCCAGGCCGATACCGCGCGGCGAGAACCAGAAGCGCCGGTTGGAAAAGCTGCCATGCAACAGGATGACCGGGGCACCGCGCACCTCGCTCTGGTCGGCCATGCCAAGGCGTGTCAGCGCCAGCTCGACCGTACGGTCGGGGCTGTTGCCGGCCTTGAGCCGATACACATCTTCGCTGAGGTCGCCGCGCCGCTCGGCACTGAGCAGGGCAACGGGAAAAAGAGTACTGCTGCTTTGCATAGGTTACTTGCACAAAAAAGGGCGAGCCCATCACTGGATCACGCCCTGAAAATCCGTTGAAGCGGCCGCCCGACGCCTCCTGGCTGGCGGCCGCTCCTCTTCAGCGCATCAGGCCTGGGCCTGGCCCTCGGCCAGGAAGAACCAGGTTTCGAGCACCGAGTCAGGGTTCAGCGAGACGCTTTCGATGCCCTGCTCCATCAGCCACTTGGCCAGGTCAGGGTGATCGGACGGGCCCTGGCCGCAGATACCGATGTACTTGCCGGCCTTGTTGCAGGCCTGGATGGCGTTGGCCAGCAGCTTCTTGACCGCAGGGTTACGCTCGTCGAACAGGTGCGCAATGATGCCGGAGTCGCGGTCCAGGCCCAGGGTCAGCTGGGTCAGGTCGTTGGACCCGATGGAGAACCCGTCGAAGTACTCGAGGAACTCATCGGCCAGGATCGCGTTGGAGGGCAGCTCGCACATCATGATCACACGCAGGCCGTTGACGCCACGGCCCAGGCCGTTCTCGGCCAGCAGGTCGACCACCTGGCTGGCTTCGCCCAGGGTCCGTACGAACGGCACCATGATCTCGACGTTGGTCAGGCCCATTTCGTCGCGCACGCGCTTGAGTGCACGGCACTCGAGCTCGAAGCAGTCACGGAACGATTCGCTGATGTAGCGCGAGGCGCCACGGAAGCCCAGCATCGGGTTTTCTTCTTCCGGCTCGTACAGCTTGCCGCCGATCAGGTTGGCGTACTCGTTGGACTTGAAGTCCGACAGGCGCACGATGACCTTCTTCGGCCAGAACGCTGCGGCCAGGGTGCTGATGCCCTCGACCAGCTTCTCGACGTAGAAACCGACCGGATCGCCGTAGCCGGCAATGCGCTTGTCGACGCTTTCCTTGAGCTCGGCCGGCAGGCCGGCATAGTTGAGCAGTGCCTTGGGGTGCACGCCGATCATGCGGTTGATGATGAATTCCAGGCGTGCCAGGCCGACACCGGCGTTGGGCAGCTGGGCAAAATCGAATGCGCGATCCGGGTTGCCGACGTTCATCATGATCTTGAACGGCAGGTCGGGCATGGCATCCACCGAGTTCTGGCGAATGTCGAAGCCCAGCTCGCCTTCGAAGATGAAGCCGGTATCGCCTTCGGCACACGACACGGTCACGCCCTGGCCATCCTTGAGAAGTTGGGTGGCGTTGCCGCACCCGACCACCGCCGGAATGCCCAGTTCACGGGCAATGATCGCGGCGTGGCAGGTACGCCCGCCACGGCTGGTGACGATGGCGCTGGCGCGCTTCATCACCGGTTCCCAGTCCGGGTCGGTCATGTCGGACACCAGCACGTCGCCGGGCTGGACCTTGTCCATCTCCGACACGTCCTTGATGATCCGCACCTTGCCGGCGCCGATGCGCTGGCCGATGGCACGGCCTTCCACCAGCACGGTGCCGGTTTCCTTGAGCAGGTAGCGCTCCATGACGTTGGCCTGGGCGCGGCTCTTCACGGTTTCAGGGCGCGCCTGCACGATGTACAGCTTGCCGTCGTCACCGTCCTTGGCCCACTCGATGTCCATCGGGCACTTGTAGTGCTGCTCGATGATCATGGCCTGCTTGGCCAGCTCGCTGACCTCTCCGTCGCTCAGGCAGAAACGGGTGCGGTCGGCCTTGTCGACATCGACGGTCTTGACCGAACGACCGGCCTTGGCCTCGTCGCCGTAGATCATCTTGATGGCCTTGCTGCCCAGGTTGCGGCGCAGGATGGCCGGGCGCCCGGCTTGCAGGGTGCCCTTGTGCACGTAGAATTCGTCGGGGTTGACTGCGCCCTGCACGACGGTTTCGCCCAGGCCGTAGGCGCCGGTGATGAACACCACGTCACGGAAACCCGACTCGGTGTCCAGGGTGAACATCACGCCGGCGGTGCCGGTTTCGGAACGCACCATGCGCTGCACGCCGGCCGACAGGGCCACCAGCTTGTGGTCGAAGCCCTGGTGCACGCGGTAGGAAATGGCGCGGTCGTTGAACAGCGAGGCGAACACTTCCTTGGCCGCGCGGATCACGTTGTCCACGCCGCGGATGTTCAGGAAGGTTTCCTGCTGCCCGGCAAACGAGGCGTCCGGCAGGTCTTCGGCAGTGGCCGAGGAACGCACGGCGACAGCCATGTTCGGGTTGCCCTGGGACATTTCGGCGAAGGCGGTACGGATTTCGGTGTTCAGCCGCTCGGGGAATTCGGCTTCCATGATCCACTGGCGGATCTGTGCGCCGGTGCGGGCCAGGGCATTGACGTCATCCACATCCAGCGCGTCGAGGGCGGCATGGATCTGGGCGTTCAGGCCGCTCTGCTCGAGAAAGTCACGATACGCCTGAGCCGTAGTGGCAAAGCCGCCGGGGACCGATACACCGGCGCCCGCGAGATTACTGATCATCTCTCCGAGGGATGCGTTCTTGCCCCCCACATGCTCTACATCATGGACGCCGAGCTTATCGAGGGAAACTACGTACTCTACCAAGGTGATCTCTCCACTAACTGTGTTGGAAAAGCTCATGACGCCGGTCAGTTCGCTGTGACCGTACCGGGCGTTTGTGGCCTGGACCTGGAAAATAAGTGAGAATGCCGACCAGGGATGTTCGGCAAACCGAACGTATCATATCCAAGAATCGTCACCAGCTTAAGGCCCAAGGCGCAAATGAAACGATCTGCTTTCTTTATTTCCGACGGCACCGGCATCACTGCCGAAACGCTGGGACAAAGCTTGTTGGCACAATTCGAGAGCATCGGGTTCAACAAGTTCACGCGACCGTACATCGACACCGTGGACAAAGCGCGCACCATGGTACAGCAAATCAATACCGCCGCAGAACGCGACGGCGTGCGCCCGATCATCTTCGACACCATCGTCAACCAGGATATTCGCGAGATCCTGGCTACCTCCAACGGCTTCATGATCGACATCTTCTCGACCTTCCTGGCGCCGCTGGAACAGGAGCTGACCGCCCATTCGTCGTATTCGGTGGGCAAATCGCACTCGATCGGCGGCAACTCCAACTACATGGAGCGCATCGAGGCGGTGAACTTCGCCCTGGACAACGACGACGGTGCGCGCACCCACTACTACGACAAGGCCGACCTGATCCTGGTGGGCGTATCGCGCTGCGGCAAGACCCCCACCTGCCTGTACATGGCCATGCAGTTCGGCATTCGCGCAGCCAACTACCCGCTGACCGAAGACGACATGGAGCGCCTGCAACTGCCACCGGCCTTGAAGAACCACCAGCACAAGCTGTTCGGCCTGACCATCGACCCCGACCGCCTCACTGCCATTCGCCACGAGCGCAAGCCCAACAGCCGCTACGCCAGCTTTGCCCAGTGCGAGTTCGAGGTGCGCGAAGTGGAGAACCTGTTCCGGCGCGAGAACATTCCCAACATCAACTCCACGCATTTTTCGGTGGAAGAGATATCCGCCAAGATCCTGGTGGAGAAAGGCGTGGAGCGGCGCTTCAAGTAAGGCGCCCGGCCGGCCTTGCCGGCGCAATGGCCCACCCCGCCAAAAGAAAGCCCCGGCACAGGCCGGGGCTTCTTTTTACCTGCTACACACTCACGACGGCACCGCCGCCGACTGCCCGCTCAGCGCCAGGTCAACCAGCTCGCGGTTGGCCACCGCGTACATGGCGTAATCGGTGCCGGTGGCCGCACGCAGCTCATCGAGCATCGCGCGCCAGCGCTCCACCATCACCGCATGCTGCGCCAGCCACAAGGCTACCCGCGCATCCATGTCGGCAGGCGCATCGACCATCTGCAACACGGAGATGGTGATGGCGCGCTGCTGCAGGTCGATGTCATCGCGAAACGCTTCACGTGCCAGTGCCTGCCAGTTGTTCTCCACCGGCAGATTGCTGATTTCCTGCAGGTACCAGGTCAGGTCCAGTGCGCTGCCCACGGCGAAGAACGCCTTGGCCACCTCGGCCGGGTCCTGGCCGGTCACATCGGAAGCCTCGATGATCGGCAACAGGGTGTACAGGTGCGTAGTGCCAGCCACCATGCGCGCCAGCAGCTCCGGCACGCCGGCTTCGACGAAGCCCTGGTAGCGGGTCATCCAGCGCTCGCGGGTCGGCCCCTCCAGCAGTTCGTCCAGCTTGAGCCCCAGCGCCGCGATCTTGGGCCCGAAGTGGGCCACGTCACGCCCGGCATCCTGCTCGTTGCGACGGCTGCGCAGGAACCAGCGGGTGGCCCGGCGGCCCAGGCGCATCAGCTCGTCCATCAGCGTCAGCTGCACTTCGGCGGGCACCAGGTAGTCCAGCGCCTCGATCTGGCGGAACCAGTGCGGCAGGTGGAAGATGTCGCGCACGATCACGTAGGCACCGGCCACGTTCGCCGGGCTCATGCCCGTGGACTCCTTGAGCCGCTGCACGAAGGTGATGCCCATGTTGTTGACCAGGTCGTTGGCGATCTGGGTGCTGACGATCTCGCGCTTGAGGCGATGGCGACGCATGGCCTCGGCGAACTTGTTCACCAGCGACGGCGGGAAGGCCGTCTCCATGTCGCGGGTCAGGTAGTCGTCATCCGGCACCAGCGACTGCAGCAGGGCTTCCTTGAGGTCGATCTTGCTGTACGAGATCAGCACCGACAGCTCGGCCCGGGTCAGGCCCTGGTTGGCCGCAATGCGCTCGGCCAGTTGCTCTTCGGTAGGCAGGAACTCGATGGCCCGGTCCAGCTTGCCGCGACTTTCCAGGTCGGCCATCAGGCGCTTGTACTCGGAAATCCGCTCACGCGCCCGGCGCGCCGCCAGCGACAGTGCCTGGGTCTGCTTGTAGTTGTTGCCCAGCACCAGCGCAGACACTTCGTCGGTCATGCTGCCCAGCAACTGGTTGCGCTGCTTCTCGGTCATGTCACCGGCCTGCACCACCTCGTTGAGCAGGATCTTGATGTTGACCTCGTGGTCGGAGCAGTCCACGCCACCGGCGTTGTCGATGAAGTCGGTGTTGGTCGCGCCGCCGTTGAGGCCGAACTCGACCCGACCCAGCTGGGTCATGCCCAGGTTGCCGCCCTCGCCCACCACCTTGCAGCGCAGCTCGTTGCCGTCCACGCGCAACGCGTCGTTGGCCTTGTCGCCCACATCGGCGTGGCTCTCTTCGCTGGACTTGACGTAGGTGCCGATGCCGCCGTTCCACAGCAGGTCGACCGGCGCCTTGAGCAGCGCATTGAGCAGCTCGGTCGGGGTCAGCTTGTCGGCCTCGATGGCAAAGCGTTCCTTCATCTGCGGGCTGATGGCGATGCTCTTGGCACTGCGCGAGAAGATCCCGCCACCTTCGGACATGATGCTGGTGTCGTAGTCGCTCCAGGCCGACCGCGGCAGGTCGAACAGGCGCTTGCGCTCGGCAAAGCTGCTGGCAGGCTCCGGGTTCGGGTCGATGAAGATATGCAGGTGGTTGAAGGCGGCCACCAGTTGCAGCTTGTCGGACATCAGCAGGCCGTTGCCGAACACGTCGCCGGCCATGTCGCCCACACCGACCACGGTGATCGGGTCCTGCTGCACGTTGATGCCACGCTCGCGGAAATGGCGCTGCACGCCAACCCACGCACCACGGGCGGTAATCCCCATCTTCTTGTGGTCGTAGCCGGCCGAACCGCCCGAGGCAAAGGCGTCGCCCAGCCAGAAGCCGTAGTCGATGGCGATGCCGTTGGCGATATCCGAGAAGGTCGCGGTGCCCTTGTCGGCCGCCACCACCAGGTACGGGTCGTCATCGTCGTGACGCACCACGTTGACCGGCGGCACCAGCACGCCGTCCTTGAGGTTGTCGGTAATGTCCAGCAGGCCGGAAATGAAGATGCGGTAGCAGGCGATGCCTTCGGCCTGGATATCGTCGCGGCTGCCGCCCAGCGGCAGCCGGCGCGGCAGGAAGCCACCCTTGGCACCTACCGGCACGATCACCGAGTTCTTCACCTGCTGCGCCTTCACCAGGCCCAGCACTTCGGTGCGGAAGTCCTCTTCGCGGTCCGACCAGCGCAGCCCGCCGCGTGCCACGTTGCCAAAGCGCAGGTGCACGCCCTCGACCCGCGGCGAATACACGAAGATCTCGAACTTGGGCACCGGTTTGGGCAGCTCGGGAATCAGCCTTGGGTTGAACTTGAAGCTGAAGTACGACTTGGCCTGTCCATTGGCGTCGGTCTGGTAGAAGTTGGTGCGCAGGGTGGCCTTGATCAGGTCCAGGTAGCGACGCAGGATGCGGTCTTCGTTGAGCACCTGCACGTCGTCCAGCGCGCTCAGGATCGCCTGTTCCAGGCGTTGCTGCTTGTCGTCCAGGTCATCCCCGGCCAGCTTGCGCGCCAGGTAGAAGCGGGTCTTGAACAGCCGGGTCAGCTCGCGGGCGATGTCGGTATGGTTGTTCAGGGTGCTGGCGATGTAGCCCAGGTCGAAGCCCAGGCGAATCTGCTTGAGGTAGCGGGCATAGGCGCGCAGCAGCGCCACGTCGCGCCACGGAAGGCCGGCGGTCAGCACCAGACGGTTGAACGCATCGTTTTCGGCGTCGCCGTTGACGATGTGCACGAAGGCATCCTGCAGGGTGTCGTTGAGCTGCTGGATATCCAGGTTCAGGCCTTCGCTGTAGGTGAAGGCAAAGTCATGAATCCAGAATTCGCGGCCATTGCTGTGGCGAAGGCGGTACGGGAACTCGCCCAGTACGCGCAGGCCCAGGTTTTCCAGGATCGGCAGCACGTCCGACAGCGCCAGCGGGGTGTCGGCGTGGTACAGCTTGCAGTGCAGCTGCTGTTTGCCGGCCTGGGTCAGCGGCTGGTAGAAGCTCATCACCAGCGGCTTGCTGTCGGACAGGGTCAGCAGGTGCTGCATGTCCACCACCGCCGAATGCGCGGCAAAGCGCTCGCGGTAGCCGGCCGGGAAGCCTTTGGGGAAGTCGGCCAGCACATTGGTGCCCTGGGCCTCGCCGAAGCTCTCGACGGTCAGGCTGGCATAGTCGTCCTGCCACGAACGGCAGGCCTGCACCACTTCGTTTTCCAGCTGCTGGGGGTCGATGTCGATGCGGTTTTTCGGATCGACCCGCAGAATCAGTTGCACGCGGGCCAGCACCGACTCGGAGAAGAAGGTCCAGAACTCGCAGTCGCTGGCCTTCAGGCGCTCCATCAGCACCTGCTGGATCTTCTGGCGCACCTCGGTGGAATAGATGTCGCGCGGCACATAGGCCAGGCAATAGCAGAAGCGCCCGTAGGGGTCCTTGCGCAGGAACACGCGAATCTTGTTGCGCTCCTGGATCTGCACGATCGACATCACGGTGCTGAACAGCTCATCCACCGGGGTCTGGAACAGGTCGTCGCGCGGCAGCACCTCGAGTACCTGGGCCAGCTCCTTGCCCAGGTGGGCCTTGGCGTCGAAGCCCGAACGGCGCTCCACTTCGGCGACCTTGCCGCGAATGTACGGGATCACCCGCACACTTTCGCCATACACCGACGAGGTGTACAGGCCCATGAAGCGGCATTCCTTGATCACCTTGCCGTCGGCGTCCAGCTGGCGGATCGACACGTAGTCCGGGTAGGCCGGGCGGTGCACGCGGCTGGGGTGCGCGGCCTTGGCGAACGACAGCAGCAGCGGCTCGTTGAGGTAATTGACGGCGTAGTCTTCGATGCGCAGGTCGTCGGCGCTTAGGCCGCTGCGCAGGCGGCGGGTCAGGCCGAGGAAGGACTGCTCGTCATACTCCAGCTGGCCGCCCTGGGCGTCGGCCTTGACCACGAACTCTTCGTAGCCCAGGAAGGTGAAATGGTTGCTCACCAGCCATTGCAGGAAGCTCTTGACCTCGTCCTTCTCGGCAGCGGCCGGGGCGTAGGCCGTGTGGTCGATCAGCTCGAGCAGCTCGCGCACCTTGGCCTTCATCGGCTCGAAATCGGCCACCACCACGCGCACTTCGGCCAGCACCTGCTCCAACTCGCGGGCCAGCAGGTTGAGCTCGGCGGCATTGGCGCAGCGGTCGATCTCCAGGTACATCAGCGATTCCTGCAGGATGCCCTCACCCTGGGTGCCCTTGGGCAGAATCTCCAGCAGCTCGCCCTTGGCCCCGCGACGCACGCTGAGCACGGTGGTCTGCAGGGTATGGATGCTGTAGCCGCGGCGGTTGAGCTCGGTACGCACCGAGTCGACCAGAAACGGCAGGTCATGGTGCAGCACTTCCACGGCCGTGTGGGTGGACTGCCAGCCGTGGCGTTCGTAATCGGGGTTGTAGACCCGAACCTGGGGTTCGGTGTGGTCGAAGCGTTCGATGATGCGCCAGGCCGAGAGGGTGCAGCCGGCCAGGTCGGAGAGGCGACGCTGGGTCAATTCGTCAAGAGAGATGATGCCAAAGAACTGCTCGGCAAACAGCGCCACTTGTGGCAGTGCCTGTTCCCCGATGTGCTGCGCCAGGGCCGCCTGCAGTTGATGCTGGAAGTCGGCTTTGCTGGCTGCGGTGAAAAACGCCATCTGTGGTACTCCGCTTGGGCTTGTTATTGAGTGAAGCGTCGCGCACATGCCGTCATGCTCGGATCAACCATAGCCAACCACACGCTGGGTGTCGTCGGGTTGTCCATCGACAGGGCAGCTTAACGACTGGCCGGTCACCCCTGCTTGCGATGCTGCGACATATTCGGTCAATCAGCGGCAGGCGGCGATTTATCCATTGACCGAAGACTGGCACACTCGCGTTTCACTTCTTGACCACCGAGCCGTCCATGCAACTGACCACCCCCCTGCTCTTCGCCACCCCCTGCGATGATGAAGAAGACAACATGGCCACCCTGTGCTGCCACAGCGACAAGGGCCAGATGTTCCTCATGACCCGCTACCCGGACGAAGACACGGTGGACATCACCCTGGATGACGAACCGAGCACACTGGACGGCATCAAGGTCACCCTCAGTGCCAGGCGCCTGCTGATCGAAGTGGCACCGGGAGACGCCGACGTGTTCAACGGCGCCGATCATCTGGAAATCACCCTCAGCAGCGACGGCACCGACCTCGCCGAAGTCGAGCAGACCCTGCAGAACATCCTCAAGGGCACCGGCACCTACGTCAGCGAGCTGTAACCCCGTCAAGGAGCCCCCATGCCCCAGCCGATCTTCGACGCCCACTGCCACATCATCGACCCGCGCTTCGCGCTGGTGCCCAACAACGGCTACCTGCCCGAGGCCTTCACCACCGAAGACTACCTGGCGGCCGTCACGCCGCTGGGCATCTGCGGCGGCGCGGTGGTGTCGGGCTCGTTCCAGGCCTTCGACCAGGGCTACCTGCTGGCCGCCTTGAAACAGCTGGGCCCAGGCTACGTGGGGGTGACCCAGGTGCCGGCCGGCATCAGCGATGCCGAGCTGCTCGCGCTGGATGCCGCCGGCGTGCGTGCGCTGCGCTTCAACCTCAAGCGCGGCGGCTCGGCGCAGGCCGATCAGCTCGAAGCCATGGCCCTGCGCGTGTTCGAACTGGCCGGCTGGCACGTCGAGCTGTACGTCGATTCGCGCGAGCTGGGCGAGCTGACCCCGCTGCTGCGCCGCTTGCCGGCGGTAAGCATCGATCACCTGGGCCTGCGCCGCGACGGCCTGCCGGCGCTGCTGCAACTGGCCGAGGCAGGTGTGCGCATCAAGGCCTGCGGCTTTGGCCGGGTCGATTTCGATGTGGCCGCTGCCTTGCGCGACATCGATGCCGCCAACCCCCACGCCCTGATGTTCGGCAGCGACCTGCCCTCCACCCGCGCACCGCGCCCGTTCGACCCGGCCGATATCCAGCTGATCCGCCACACGCTGGGCAGCGCCAGTGTCGAGCGCGTGCTGTGGGGTAACGCACGGGCGTTCTATCGCCTGCAACCCCAGGCACATTCTTGACAACATGCGGCTGTACGGGCATTGTCTGACAACCTGACCTACTGGCTTTATCCTTCATGCTCGAGCTTCAACGCCCCGACACCCTGGTGGAACGCGTCGTCAGCGCCATCCGCACCGAGATCGACTCGGGGCGCCTGGCTGCCGAAGCACGCCTGCCCACCGAGCAGCAACTGGCCGAACAGCTGAATGTCAGCCGCTCGGTGGTGCGCGAGGCGATCTCCCAGCTCAAGGCCGATGGCGTACTGATCGCCCGGCGCGGGCTGGGCTCGTACATTTCGCAGAATCCGACCGGCACGGTGTTCCGCTTCCCCAGCAACAACGGGCGCAGTGCCGACCTGGTGCAGATGTTCGAAGTGCGCCTGTGGATCGAAACCCAGGCCGCTTCGATTGCCGCCCAGCGCCGCGACCAGGCAGACCTGGCGCGCATGGCCAAGGCCCTGCAGGAAATGATCGACAAGCGCAGCCAGTTCGACGTGGCGGCGGCTGCCGACGTGGAGTTTCACCGCGCAATTGCCGAAGCCAGCAAGAACGACTACTTCGTCGCCTTCCATGACTTTCTGCGCGGCCAGCTGGCTGCCGCGCGCAAGACCGCGTGGGAGAACTCGGCGGCGCATTCGGTGGGCGGCTCGGCCGACGCCAATCGCGAACACCAGGCGCTGTACCAGGCGATTGCAGACGGTGACCGCCACCGCGCCGCGGCCTGCGCCGAAGCGCACCTGCGGGCCTCGGCCAAGCGCCTGAAGCTGGATCTGCCAGCCATGGAATGAACATCACGTGACGGGCGCTGCGGGTCAGCGCCTTTTTCTTCGCACTACTTAGTCTGACAACCTGATAACCAGATAAGAATACCAAGGTGACCCCTGCATGATTTACGACTACTGCATCATCGGCGGCGGCATCGTCGGCCTCGCCACCGCCATGGCGCTGCTCAAGCGCCAGCCTGGCGCCTCGCTGGTCATCCTGGAGAAGGAAACCACACTGGCCCGGCACCAGACCGGCCATAACAGCGGGGTCATCCACGCCGGCATCTACTACGCACCCGGCAGCCTCAAGGCCGACCTGTGCAAGCGCGGCGCCCAGGCCACCAAGGACTTCTGCGACACCCACGCCATCAAGTACGAGGTGTGCGGCAAGCTGCTGGTGGCGTCCAACCCGCTCGAGGTGCAACGCATGCAGGCGCTGTACGAGCGCTCGCAACAGAACGGGCTGAAGGTCGAGCGCCTGGATGCCGCCGAACTGCGCCGTCGTGAGCCGAACATCGTCGGCCTGGGCGGGCTGTTCCTCGATGCCACCGGCATCGTCGACTACAAGCAGGTGTGCCAGGCCATGGCCAAGGTCATCCAGGCCGCCGGCGGCGAGATCTGCCTGGACACCCGCGTGGCGGCGATCGCCGAAAGCGGCGACAGCGTCACCATCAGCAGCGAAGACCGCGTATGGCGCGCTAGGCAGCTGGTCGCCTGCGCCGGCCTGCAGTCGGACCGCCTGGCGGCGCTGGCCGGGGTCAGGATCGACCACCAGATCATCCCGTTTCGCGGCGAATACTTCCGCCTGCCAGCCACCAAGAACCAGATCGTCAATCACCTGATCTACCCGATCCCCGACCCGGAGCTGCCGTTTCTGGGCGTGCACCTCACCCGCATGATCGACGGCAGCGTCACTGTCGGGCCGAATGCGGTGCTGGGCCTGGGCCGCGAGAACTACGGCAAGTTCTCGATCAACTGGCGCGACGTGGCGCAGTACGCCCGCTTCCCCGGCTTCTGGAAAACCCTGTGGAACAACCTCGGTTCGGGCACCACCGAGATGAAGAACTCGCTATTCAAGCGCGGCTACCTGGAACAGTGCCGCAAATACTGCCCTTCGCTCGAGGTCGACGACCTGCTGCCCTACGAGGCAGGCATCCGCGCCCAGGCAGTGATGCGTGACGGCACCCTGGTGCACGACTTCCTGTTCGCCGAGACCCCGCGCATGGTCCACGTGTGCAACGCACCGTCGCCGGCAGCCACCTCGGCCATCCCGATCGGCGAAATGATCGCCGACCGCCTGCTCACACCACGCTGATCCGCATTGCTGCACGGGCGCCCGCCGCCCGCTTGAAAATAACTACAAAGACCAACAAGGAATCTCTCGATGTCGGTACATGAAGCGGTCACCACCGCAACCGAAACCCCGGAACAGAACAGGAAGCGCCTGCGCAAGGTCGCGGCGGCCACCATCTTCGGCTCGATGCTGGAGTGGTACGACTTCTACCTGTACGCCACCATGGCGGCCATCGTGTTCTCGAAGATCTTCTTCGACGCCAGCAACCCTCAGGTTGCCTCGCTGCTGGCCTTCTCCACCTTTGCCATCGGCTTTATCGCGCGCCCGTTCGGCGGCGTGCTGTTCGGCTACCTGGGCGACCGCTTCGGGCGCAAGCAGGTACTGGTGGTGACCTTCTGCATGATGGGCCTGTGCACCACGCTGATCGGCCTGATCCCCAGCTACGCCAGCATTGGCATCTGGGCGCCGATCATCCTGGTGCTGGTGCGCATCATCCAGGGCCTGGGCGCGGGCGCCGAGCTGTCCGCCGCGGCCGTGACCAGCTACGAACATGCCAGCGAAGGCAAGCGCGGCAGTCAGGGTGCCTGGCCTGCGCTGGGGCTCAACCTGGGCCTGCTGCTGTCGTCGCTGACCGTGTACCTGCTGACCATGAACGGCAACGACTTCCTGCTCTCGGGCGGCTGGCGCATCCCGTTCATCTGCAGCATCGTGCTGGTGGGCGTGGGCTTCTGGGTACGCCGCAGCATTCCGGAAACCCCGCAGTTCGCCGAACTCGAGCAGGCGCCGAAAAAAGCCAAGGTGTCGCCGCTCAAGGCGCTGTTCAAGAACGACCTCAAGGGCCTGGCCGTGGTGTTCTTCGTGGCCATCGGCTACAACGCCCTGAGCTATATCTTCAAGACCTTCTCGCTGGCCTACCTGACCCAGTTCAAGGGTGTGGAGGCCCACGTGACCTCGCTGTCGGTGACCATTGCCAGCCTGGTGGCGATCGTGGCGGTGCCATGCTTCGGCTGGTTGTGCGACAAATGGAGCAGCAAGGCGGTGCTGATCATGGGCGGTCTGTTCTCGGTACTGTTCGCGTACCCGTTCATGGCCCTGCTCAACACCGCCGAGCCGCTGATGATCTACATCGCCATCGCCATTGGTACCGGCCTGCTGGCGCCGATGATGTTCGCCCCGCAGGGTTCGTTCCTCAGCCGCCAGTTCCCCACGGCCACGCGCTCATCGGGCTTTGGCACCGGGCGCGAGATCGGCACCGCGGTGGCCGGTGGCCTGGCGCCACTGGGCGGCCTGGCACTGGTGGCCAGCTCGCCGACCCATTCGACCGACGGCGTGGTGGCGATCCTGGCGATTGCCGCAGTGTTCGTGGTGGTGTTCGCCCTGTGTGACCAGGGGCGCAAGCACTCCAGCTTCAAGAACTGACTCGCCTGGCTAATCATCGCGGGTCAAGCCCGCTCCCACAAGAACAGCGCCGACCTTGTGGGAGCGGGCTTGACCCGCGATGGCGGCACCGATGATTTGTGATCTGCGCTCAAATTTACCCACCCACCATTAGTCGCCACACCCCCGGATGGATTAAAGTATCAGCCCCTGCCCGGGCGTTGTTGCCCTCCCCCCGGGCGCACGCCCAGGAACCGTCCCGATGGAACATCGTGAAGCGCTCATCGCGCTGCGCACCTTTCTCTCCACCCAGATTCTTGGCCAGGAAAAACTGGTCGAGCGCCTGCTCATCGTGCTGCTCGCCGATGGTCATATGCTGGTGGAGGGTGCGCCGGGCCTGGCCAAGACCAAGGCCATCAAGGAACTCGCCGAAGGCGTCGAGGCGCAGTTCCACCGCATCCAGTTCACCCCCGACCTGCTGCCCGCCGACATCACCGGCACCGAAATCTATCGCCCTGAAACCGGCAGCTTCGTGTTCCAGCAGGGTCCGATCTTCCACAACCTGGTGCTGGCCGACGACATCAACCGCGCCCCGGCCAAGGTCCAGTCGGCCCTGCTCGAGGCCATGGCCGAGCGCCAGGTCAGCGTGGGGCGCAGCACCTACGAGCTGTCGCCCCTGTTCCTGGTGATGGCCACGCAGAACCCCATCGAGCAGGAAGGCACCTACCCGCTGCCCGAAGCCCAGCTCGACCGTTTCCTGATGCACGTGAAAATTGGCTTTCCCGATGCCGCCGTGGAGCGGCGCATCCTGCAGCAGGCGCGCGGCGAGGCGCTCAACGGCGAAACCAAGCCCGAACGCCGGGTCAGCCAGCAGGCGATCTTCGCCGCACGCAAGGAGATCCTCGGCCTGTACATGGCCGACGCAGTGGAGGAGTACCTGGTGCAACTGGTGATGGCCACCCGCACCGGTGCCAAGTACGACGCCGAACTCGGCGACTGGATCGCCTACGGCGCCAGCCCGCGCGGCTCCATTGCCCTGGACCGCTGCGCACGCGCCCACGCCTGGCTGGCCGGACGCGACTTCGTCAGCCCCGAAGACATCCAGGCGGTGCTGTTCGACGTGCTGCGCCACCGCATCATTCTTTCGTTCGAGGCCGAAGCGGCCGGTATCGACCAGGACCGGGTGATCCAGCGCATCCTCGACGTCGTCGCCGTGGCCTGAAGCCATGCCTCTTTCAGCGCAGGCCGAGCCCGGCATCCGCATCGGCCTTTCCGAACTGATCGAGATGCGTCATCGCGTGCGCGAGGTGCAGCTGTTCTCCGCCCCCGGGCAACGCAGCCCGCTGGTGGGTCTGCATCACTCGCGCCTGCGCGGGCGCGGCGTGGACTTCGACCAGGTGCGCGTTTACCAGGCCGGCGACGATGTGCGCAACATCGACTGGCGAGTCACCGCCCGCACCCAGGAACCCCACACCAAGCTGTTCCACGAAGAGCGCGAGCGGCCCATCTTCATTTTGGTCGAACAGAGCCGACGCCTGTTCTTCGGCTCCGGGCTGATGTTCAAGTCGGTACTTGCCGCCCAGGCCGCCGCCCTGATCGGCTGGGCCGCGCTGGGCCACAACGACCGCATCGGCGGCCTGGTGTTCGGCGACAACGAGCACTATGAAATCAAGCCACGGGGCAGCAAGCAGAGCCTGCTGCAACTGCTCAACCGCCTGGCGCGGGTCAACCAGTCGCTGCACACCGAGGCCCAGCCCCAGGGCGACAACCTCAACATCGCCCTGCGCCGCGCCCGCGAAGTGCTGCGCCCGGGCAGCCTGGCCATCGTGATCTGCGACGAACGCGCGCTCACCCCCGGGGTGGAGCAACAGATGAGCCTGCTGGCACGCCACTGCGACCTGCTGCTGCTGCCGGTGTCCGACCCACTCGACCACGCCCTGCCCGCCGCCGGCTTGTTGCGCTTTGCCCAGCGCGGCGCACAGCTGGAGCTCGATACCCTGGATGCCAACCTGCGCAAGAGCTATCGCCAGCAGAGCGAGGCACGCATCGAACGCTGGGAACTGCTGGCCCAGAAACTGCGCGTGGTGCTGATGCCCTTGAGCACCCAGAGCGAAATGATCGAGCAACTGCGCGAATACCTCGACCCGCAACGCTCGGGTAAAAGCCGATGAACCCACTGGACGCACTGCAACCGCTGATCGCCCCCGCCCCCATCGGCGCGTGGCCGCCCGCGCCGGGCTGGTGGGTGCTGCTGGCATTGCTGCCCGTGTTCGCCTGGGGCCTGTGGCGGCTGCGTCACTGGCGCCCGCGCAAGGCTCCGCTGCCACGCGCCGAACAACCGCTGGAACCGATCCGCATCGCCGCCCTGGCAGAGCTGGCGGCGCTGCCCAAGCCCTACGACGGCGCACCGGCCGGTGCCTGGCTGCAGCAGATCAACGCCCTGCTCAAACGCCTGTGCCGCAACCACTACCCCGACAGCCACAGTCACACCCTCAACGGGCGCAAGTGGTTGGCGTTTCTCGACAACCGCTGCCCGGCCGCCGGCCTGACCCGCTGGATGGTACTGGTGGAAGGCGCCTACAAGCCCGAGTGCCGGCTTGACGACAAGGCCATCGCCGGGCTCAACCAGGCGGTCGACACCTGGATTCGCAAACATGTTTGAACTGGCCTGGCCGTGGGTCTTCGCGCTGTTGCCGCTGCCGTGGCTGGCCCGTCTGCTGCTGCCGGCCGCCGACAGCGGCGAACCGGTGCTCAAGGTGAGCTTTCTGGACGAACTCGAAGGCCTGGCCGGGCGCCGCGCGCGGCTCAACCTGCCGACCTGGCGCCAGCAGGCGCCGTTCGTGCTGGTGTGGCTGCTGTTGCTGTGCGCCGCCGCGCGCCCGCAATGGCTGGGCGAGCCGCTGCCGGTGGCCGCCAGTGGGCGCGACCTGCTGGTGGCGGTGGATGTATCCGGCTCGATGGACTTCCCCGACATGCGCTGGGACGACGAGGACGTCAGCCGCCTGACCCTGGTCAAGCAACTGATGGGCGACTTTCTGCAAGCGCGTGAAGGCGACCGCGTGGGGCTCATCCTGTTCGGCAGCCAGGCCTACCTGCAGGCCCCGCTGACGTTCGACCGACGCACCGTGCGCAGCTTTCTCGACGAGGCGCAGATCGGTATCGCCGGCAAGAACACCGCCATTGGCGATGCCATCGGCCTGGCGGTCAAGCGCCTGCGCATGCGCCCTGCGCAAAGCCGCGTGCTGATTCTGCTGACCGATGGCGCCAACAACGGCGGGCAGATCCACCCGCTGACCGCCGCGCGCCTGGCCGCCCAGGAAAGCATCAGGATCTACACCATCGGCATCGGCGCCGACCCGGACGAAACCGGCACCGCCGGCATGCTCGGGCTCAACCCGAGCCTGGACCTGGACGAAGCCTCGCTCAGGGAGATCGCCGAGGTCACCCACGGCGCCTACTTCCGCGCCCGCGACGGCAACGAACTCAACGCCATCGGCCAGGCCCTCGACCGCCTCGAGCCGGTAGCCCAGCAACCGACCCAGGCGCGTACCGCGCATGCCCTGTACAGCTGGCCGCTGGCCCTGGCGCTGGGCCTGAGTGTACTGCTGGTGGTGCGCGATCGCTGGCCCGACAACCTGCTGCAACGCCTGCTGCGCCGGCCGCACTTTCTGCAGCCGCACCCCGAATGGCGCGAGCGCCTCAAGCGCCTGCGCCTGCGGAGGCGTCGATGATCGAGCTCTGGCCCCAATGGTTGCGCCCGGCCTGGCTGTTGCTGCTGCCGCTGCTCGGCTGGCTGCTGTGGAAGCTGTGGCACCGACAAAAGCGCGCCGGACGCTGGCAGATGATCCTGCCCGCGGCGTTCCATGCCGTGCTGCTGGGCGGCGGCAATGGCCGCGACAGCAAGCTGCCGTGGATCGCCCTGGGCCTGGCCTGGCTGCTGGCCGTGCTGGCCCTGGTCGGCCCCAGCTGGGAGCGCCTGGAAGAGACCCGCCAGCGCGCCGCCGACCCGCTGGTGGTCATGCTCGAACTGACCCCGCAGATGCTCGCCGACGACACCCCGCCCAACCGCCTGCAGCAGGCCAGACGCAAGCTGCTCGACCTGCTCGAACACCGCCGCGACAGCCAGACCGCGATCATCGTGTATGCCGGCAGCGCACACACCCTGGTGCCACTGTCCGACGACCTGGCCACCAGCCGCAACCTGCTCGACGCCCTGGACCCCGCCATCATGCCGCAACCTGGTCAGCGCGCCGACCTGGCGGTACGCAAGGCGCTGGCACTGCTGGCCCAGGGCGCGCTGGGCCAGGGGCGCCTGCTGCTGATCGGCTCCTCGCTCAGCCCGCAGGAACGTCAGGGCATCACCCAGGCACTGGGGCGTCATGGTCCCAAGCTGCTGATGCTGGGCGTGGGCACCCCCGAAGGCGCGCCGGTCAGGCAGACCAACGGCGAATACCTCAAGGACGTGGACGGGGCAATCCTGGTTCCGCGCCTGGACAGCGCCGAGCTCAAGGCCTTCATCAACAGTACCGGCGGGCGTTACCGCAAGGCGCGCATCGACGACCTCGACCTGCGCGGCCTGGGCCTGTTCGACAATCCCCAGGCGCTGCGCGCCGACGGCCAGACCCTGCAACTGGACAGCTGGGCCGACCAGGGCTACTGGCTGCTGATCCCGCTACTGCTGCTGGCCGCGTGCGCTGGCCGGCGTGGCTGGCTGTTCTGCCTGCCGCTGCTGCTCGGCCTGCTGCCGCAACCGAGCTACGCCTTCACCTTCAACGACCTGTGGCTGCGTCCCGACCAGCAGGGCCAGCGCCTGCTCGAACAGCAGCGTCCGGCCGAGGCCGCCCGCCACTTCGAAGACCCGCAATGGAAAGGCATGGCGCTGTACCAGGCTGGCGACTATGCTGGCGCCGCCCGTGAATTCGCACGGGCCAGCAGCGCCAGCGCCCATTACAATCGCGGCAATGCCCTGGCCCGCAGCGGCGAACTGGAGGCGGCCGTGGATGCCTGGGAGCAGGCCCTGGAGCTGGAGCCCGAGCTGGAAGCGGCCCAGGCCAACAAGGATCTGGTCGAGCAACTGCTGCGCCGCCAGCCCGAACAGCCCCAGCAACCGCCGGCCACCGAAGACCCGCCTCAGGGCCGGCCCGACCTGCCGACCGATTCGGCCAGCAACGGCCAGCAATCGAACAGCAGCGACAGCAGCCAGGGCGATGCCAAGGCCGGCGCCGGCGAAGACACCGCCACCGCGCCAGAGCACGCGCACAACGCCAGCGAGCCGCCGGACGAAGACACCACCCGGCCACCGCAGCGCCCCGTCGACAGCAGCCTGGATGCCGAGCAGCGCCAGGCCCTGGAACAATGGCTGCGCCAGATCCCGGACAACCCGTCCGAGCTGTTGCGCCGCAAGTTCTGGTACGAACAGCAACTGCATCAGGAAAGCCCCAAATGATCCGCGTCTGCGCCCTGGTTTTCAGCTTCTTGTTCGCCCTGCAGGTGCAGGCGGCGACGCTGCTCGCCAGCGTCGACCGCAGCCGCCTGATCGCGGGCGAAACCCTGGAGCTGACCCTGGAAATCGAAGACGTGACCCAGTTCGGCAAGCCCGACCTGACCCCGCTGCAGGCCGACTTCGAAGTGCGCGACACGCGCCAGGTCAACAGCCTCAAGAGCCTCGACGGCCAGACCCAGGCCAATACCCGCTGGATCATCACCCTGCGCCCGCGCCAGAGCGGCACGGTCCAGGTGCCGGTGCTGCACCTGGGCGAGGCGCAGAGCCAGCCGGTGACGTTGCAGGTACTGCCGGCCGAGGCGTCCAGCGACATCAGCCAGGCGCCGGTGAGCATCGATGCCAGCCTGGACGCAGACAGCGTGTACGTGCAGGCCCAGGCCGTACTGACCCTGCGCATCTACCACTCGGTGTCGCTTTACGATGACAGCAGCCTCAGCCCGCTGGTGATCGCCAATGCCCGGGTCGAACCGCTGGGCGAGTCGCGCACCTATGAAAAACTGATCAACGGCGTGCGCTTTGGCGTGATCGAGATGCGCTACGCGATCTTCCCCCAGCAAAGCGGCGCATTGAGCATACCCGCCCTGACCTTCAGCGCCACCAGCGCCGACGAGCCGGCCCAGGGCGACAGCGGCGCGGCACGTGGCAAGCAGGTACGGGTCAGTTCCACGCCGCTGCCCTTGCAGGTGCTGCCGATACCGGCCGAGTACCCCGCCGACCAGCCGTGGCTGCCGGCACGCAGCCTGAGCCTTGAGGAACGCTGGAGCCCGGACCCTGCGCAGACCCCGACCCAGATCGGCGACTCGCTGACGCGCAGCGTGATCCTCAGCGCCGACGGGCTGTCCAGTGCGCAACTGCCACCGCTGCCCGCCACCGAAGTCAACGGCCTGCGACGATACCCGGATCAGCCGCAACTGCGTGAAGAGGTCAGCGAACGCGGGCTGGTAGGCCTGCGCGAGGAACGCGAGGCGCTAGTGCCGACCCACAGTGGCGCACTGGAACTGCCGAGCCTCGAGGTGGTGTGGTGGAACACCCGCGAACAGCACGTGGAGCGCACCAGCCTGCCGGCGCGCGGGTTGAAGATCGAAGACAACCCTGCCCTCACGGCAGACACCCCGGCCAGCGTCGTCAACCTCGAGAACCGGCCGCTATGGCCGTGGCAACTGAGCACGCTGCTGCTGGCCCTGACCACCCTGCTCGGCTTCGCCCTGTGGTGGCGCGCACGCTCGCAGCCGGCGGTATTGCGTGCGGCGCAGAGCGGGCCGAGCCCGCGCACCCTGCTCGACGACCTCAAGCGTGCCTGTCAGGCCAACGACCCGCAGGCCACCCGCCAGGCGCTGGATGCCTGGGCCCGCCAGCAGCCCGAGACCCTGGCCGAGCTGGCGGCGCGCTTCGTGCCGCTGTCGGATGCGCTGGACGGGCTCAACGGCGCGCTGTACAGCGAGAGCGGGCAATACTGGCAGGGCGATGAACTGTGGCGGGCGATCGGCACCATTCCCGCAGCCGAGCAGGCGCAGCCGAGCGCCGCCGAGAACGGCAGCCTGCCGCCGCTCTATCCCAAATAACGCGGCGCCTGCGCAGGGGCTATCGCAGCCCCCAAAACCTGCCACCCGCGTTACCATAGCCGGCTACCGGCTCGACCTTCACGGGACTTCCAATGCGTCTGTTTCACACCTCCGACTGGCACCTGGGGCAAACCCTGCATGGCCAGGAGCGCGACTTCGAACATGCCTGCTTTCTCGACTGGCTGCTCGGCCAGCTCAAGCTGCGCCAGCCTGACGCGCTGCTGATCGCCGGCGACATCTTCGACACCGTCAACCCGCCGGTCAAAGCCCAGGAGCGCCTCTACGACTTCATCGTCCAGGCCCACGAACAGCAGCCCAGGCTGAACATCGTGATGATCGCCGGCAACCACGACTCCGGCTCGCGCATCGAATTGCCCGCACCGCTGATGCGCCGTCTCAGGACCTACGCCCTGGGTCGCGTGCACTGGCTCGACGACGGCCAGCTCGACAGCGAGCGCCTGCTGGTGCCGCTGACCAACGCCAAGGGCAAGGTGACCGCCTGGTGCCTGGCCCTGCCCTTCCTGCGCCCGGCCGAAGTCACCGGTGCGCACCTGGGTGACGACTACCTGCGCGGCATCGGCCAGGTGCACGAATGGCTGATCGAGGCCGCCCTCAAGCAACGCAAGCCTGGCCAGGCGCTGATCGCCGTGAGCCACGCACACATGGCCGGCGGCTCGGTATCGGAAGACTCCGAGCGCAGCCTGATCATCGGCAATGCCGAGGCCCTGCCCGCCAGCCTGTTCGGCAGCCAGATCAGCTACGTCGCCCTGGGCCACCTGCACAAGCCGCAGAAGGTCAACCGCGAAGACCGCATCCGCTACAGCGGCTCGCCGATTCCGCTGTCGTTCTCCGAAATCGGCTATCAGCACCAGATCCTCGAAGTCGAACTCGACGGCGCCACCCTGACCAGTGTCGAACCGCGCCTGATACCGCGTGCCGTGCCCCTGCAACGCCTGGGCCCGGCGCCGCTGGTGGAGATTCTCGAACAACTCGGGCAACTGCCCCAGGTCGACCTGCTCGACGACCCGCAGCGCCAGCCCTGGCTGGAGGTGCGGGTGCGCCTGGACGAACCGCAGCCCGACCTGCGCCAGCAGCTCGAAGCCTGCCTGCAAGGCAAGGCCGTGCGCCTGGTACGCATCGCCGCCGAATACGCCGGCACCGGCGCCAGCGACGGCGAGGACGACACCCGCCTGATCGAGCTGGGCCAGCTCAGCCCCCACGACCTGTTCAGCCGTGCCTGGGAACAGGCCTACGGCACCAGCGTCGACGAACAGACCCTGGCCGACTTCGCCCTGCTGTTGCAGGACGTGCAGCAGGAGGAGGAACAGCCATGAAGATTCTTGCCATTCGCCTGAAGAACCTCGCCTCCCTGGCCGGCCCGTTCGAGATCGACTTCACCTGCGAGCCGCTGGCCAGCGCCGGCCTGTTCGCCATCACCGGGCCGACCGGGGCCGGCAAGAGCACCCTGCTCGACGCCTTGTGCCTGGCGCTGTTCGGCGCGGTGCCGCGGCTGAACAACATCGGCCGCGAGACCAAGCTGCCCGAGGTCGACAGCGAAATACTCACCAGCGACCCGCGCACCCTGCTGCGCCGCGGCACGGGCAGCGGCTTTGCCGAAGTCGACTTCGTCGGCATCGACGGGCGCCATTACCGCGCCCGCTGGGAAGCCAACCGCGCCCGTGACAAACCCACCGGCAAGTTGCAGGGCAGCCGCCAGAGCCTGCACGACCTGGACAGCAACCAGTTGCTGAGCAACCAGAGCAAGCGCGAATACGAGCAGATGATCGAGGCCCGCCTGGGCCTGAACTTCGAACAGTTCACCCGCGCCGTGATGCTGGCGCAGAGCGAATTCAGCGCGTTCCTCAAGGCCGACGACAAGGAACGCAGCGAACTGCTCGAAAAGCTCACCAACACCGCCATCTACAGCCAGCTGGGCCGGCGCGCCTACAGCAAGAGCAAGGAGGCCGAAGAGACGCACAAGGCGCTTACCGACCAGGCCCAGGGCGTGATGCCGATGGCCGACGAGGCACGCGCCGAGCTCGACCAGCGCCTCGCCGAGGCGCAGCGCCAGCCCAAGGCCGAACAGGCCCGCCTGCGCCTGCTCGAACAGCAGCGCAGCTGGTTCGCCGAACTCAAGCAGCTGCAGGACCAGCAGGCCGCCGCCAGCGAGCAGTTGCACAGCGCCCAGCAGCAGTGGGCGCAGTTGCAGGGCGAACGCCTGAACCTGAGCCGCCTCGAACAACTCGCCCCGCAGCGCCATCAGTTCGCCCGCCAGCGGGCACTGGCCAGCCAGCCCAGCCCACTGGCAGCGAGCATCCAGCAGCAACGCCAGCAGCAGGCCGAGTTGCAGCAACGCCTGCAGCAGCTTGAACAGGCGCAGCAAGCCGCCGGTGAGCACCTGGCCACGGCCCTGGCCCGGCAGACCGAGTGCGCGCCGCTGCTGCGCCAGGCCTTCGCCGAGCAGCAGACGCTGGCGCGCCTGGAGCAGGAGCTTGACCAGCGCAACGTTCAATGTCAGCAGGCCGAGCAAGCCAGTCGCCAAGGCCAGCAGCAGATCCAGGCGCTGATCGAGCGCCAGCAACTCACCCACCAGCGCCTGGCGCAGATCGACGAGCAGTTGAGCCAGAGCGCTCACCTGGCCAGCATCGGTGATGCCTGGAACGCCTACCGCGCCCAGTTGCAGCAACTGATGCTGGTCGGCAACCGCCTCAGCCAGGGCCGCGAGGAACTGCCCGGCCTGCAGCAGCGCGCCGATGAGTGCGCACGCCAGTTGCAGGCACACCGTGAAAGCCTGGCCCTGCTCTACCACGAGGCCGGCGCCGAGCCCGAGGCGCTGGCCGAACAGATCGACCTGCTCGGCACCCTGCTGCAGGACAACCGCAAGCAGCAGCGCGCCGTCGAAGAGCTGTCCCGCCTGTGGGCCAGTCAGCAAGAGCTGACGCAACGCGCCCAGGCCCTGCGCGAGCGCCAGCAGGCAGCCCAGCAGCAGCGTGAAGGCCTGATCGCCGAAGGCCTGCAGGGCAAGACCGAGCTGACCGCCGCCGAACAGGCCCTGCAGGTCACCCGCCAGGTGCTCGAACGTCAGCGCCTGGCCCGCAGCGCCAGCGTCGAGGAACTGCGCGCGCAGTTGCAGGACGACCAGCCCTGCCCGGTGTGTGGCAGCCAGGAGCACCCCTATCACCAGCCCGAAGCCCTGCTGCAAAGCCTCGGCCGGCACGACCAGACTGAAGAGGCCGGCGCCCTGCAGGCGGTGGAGGCGCTCAAGCTCAAGCTCGACGAACTGCGCAGCACCCTGGGCGGCGTGAATGGCCAGATCAAGGAGTACCTGCACCAGCAGGAACAACTGGCCACCCAGCAGCAGGCACTGGCTCCTGGCCTGGAGGCGCACGCGCTGTATGCGCAACTCTCGGCACAGGATGTGGGCGAGCGCTCGGCCTGGCTGGAGCATCAGCTACGCCGCCTGAACGACGACATCGCCCGCGACGAGCAACGCCTCGCTACCCTGCTGACCCTGCAGAAAGACGCCGCCCGTGTGCAGCAGCAGGTGCAGGCGAGCGTCGAGGCGAACCAGCAGGCCGCGCAGCACCTGAGCCAGCAACAGCATGCGCTGCAGGCCGACGACGAACACCTGGAGCAGGCGCTGGCCGGCTTCGCCACGCTGCTGCCAGGCGACATTCTCGACGCCTTGCGCCAGGAGCCCGCCGCGACCTTCCTGCAACTGGACCAGCAACTGGCCCAGCGCCTGGAGCTGCTGGACCGGCAAAAGGACGAGCAGCAGGAGCACGCCGAGCGTCAGCAGCAGCTTGAAAAGACCCAGGTGCAGCAACAGGCGCTCGAACTCAGCCATCAGGCCGTGCAGCAGCAGGTCGATGCACTGCGCACCCAGCAGCAACAGGCCCGCGACGCCCTGACCGCGCTGATTGGCGAGCATGCCGGTGCCGAGCATTGGCAGCAGCACCTGGAACAGCAGGTCGAGGCAGCGCGCAGCGCGCAGGCAACGACCGGCCAGCAGTTGCAGCAGGCCCAGGCCCAGGCCATCGAGCGGGCTGCCGAACTCAAGGCAGACGAACAGCGTCTGGGCGCCCTGGAGCAGGAAAGCCAGCAGCTCGACCACGCCATCGGGCAATGGCGCCAGGGTCACCCGGAACTCGACGATGCCGGGCTGGACCAGCTGCTGGCGGTGGATGACGAGCAGGTCAGTCAACTGCGCCAGCGCCTGCAACAGACAGAAAAGGCCATCGAGCAGGCCGGCGTGCTCGTCGCAGAGCGCGAACAGCGCCTGCAGCAGCATCAGGCCCAGGCCAGCGGCGAGGTACCCGCCGAGCATCTGGAGCAGGCGCTGAGCGAGCTGCAGCAACACCTGGTGATCAGCGAACAGCAGTGCGCCGAACTGCGCGCCGGGCAGGCCGACGACCAGCGCCGGCAACTGGCCAACCAGGCCCTGGCCGAGCGCATCGCCCAGGCCTATGCCCAGTGGCAGCGCTGGGCACGCCTGAACGCGCTGATCGGCTCGGCCACCGGCGACGTGTTCCGCAAGATCGCCCAGGGCTACAACCTCGATCTGTTGGTGCACCACGCCAATGCCCAGTTGCGCCAGCTGGCGCGGCGCTACCGGCTCAAGCGTGGCGGCAGCGCGCTGGGGCTGCTGGTACTGGATACCGAGATGGGCGACGAACTGCGTTCGGTGCACTCGCTGTCCGGCGGCGAGACCTTCCTGGTGTCGCTGGCACTGGCGCTGGGCCTGGCCTCGATGGCCTCGAGCACCTTGCGCATCGAGTCGCTGTTCATCGACGAAGGCTTCGGCAGCCTCGACCCGGAGTCGCTGCAACTGGCCATGGACGCGCTGGACGGCCTGCAGGCCCAGGGCCGCAAGGTGGCGGTGATCTCCCACGTGCAGGAAATGCATGAGCGGATCCCGGTGCAGATCCAGGTGCGGCGCCAGGGCAATGGGTTGAGCACGGTGGAGGTCAGCGGATGATCCTGTATTCGTTCCGCCGCTGCCCCTACGCGATGCGTGCGCGCATGGCCTTGCGCTACGCCGGTTGCCCGGTGCAGATCTGCGAAGTGAGCCTGAAGGCCAAGCCGGCCGACATGCTGGCGCTGTCGCCCAAGGGCACGGTGCCGGTGTTGAGCGTGGACGGTGAGGTGCTGGAGGAAAGCCTGCAGATCATGCACTGGGCGCTGGCCCGGCATGATCCGCAAAACTGGGCGCTGCGGGACGACCCGAACGCAGCGCAGCAGGCCACGCAACTGATCGAGCGCAATGACACGCTGTTCAAGCAGCAGCTCAATCACTACAAGTATGCCGAGCGTTACCCGGAGCAGTCGCGCGAGACGTATCGTGCGCAGGCCGAGGCGTTACTGCTGGACCTGGAACAGCGCCTCGAGCGGCAGGCCTACCTGGTGGCGGCGCACCCGAGCATTGCGGACGTGGCGTTGATGCCATTCGTTCGCCAGTTTGCCGGGGTCGAGCCTGACTGGTTTGCCACAGCGCCCTACCCGCGCTTGCGCGTGTGGCTGCAGGGGTGGCTGGAGTCGGCGCTGTTCAAGGCGATCATGGCACGCTGACCAGCGAAGGGGCCGGTACTGACGCTACAAGGTCAGCACCGGAAACGATCAGTGCTGGACCTTGTGATCCAGCGCCGCATAGAAATTCGCGCTTTGCTGCAGGTACTTCTGGGTGTAGCTCGGGGTGGAGGATTTTTTCTCGCGGAGCTCGACCTGGGCGCCGGCAGGCAGCACCACGGAGGCAGAAATGGCCGAAGCCGCGATAACCGAAAAAAGATTGAAGTTCATGGCAATGCCCTCGAAAGCGTCAGGTTGAAGTGGCCGGTTGGGCCGTGGTTCAAACCTACGCCGCTGCCGGCGCACTGAAAAATTCATTGCGCCAGTAGCGAATATCAAGGCGATTGATAGTTCAGTCGACGAACTTGAGGTCCGAAGGCGATTGCAGTGCCAGCGTCTGCACCACCTCGCCCAGCAGGCCGGTCTGCGCATCGCGCCGGATCACCACGATCTGGTTGCTCTGCTGGTTGCCGACCAGCACGTAGCCCCCGGTCGGGTCCAGGGTGAACTCGCGCGGGTGATCACCCTCCACCGAACGGCGCTGCACCTGGCGCAGGCTGCCATCCTGACGGTCGATGGCGAACACGATCAGTTCGTTGCGGGTGCCGCGGTTGCTCACGTACACGAAGCGCCCGTCGGCGGACACATGCACCGCGCTGGCCGCCTTGGCCGCGGCATCGGCCTGTTCGGTCAACGGCAGGATCTGGCGCTGGCTCAGCGTGCCGTCGTGGTAGTCGAACACCACCAGCTGTGCACTCATTTCCAGGGTCAGGTAGGCATGCTTGCCGTTTGGACCGAACGCCAGGTGACGCGGCCCGCTGCCCGGCGGCAGGACGACCGGGGTTGCCGCGCCCAGTGGCCGGGTCGGGGTCTGGGGCTGGTAGCGGTAGCCGATCACCTGGTCGGCGCCAAGGTCGCTGGCAAACAGGTATCGCCCGTCCGGGGACGGCACCACCGAATGCACATGCGGCCCGGCCTGGCGCTCGGGGTTCACCCCGCTGGCCACATGGCGCATCTGCTGCACCGACGCCGACAAACGGCCATCGGCGGCAACCGGCAACACGCTGAGGCTGCCGCCCGGCTCAGGCTTGACGCCGTAGTTGGCCACGAACAGATAACGCCCATCCAGGCTCAGGCTCGAGTGGGTCGGTTCGTCACCGTCGCTGGACACCTGGCTCGACAGGCTCAGTTCACCGCTGTCATGCGCCCGGGCAAAGCTGCTGACCTGGCCCTGGCCGTCACCGTTCTCGTTCACCGCGAACACGGTGCGCCGGTCCGGCGACAGCGTCAGCCAGGACGGGTTGCTGCTTCTGAGCACTTGCAGGGGCGTGGGGTCGAGCTGGCCGCGCTGGCTGTCGAAGCGGTAGCGGTAGATCCCGTCATGGGTGCCCACCAGCAGTTCATGGCCGTGGGCGTTGAGCGTCAGCGCCATGGCACTAGCGGTCAGCAGGGACATCAGCTGGCGTTTCATCGTCGTCCTCTTCAGAAGCGCGCAAGGCACTCATGCAGACTAGTTGATGCTCGCCCGTGTCGTCGCTGAGCTGCCAGTGCTCGCCGGCAAGCGTCGCGTTGCCGATCTGCTCGGGGCTGAACTGCCATTTCTTCAACGCACGGCCGTCCATCAATTCGATGCGCAGGCCCGTATCGTCGAAGGTGAAGTCGAATGCGTGCAGGCCATCGATCAACAGCATGTCGCAGGATTCAAGGGCTTGGGCAAGGGTGGTCATGGGGGGGTATCCCTGATTAAACACGCATGATACCCCAACCTTAAAAGCATCGCGGGTCAAGCCCGCTCCCACAAGGACCGCGGTAGCCATTGTGGGAGCGGGCTTGACCCGCGATGAAAACGACGCAGTGTGTCAGTGCGCGAAAATCGACTTGCTCTGGGTGCCCGCCATCTTCTCCGGCTTGATCAGGAAGCGTGCCAGCGCCGGCAACAGCCACAGCGCGCCGAACATGTTCCACAGCAGCATGAAGGTCAGCATCAGGCCCATGTCGGCCTGGAACTTGATGGCCGAGAAGATCCAGGTGCACACCCCGATCGCCAGGCACAACCCGGTGAACAGCACCGCCTTGCCGGTGGAGCGCAGCGTCTGGTAGTAGGCCTCCTGCAACGGCAGGCCGGCGCGCAGGAAGCTCTCCAGGCGGCTGTAGATGTAGATCCCGTAGTCCACGCCGATGCCCACGCCCAGCGCCACCACCGGCAACGTCGCGACCTTGACGCCGATGCCCATGAACGCCATCAGCGCGTTGCCCAGCACCGAGGTCAGCACCAGCGGCAGCACGATGCACAGGGTGGCAGCAAACGAGCGGAAGGTGATCATGCACATCACCGCCACGCACAGGTACACCAGGATCAGGATGGTCAGCTCGGCCGACCGGATCACCTCGTTGGTGGCCGCCTCGATCCCCGCGTTGCCCGCCGCCAGCAGGAACTCCAGGCCCTCCTGGTCATGCTCGGCAGCGAACGCCTTGACCGCATCCACCACGCGGTCGAGGGTCTCGGCCTTGTGGTCGTTGAGGAACACCAGCACCGGCGCCAGCGAACAGTCGGCGTTGTACAGGCCCTCGGCACGCGACACCGAGGTGTTGAGGATGTCCGGGTTGCGCGACAGGCTCTCCCATTTCAGGTTGCCCTCGTTCATGCCCTTGATCATCTGCTTGGACACGGTCACCAGCGAGATCGCCGACTGCACCCCGGGGGTGTTCTCCATCTTCCACATCAGCTCGTCGACCGGCGCCATGGTCTTGTACACCGAGCAGCCTTCGGTCGGGGTCTTGACCATCACCACCAGCACGTCGGAGCTGGTGGAGTAGTTGTCGATGATGAAGGCGTTGTCCTTGTTGTAGCGCGAATCCGGACGCAGCTCCGGCGCACCCTGGTCGAGGTCGCCGATCTTCAGGTTCTGGCTGTACCACAGGCCGCCACCGAACATCGCCAGCGCCAGCAGCACCGACACCGGCGCCACCTTGGGGCTGGCGAAGCTGGACAGCAGGCGCCAGAACGGATGCTCGCGGGTCGCATCCTTCTTGCTGCGTTCGATGGCCTTCTTGCTGATGCCCACATAGGAGATCGCCACCGGCAGCAGGATCAGGTTGGTGAACACGATCACCGCCACGCCGATCGAGGCACCGATGGCCAGTTCACGGATGACCCCGATGTCGATGATCAGCAAGGTGATGAAGCCCACCGCATCGGCCAGGATGGCGATCATGCCCGGCAGGAACAGCTGGCGGAAGGTACGCCGCGCCGCAGTCAGCGCGTTCTCGGCCTCGCTGGACTGCAAGGCGATGCCGTTGATCTTCTGCACCCCGTGGGAGATGCCGATGGCAAAGATCAGGAACGGCACCAGCATCGAATACGGGTCGAGCCCGAAGCCCACCGCGTGCATCAGCCCCAGTTGCCACACCACCGCCACCAGGGTGGTGATGAGCACGGCAATGGTGCTGCGGATGCACCAGGTGAACCAGTACAGCAGCACCCAGGTGATCACCAGGGCGATGCCGAAGAACATCACCACCATCATCAGGCCGTCGATCAGGTCGCCGACCTTCTTGGCAAAGCCCACGATGTGGATCTTGACGTTGGGGTTCTGCGCCTCGAACTTGTTGCGGATCAGGTCTTCGAGCTGGTGCGAGAACGCCTGGTAGTCGAGCTTGATCTGGCGCCCCGGGTCGTTGGGGTCGGGGTAGGATTCGAGCAGCGGCACATCGACGATGCTCGACTTGAAGTTGTTGGCCACCAGCCGGCCGACCTGACCGGACTTGAGCACGTTGTTGCGCAGTTGCTCCAGGCTGTCGGGCGAACCGTCGTAGGTCTGCGGGATCACCTCGCCACCGGCGAAGCCCTCCTCGGTCACCTCGGTCCAGCGCACGCTGGGGCTCCACAGCGACTTGAGCGCCGAACGATCGACGCCAGGAATGTAGAACACCTCGTCGTGGATCTGGCGCAGGGTCTCCATGTACGCCTTGCTGAAGATGTCACCGTCCTTGGCCTCCACCGAGATCCGCACGGTATTGCCCAGGTTGGCCAGGTCGTTGCGGTGCTCGATCATGTTCTGGATGAACGGATGCTCCAGCGGGATCATCTTCTCGAAGCTGGTGGACGGGCGAATCAGCATGGCCTGCCAGAACAGGAACAGGCTCACCAGCACACAGATGCCGATCACCGCCGGGCGGTTGTTGAATATCAGGCGCTCGAGCAGGCTCGCCTTGTCCTGGTTGTGCTGCATGTTGAACGACTCCTGACTGCTCATGGTTGCGCCCTCGCGGCGCCGGTGGCGGTAGCCAGGCGTGCCCCGCCCTGGCCGACCAGGATCAGCTGCCCATCGGCCTGGCCGCTCACGCCCGAAAGGGCGATACGGTCGGGCCGGTTGAACACGCTGAAGCTCTGGCCGTCATCGGTGCTGCGCAACACGCTGCCGCCGTTGCCCACCAGCACCAGGCTGCCGTCTTCGAGTAGCGTAGCGCTTGCCAGGCCGAATTCGAGCGCACCGCGCTCGCCCTGGAGCGCGATGGCCTGCCAGGTGCTGCCGAAATCGCTGGAGCGGTACAGGTTGCCGCGCAGGCCGTAGACCAGCAGGGTATCGGCGCGGGCGGTACCGATGGCTCCGAACAGCGAGCCCTCGTAGGGGCCGTCGAGGTGTTCCCAGGTCTGCCCGGCATCGCGGGAGCGGAACATGCTGCCCTGCTCGCCCACGATGAACAGGCCCGCGTCCTTCACGGCAGCGATGCCATTGAGGTGGTACTGATCGGGGTTGTCGAGGCGCTCTGCGACGTCCTGCCAGTGCGCGCCGCCGTCGGTGGTTTCGAACAGGCTGCCATAGGCCCCCACGGCCAGCCCGTGCCGGGTGTCCTGGAACCAGACATCCAGCAGCGGGGATTCGCGGGACGGGTCTTCGAACTGTTTGCTCCAGGTGGCGCCGCCGTCGCTGCTGGCGAGGATCTGCGCATCATGGCCCACCGCCCAGCCGTGCTTGGCATCGGCGAAGTACACGGCAGTGAGCAGTTGGCGGCTGGGGACGCGGGCCTGGGTCCAGCTCTGGCCCTGGTCGTCGGAGAAGAGGATATGCCCGCGTTCGCCCACCGCCACCAGGCGCGGCCCGGCCTTGGCGATGTCGATCAGCAGGCTGTGGGAGGCCTTGTTCGAGGTCTGTGAATACACCGTCTGCGGTGTCGGGCCGTCATCGGCAGCCCCGGCGGTTGCGGCGAACAGCCCCAGGCCCAGGCTCAGCAAGACGCTGGCCGTGAATACATTCATAGTCCTCTCCCACATTATTGTTATTCGGTGCTACTGGCGGGGCTGGAAGCGGCAATCTAGAGCCCCGCGAATGCTGGCCTCAAGCTAGCAGGCTTTGGAAATGGATGACAACGTACAACGCGTTATGTTTTGTTAAGCGCGGCCTCTGGATCGTGGATGTCGCGTTGTCCGCCCGCACCTTCATCATAAAAAAGGGGGCTGCCCCGAAAAGGCCAGCCCCCTGTTCAACCTGCCCTCAACCTCAGGCCAGGCTCTTGCTCACCACCTCGAACACATCGCTGGACAGCCCGCCCGAGCCGCGGATGCGCTCCAGCTCGGCCTTCATCAGCGCCTGGCGCGCGGCATCGTACTTGCGCCAGCGGGTCAGCGGCGCCAGCTGGCGCGAGGCGATCTGCGGGTTGAAGCCGTTCAGTTCGATCACCAGGTCCGCCAGGAAGCGATAACCCGAGCCATCGGCTGCATGGAAGTTGACCAGGTTCTGCCCGGCGAACGCACCGATCAACGCGCGCACCTTGTTCGGGTTCTTCAAGGTGAACGCCGGGTGCTCCATCAACGCCCGCACTCGCGCCAGGCCGCCCGGCAACGGGCTGCCCGCCTGCACGCTGAACCACTGGTCCATCACCAGCGGGTTGTCCTTGAAGTGCTCGGCAAAGCTTTGCAGGGCCCTGGCGCGCTCTTCCTGGAACGGCGAATTGACCAGCACGGCCAGTGCGGTCAGGCGTTCGGTCATGTTGTCGCACGCCTCGAACTGCTCGAGCGTCGCCTCCAGCACCTGCGCCCGGCCCGTGAGCATCAGGTACGACAGCGCGATGTTCTGCAGGCTGCGCCGGGCAAAGTGCTCGGCCTCGGCCACATAGGCGGTTTCGCGCGAGACCGCACGGTTGGCCTGGTAGCGCGCCCACAGCCCGTCGAACAGCTGCTCGGCCAGTTGCTGGCGGGCAAAGTCGCGGGCCGCGTGAATCGCGTCCACATCGGCCACTTCGCTGATTTCGGTGAGGTAGGCCTCACTCGGCAGCGAGAGCATTTCGGCGACCATGGCCTGGTCGAGTGCCTCGTTGGCCAGCACGCTGCCCAGGGCAGTGACCAGGCGCTGATCGAGCACCAGGGCTTCACCGCGCTGATGCTGCGCGATCAGTTCCTGCAAGACCTGAACCGACAGTTGCTGGCCGGCTTCCCAGCGATTGAAGCCATCGCTGTCGTGCTGCATCAGGAACATGAGTTGGTCGCGGTCGTACGGGAAGCTCAGCTTGACCGGCGCACTGAAGCCGCGCAGCAGCGACGGCAACGGCCTGGCGGCCACGTCGACGAAGGTGAAGGTCTGCTCGGCCTCGGTCACCGACAGCACCCGCGTGGTCGCGCCCGCCTGCGTTTCGCCTTGCAGGCGCAGGGCAATGTCGTTGCCCTGGGCATCGAGCAGGCCCAGTTCGACCGGGATCACGAACGGCTGCTTCTCGACCTTGTCCGGGGTTGCCGGGCAGCTCTGGCTGAAGGTCAGGCTGTAGGTCTGGGCAGCGGCGTCGTAAGCCTCGCTGACGTTCAGGCGCGGCGTGCCGGCCTGGCTGTACCAGCGCTTGAACTGGGTCAGGTCGACGCCGTTGGCGTCTTCCATGGCCTTGATGAAGTCGTCGCAGGTCACGGCCTGGCCGTCATGGCGTTCGAAGTACAGGTCGCTGCCCTTGCGAAAGCCTTCGGCACCCAGCAGCGTGTGCACCATGCGTACCACTTCCGAGCCCTTCTCGTACACGGTCAGGGTGTAGAAGTTGGAAATCTCGATGAAGCTGTCCGGGCGCACGGCGTGGGCCATGGGGCCGGCGTCTTCGGCGAACTGGTGGGTACGCAGGTAGGCCACGTCCTCGATGCGCTTGACCGTGCGCGAGTTCATGTCGGCGCTGAACTCGGAATCGCGGAACACCGTGAAGCCTTCCTTGAGCGACAGCTGGAACCAGTCGCGGCAGGTCACGCGGTTGCCCGACCAGTTGTGGAAGTACTCGTGGGCCACCACCGCCTCGACCCGCTGGTGCGCGGCATCGGTGGCGGTCTCGGCACGCGCCAGCACGCAGCTGGAGTTGAAGATGTTGAGGCCCTTGTTCTCCATGGCGCCCATGTTGAAATCGTTGACCGCCACGATCATGAAGATGTCCAGGTCGTATTCGCGGCCATACACCTCTTCGTCCCAGCGCATGGACTTCTTCAGGCTGACCATGGCGTGCTGGCACTTGTCGATGTTCTCCGGCTCGACATAGATGCGCAGGGTCACGTCGCGCCCCGACTGGCGAGTGAAGGTGTCTTCGACGCACCACAGGTCGCCGGCCACCAGTGCGAACAGGTAGGCCGGTTTCTTGAACGGGTCTTCCCAGGTGGCCCAGTGCCGACCGTCCTGCTGCGGCCCGCTGCCGATGGGGTTGCCGTTGGACAGCAGGACCGGGTAGCGATGCTGCTCGGCGATCACCGTGGTGGTGAAGGTGCTCATCACGTCCGGGCGGTCGAGGTAGTAGGTGATCTTGCGAAAGCCCTCGGCCTCGCACTGGGTGCAGAACATGCCGCCGGACTTGTACAGGCCCTCGAGCGCGGTGTTGGTCTCGGGGTGGATCTTCACGCTGGTGTCCAGGGTGAAGCGCTCGGCAGTGGGCTGCAGGGTCAGGTGGCTGTCGTCGAGCTGGTAGTCGTCAGCGCCCAGCGGCTGGTCGTCCAGCGCCACGCTGAGCAGTTCCAGCTGCTGGCCGTCGAGCACCAGCGCCGGCAGGTCGGCACCGCGCGCCGGGTTGCGGCGCATGACCAGCTGCGCGTGGACCAGGCTGTGGTCCTCGAACAGTTCGAAGGTCAGGTGCGTCTCGTCGATCAGGTACTCGGGTGCCTGATAGTCCTTGAGGTAGATCACTTGCGGCTGTTCGGTACGCATGTGGCGGTCCTTTTACTGATGCACGGCCAGCTGGTAGGCCGTGTACTTGCGAATATTGATCACGCCGGTATCGAAAATCAGGTACTGGCCCTTGATCCCCAGCAGGGTGCCTTCGGCGACAGGGTTCTTGTCCAGGTTGAAGCTCACGATCTTGCTCGGGTACGCCTCTACCGGGTAGCGGATTTCAATCGGCTCGACGTCGGTCAGCGGCTGGATCGCCTGCAGGCCGAAGCGGTCCTGCAGGCCCTTGAAACCTTCACTGCAGCTGTCGAACAACTGCTCGCGCACGGCCACCAGGTCGACCGCCTCGGCGTTGCCCTTGAGCAGTGCGCGCCAGTTGGTGCGGTCGGCCACCTGGCTGCGGAACAGGTCCTCGACCAGCCCGGACTGCTGCCGGGTGGCCACCCGCACGATCGGCAGGGCCTGGCTGGCGCCCTGGTCGAGCCAGCGCGTGGGCAGCTGGGTGGCGCGGGTGATGCCGACCTTGATACCCGACGAGTTGGCCAGGTACACCACGTGGTCGGTCATGCAGAACTGCTCGCCCCAGGCCGGGTCACGGCAGGTACCGTGCTCGTAGTGGCAGCGCTCGGGGCTCATGATGCAGGTGTCGCATTGCGCCAGCCTGGTCATGCACGGGTAGCAGTAACCCTGGCTGAAGCTGGTCTTGGTCTTGCGCCCGCAGTGGGTACAGTGGATCGCGCCCAGGTATTCGAGACGCACGGTCTTGCCCAGCAGGGGGTTGACCGGCACTTCGACGTCGCCCAGGCGAAACGCGTATTGCACGACCGGCTGCTCGAGGCGCGCCGTCATCTTGCTGATGGAACCACGGCCGAGTTCGATCAATGGATCGCGTCCGACTTGAACAGGATGTTGGGCACCGGCGCGGACTTGGAGGCGCATTCCTGCGGGCCCATGTAGCCGGTACGCTGGTCTTCGGGCAGGTTCTGCATCTCCCAGGCGATCACGGCCTGCAACGACAGCTCCTTCTGCTCGGCGGTGAGCTTGCGCCCATCGGACCATTTGCCGATTTCCACGGCCAGTTTCAGGCTGGCGTAGATCTCCGGGGTGATGTTTTCGATCATTTGCGCAAAAGTGGACATAGCGTCTCCAAAAATCAAGCTGAC
Source organism: Pseudomonas sp. MF6396 (assembly GCF_002018915.1). Taxonomy (NCBI): domain Bacteria; kingdom Pseudomonadati; phylum Pseudomonadota; class Gammaproteobacteria; order Pseudomonadales; family Pseudomonadaceae; genus Pseudomonas; species Pseudomonas sp. MF6396. The sequence goes on along the minus strand of NZ_MVOK01000002.1, from coordinate 17,467 downwards.
AGTTTACGCCGGGCCAGTGCCCCGCCCAAGAGCCCGCTGAGGCAGCCGACCAACAGCCCACCCACGTGGGCGGCGTTGGCGATCGCGCCGAAGCCGAGCAGGGTGATCAGCCCGGACAGGCACAGCAGCAGCCATACCAGCATCATCACCAGCACGCCACGTGGCATGCGATACACCGGGTTCGGCGCCAGCCACTGATACAGCCAGATGTGCCCGAGCAGGCCGTACAGCACCCCGGACAAGCCGCCGAACAGGCTGGGCCCGCCGAACACGAACTGCGCCACGTTCGACACCAGGCTGAACAGCAGGGTCAGCGACAGCAAGGCCAGGGTGCCCTGACGCAGCTCGATGCGCCGCCCCAGCTCCCAGTACCACAGGCCGTTCATGGCCAGGTGCAGGATGCCGAAGTGCACCAGCATCGGGCTGAACAAGCGCCACCACTGGCCTGCATCGAGGCTGGTCAGCAACGGGGTGAAATACAGGTAGTCGCCCTGCACGCGAAAATCCAGGAAGGTCAGCCAGCTCAAGGTGGCGAAGTTGTCGCCCAGGCCGGTCAGTGCCGCCACCACCACGCACAGCAGCAACACCGCTGCAGTGGCCTTGCAGGCCTTCGCCTGCGCGGCCAGGCTCGGGCGCGGTTGGGCCGGGGGCTGCGCCAGGGGCGGCAGTTGCACATCGGCATTGCCCTCCGGAAAGCGCTGGTACAGCTGGCGAACATCTTCCACCAGGTAGTCGGCGGTCCACAGTACCTGCTCCTCGCCCTCCTCCGAGACCCGGTGCGGCACCTGCAGGCGCTTGAGCAGCTCGACAAAGCCGCTGAGGTCGACGCTCAGGGGCAGACGCATCACCATTGCCGCACTCATTGACTGGCCTCCGGCCGTTCGACATCCACCCATACGAACTTGTGCGGGTCGATGCGGGTTTCATCATCCAGCCGATAGGCCACCAGCTTCCCGTAGAGCACCGCACTGTAGTCCAGGCACGCCAGGTTGGCGCGGATGGGTGCGGGCCGGCCGCTGCGCCAGTAATGGCCGACGAACAGCAGCGGCTCGTCGTCACCGTAGCGCAGCAGCGCGTTCTTCTGGCTGCGACTGAGCGGCGCATTGGCCACTTCGGCCGGCAGCGCATCGGGCTGGAACACGATATCGCCGTAGGTCTGCGGGTCTTCCTCCCAGAACTTGGTGCGAAAGAATGCGCGGGTCAGGCCGTCGCCGCCGGTCAGGGTGAGGCCGTCGGGCAGGCGCATGTCGGTGCCGCGCAGCAGCCGGTTACACACGGTGTGGGCAAAGCTGCCGGCCACGGCCGAGGCCTGCACGAAATGCTGGTCGATGCGCCCGTCCGGATGCTGCTGGCGCAGCGGCTCGATCAGGCGCGCGTCCCAGCAGGCGTGTACCACGCGAAAGCGTCCGGCATCGATGAACAGCGGCAGCTCGTAGAACCAGCCGAGAAAGTCGTGCCAGTCGTGGGGGTGGTCGGCGAACTGGGTCAGTGTCTCTTCGATCAGCCGCGCATGGCGCGGGTTGTGCTCGCGCACGAACTGCTTGCCGCTGCCCGGCAGCGCCGGCGTGGTCCAGCCCAGTGCGCTGAATTCGTGGTTGCCCATGATGCAGTGGGCCTGACCGGCTTCGACCATGTCGTGCACGATGTGCAGGGCCTCGCGAATGCGCGGGCCGCGGTCGATGATGTCGCCAAGGAAGATCGCCTGACGCTGCGCATGTCGCCACACCCCGCTCTGACGCTTGTACCCCATGGCGTCGAGCAGACGCTCCAGGGTGTGGGCACAGCCGTGGACATCGCCGATCAGGTCGTAACTGCGCGCGGGATCGAGCATCAGTCGCCTCCACCACCCAGACGGCTGCCCCAGCCGAGCTTGGTCCGGCAGACCTCGTAGTAGTTGTGGTCCAGCGGGTGGATCAGGCGCAGCTTCTGCGGCTTCTTGTTCACCGTGATGGTGTCGCCGGGGGCACAGGTGAAATGGTTCTGGCCATCGCACGAGACTTGCGGGTACAGCTGCAGGTCACGCGATACCACGATCTTCAGCTCGCTGTTGCCATCGACCACGATCGGGCGTCCCGACAGCGTGTGCGGGTACATGGGCACGATCACGATGGCGTCGAGCTTGGGGTGCATGATCGGTCCGCCGGCCGACAGCGCGTAGGCGGTCGAGCCGGTCGGTGTGGCGACGATCAGGCCGTCGGCCTTCTGGCTGCACACGAACTGGCCGTCGATGTAGATCTCGAACTCGATCATGCGGTTGGACTTGCCAGGGTGCAGCACCACGTCGTTGAGCGCGTCGCCCTGGCCGATGGCCTCGCCGTGGCGGCGGACTTCGGCCTGCAGCAGGAAGCGGTTTTCCACCAGGTAGTGGCCGTCGAGCACTTCGGCCACCTTGACCTCGAGCTCGTCGGGGCGAATGTCGGTGAGAAACCCCAGGCTGCCGCGGTTGATGCCCAGTACCGGGATGTTGTGGCGCGCCAGTGCGCGGGCGGCGCCCAGCAGGCTGCCGTCGCCGCCGACCACGATGACCATGTCGCACACCTCGCCCAGCAGCTTGCGCGAGGAGGTCTGCAGGCCGTGGCCGGGCAGCACGTCGGCGATTGTGTCCTCGAGGATCACGTGCAGGTGCCGCTCGAGCAGGAATTTTTTCAGTCGGCGAATGGTATCGAGCACCTGCGAACTGCCAAGGCGGCCGATGATACCGATATTGCGAAATTGCTCCATGGGGCTCCTGCGGGGCACTGCGGCGTTGAATGGGCCGGTTGGCCAAAGCGTTGATTATGGGCGAAAGCGCCGGGCAGCGGCAAACGCCGCAGTTTTTTGCACAAGGCGCCGGGGCGGGCGGCTATGCTCGCAGGATGATGCCCTTTACCGACCTTTGCGACCTGCCCAACCGCCTGCGCCAGCCCCCGGTGCGGGACCTGGCGTGGGTAATCCTTGCGCCCCCCATGCTCGCAGTGACGCCCTGGCCGCAACGCCACCCGTTGGCCGGCAGCGACTGGGTGGCCGCACCGGCGCTGCTGCGCGACTGGCTGCTGGCGCTGGACCACGACAGCCGTGACCTGCAGGCCTGGCTGGCACAGGCCGCCAGCCGGCGCCTGGGGTTGTATTACGAGCGGCTGTGGCAGTTCGCGTTGCGCCATGCTCCGGGGGTGGAGCTGCTGGCGGCCAACCTGCCGATCCGCGACGGCGGGCACACCCTGGGCGAGCTGGACATCCTGCTGCGTGACCGCGACGGGGTGCATCACCTGGAGCTGGCCATCAAGCTGTACCTGGGCCCGCAGCACGGTGACGGGCGTAACCCGGCGCAGTGGCTTGGGCCGGGCTGCCATGACCGGCTGGACCGCAAGCTGGCGCACCTGAACGACCATCAACTGCCGATTTCGGCGCGGGCCGAGGGGCGCGAGGCGCTGGCGGCGCTGCACATAGACAGCTTCACGGCTCAGCTTTGGCTGGGCGGGTATCTGCTGTATCCATGGCCGGGGACGGCGCAGCCTCCGGCGGGTGCGCACCCGCAGCACTTGCGCGGGCGCTGGCTGCATCAGCGCGACTGGGCCCGGTTTGCGGCGCAGGCCGACCCCGGGCGCTGGCAGCCGTTGCCGCGCCAGGCATGGCTGGCGCCAGCGCGGTACACGCAGGAACAGGCCTGGGGCACGGAACAGTTCCAGGCCTGGCTGCAAGCGCTGGACCCGATGGCCCCCGCGCAGTTGCTGGTGCGGCTGGTGCCAGGGGATAGCGGGGATTGGGTAGAGGCCCAACGCTTGTTTCTGGTGGCCGATGCCTGGCCGAACCTGGCGGGTTAGCATGCACTGGCTGGGCCGGCCCCAACATGAACGTACGCCCCCGTGGGAGCCGGCCTTGCCGGCGAAGGGGCCAGCGCTGACAACATTCTGCTAACCTCGCCCCCCCTCACCCAGCACCCGCACAAGGAACCCACCCGTGCCCGGCAATCTTCTCGCCCTGGCGCTCGCCGTCACCCTGGCCTGGCCCGCAAGTGCCAGCGCAGCGCCTGCCCCAGGTCTGGACCAGGACAACGACCTCGCCCTGCTGAGCGACAGCTTCTGGCGCCAGGCGACGCCCACCGACCTGGACACGTGGCTGGCCCCGCGCAGCCAACCCGGCGAGTATCCCCCCGGTGTGGCCACCCGCAACACCACGGCCTTTCACCTCGCACTCGAAAACAACGCCTCGCTGGCCATGCTGCAACACCTGCGTGCCGCGCTACCGGCCATGGTCGGGCTCGGCGACTACCCCGAATCGCTACTGTCCACGGCCATCAAGCACAACCACCCCACTGCCACCATCGAATGGCTGCTGGCCCAGGGCGCGCCGGTGGAAGCCGGCGACTACCACAACCCACGCCCGCTGCTGCTGGCCATCGCCCAGGGCGCCGATGCCTCGCTGATCGACGCCCTGGTCAAGGCCGGCGCCGACACCTCCTACTTCACGCGCAGCGACAGCAACATGGACGCCTTCGACGCCGCAGTGCTGACCGAGCACAGCGCCACGCGCCGGGCCGTCGCCCGCCATCTGCCACTGCCCGAGGCCGGCAGCGAAACCATGGAAGCGATCCTGGTCGAGCTTTCGCGCCAGGGTCGCGACGGGCCCGACGCCCCGCACGTGAGCTACGACATCCTCAGCGTGCTGCTCGAGCGCGGCATGAGCAGCACCGGCACCTACTGCGACCCGCACAAACCCTACTGCCTGGCCGACGACAGGAGCGACCTGATGGACCTGGCCATCCGTATCGAGGACCCGCAACTGGTCGACTACCTGCTCGGCAAGGGTCTGAAGGCCCGCTAGCACACTTTTTTGCCCCAGCGCAGGTGCAGGGCACGCGCAAGCGATTAGAGTTATCCGCACAGCGCCATCAAGAGCGCGGCCATTGACCTGATTGACCGATATGAGGAACCACCATGACCCTGACCAATACGCAGGCACGCTACGGCAGCCTGTCGATCGCCCTGCACTGGCTGATGCTGATTCTGCTGGCGGTGGTATACGCCTGCATCGAACTGCGCGGCATCTTCCCCAAGGACAGCGCCGAGCGCGACCTGATGAAAAGCCTGCACTTCATGCTCGGCCTGAGCGTGTTCGTGCTGGTATGGCTGCGCCTGATCCTGAAGGTCACCCACCCCACCCCGCGCATCGAACCCAAGCCGCCGGCCTGGCAGACGGGCCTGGCGCACCTGATGCACTGGGCGCTGTACGCCCTGATGATCGGCCTGCCGCTGGCCGGCTGGGTGATCCTCAGCGCGGCCGGCAAGCCGATCCCGTTCTTCGGCCTGGAGTTGCCCGCCCTGGTAGCACCGGACACCGACCTGGCCAAGTTCGTCAAGGGCTGGCACGAGTGGTTCGGCGCACTGGGCTACTGGCTGATCGGCCTGCACGCACTGGCCGGCCTCTACCATCACTACGTGGTCCGCGATAACACCCTGCTGCGCATGCTGCCGCAAAAAGGTGACTGACTAGGCGAACCCGCGGCGGCCCTGCAAGCCGCCGGTGTGAACGAAGATCAGCCGCGTGCCGGCCACGAACGCGCCAGCCATCACACGCTCCTGCAGGGCCAACAACGCCTTGCCGGTGTACAGCGGTTCCAGTGGCAGGCCCGATTCGGCCTCGCTGGCCTGGATGAATGCCAGCAAGGCCGGGTCGACCTTGGCAAAGCCGCCCCGGCTGGCGTCGTGCAGGCGGTAAGTGCCCGGCGCCAGCACCTCGACCTCGCCTTCCACCCCATGCCCCGGCGGCACGGCCAGCGCGCCGTGCACCGGGTGGGCGCCCGCTTCGGCCTGGGCCAGCCCCACCAGCGTGGTACCGCTGCCCACCGCCAGCCACCAGGCGTCGTAATCGGCCCAGCCCACGGCCGCCAGCTGCGCCCGCGCCTGGGTCACGATCTGTGCGCAGCCTTCGGTGCCCAGTGGCCCCGCGCCGCCTTCGGGCACGCAATGCCATGCCGGGTAGAGGGCTTGCCAGGGCTGCCAGAAATCCGCCTGATGCCGCGCCCTGTATCCGGCGTACCCCAGCCAGTGCAGGTGCATGCCCAGTGCTTGCAGGTCGTGCACGGTGGGGTTGCTGTGCGGGTGCCCACGCAACAGCCCGGCCGTGGCAAAGCCGAAGCGCTTGCCGGCCGCCGCCAGGGCATGCAGGTGGTTGGAATAGGCGCCGCCCAGGCTGATCACCCCCGGGGCACCACGGGCATGGGCAAGGCGCAGGTGCCCCTGCAGCTTGAACCATTTGTTGCCGCTGATCAGCGGGTCGATGAGGTCCAGACGCAGCACTGCCACCTCGACCCCGGCGCGCGCCAGCCAGCCTAGGGCCAGCGGTTGCAGGGGTGCCAGTGGCAGGTCATCGAAAGCGGCAGACATCGAACAGGCTCGGCAGAACGGGAGCGCGCAGTCTACCAGCGCGCCCCCGCCACCGCTTTACAGCTCGGCCGCCAGGCGTGAACCCTGGTTGATCGCGCGCTTGGCGTCCAGCTCGGCGGCGACGTCCGCGCCGCCGATCAGGTGTACCGACTGCCCGGCGGCCAGCAGGCCATCCTGCAGCTCGCGCAGCGGGTCCTGGCCGGCGCAGATCACCACGTTGTCCACCGCCAGTACCTGCGGCTCGCCTTCGGCGATACGGATATGCAGGCCGGCGTCGTCGATCTTCAGGTAGTCGACGCTGTTGAGCATCTGCACCCGCTTGTTCTTCAGGCCTGTGCGGTGGATCCAGCCGGTGGTCTTGCCCAGCCCGTCGCCAACCTTGGTCTTCTTGCGCTGCAACAGGTACACCTGGCGCGCCGGAGCATGGGGCTCGGCCTGGATGCCCGCCACGCCGCCGCGCGCTTCGAGCCGGGTGTCGATGCCCCACTCCCTCCAGAACGCCTCGCGGTCCTGGCTGGTGGCAACGCCCTGGTGCACCAGGAACTCCGACACATCGAAGCCGATGCCGCCGGCACCGATCACCGCGACCTTCTGCCCCACCGGCTTGCGCGCCAGCAGCACGTCCAGGTAGCTCAGCACCTTGGCGTGATCGATACCGTCGATGGCCGGCAGGCGAGGCGCGATGCCGGTCGCAAGGATGATCTCGTCGTAGCCGCCCTCCACCAGTTGCTCGACATTGACGCGGGTGTTCAGACACAGCTCCACGCCGGTGGTCTGCAGCTTGCGCTTGAAGTAGCGCAGGGTCTCGAAGAACTCCTCCTTGCCCGGCACGCGCTTGGCCACGTTGAACTGCCCGCCGATCTCGCTGGCCGAGTCGAACAGGGTCACCTGGTGGCCACGCTCGGCGGCCACGGTAGCGGCGGCCAGGCCGGCCGGGCCGGCGCCGACCACGGCAATGCGCTTGGGCTGGGCCACCGGCAGGTAGTTGAGTTCGGTTTCATGGCAGGCCCGCGGGTTGACCAGGCAACTGGTCAGCTTGCCGCCGAAGGTGTGGTCCAGGCAGGCCTGGTTGCAGCCGATGCAGGTGTTGATCTCGTCGCCGCGCCCGGCGGCGGCCTTGTTGACGAAGTCCGGGTCGGCCAGGAACGGGCGTGCCATCGACACCATGTCGGCGTCGCCTTCGGCAAGGATCTGCTCGGCGACTTCCGGGGTGTTGATGCGGTTGGTGGTGATCAGCGGGATCTGCACCGCGCCGCGCAACTTGGCGGTGACCTTGCTGAACGCGGCACGCGGCACCTTGGTGGCGATGGTCGGGATACGCGCCTCGTGCCAACCGATGCCGGTGTTGATCAGCGTGGCGCCGGCCTGCTCGATGGCCTGGGCCAGCTGCACGATCTCCTGCCAGTTGCTGCCGCCTTCGACCAGGTCGAGCATCGACAGGCGGAAGATGATGATGAAGTTCGGGCCGACCGCTTCGCGCACCCGGCGCACGATCTCCACGGCCAGGCGCATGCGGTTCTCGTAGCTGCCCCCCCAGCGGTCGGTGCGATGGTTGGTGTGGGCGGCCAGGAACTGGTTGATGAAGTAGCCTTCGGACCCCATGATCTCGACGCCGTCGTACTCGGCGCTCTGGGCCAGCGTGGCGCAGGTGACGAAGTCCTGGATCTGCTTCTCGATGCCCTCTTCGTCCAGCTCGCGGGGCTTGAACGGGTTGATCGGCGCCTGGATCGCGCTGGGGGCCACCTGCTTGGGGCTGTAGGCGTAGCGCCCGGCGTGGAGGATCTGCATGCAGATCTTGCCGCCAGCCTCGTGCACCGCCTGGGTAACGATACGGTGCTTCTGCGCTTCTTCGGCCGTTGTCAGCTTGGCCGCGCCGGAGTATACCCCGCCCTCTTCGTTGGGCCCGATGCCGCCGGTGACCATCAGGCCGACGCCACCACGGGCGCGCTCGGCAAAGTATGCCGCCATGCGCTCGAAACCGCCGGGTTTCTCCTCCAGGCCGGTGTGCATCGAGCCCATCAGGGTGCGGTTGCGCAGGGTGGTGAAGCCCAGGTCCAGCGGGGCAAGCAGGTGCGGGTATTGAGCGGCGGTCATGGTGAACTCCACAGCGAACTGATCACGGAATGCGGGCGCCTCGCTGCGTGCAGCGGGGCCCGTCGGTTATCTGTGAGGGACAGTAATGCGCCTGGAAGTGAGGCTCAATGACCGAAAGTTACAAGTTAATGACCGTAACTGACAGTGCGTGAGGCGCTGGCCTGTTCACGGATGCAGGCAGCGTTCGGCCAGTTGCCGAGCCTGATCGTGGGTGATGCCGGTGTTTTGCTGCAGGGCGAGCGGGTGATCGCCCGCGTCCACGAACACCAGCGGGCGGTCGCCCAGGGCCTGGGTCTGAAGCGTAGCCTTGAGGTTGAGGGTCGAAACCTCATAGGGGAACTCGCTTTGCACACGTGCCGCATACGGTGGTTCGCGCTCGCGACCTGGGGTTTCCCACAGTTCGCTGGTGCGGTAGAAATCCGCCTCGCTGACCGTCACCCAGGTCAGCCACACGAACGGCTCGGGTGAGCCGATGATCGGGATTTCCAGGCGCCCGAGCACGAAGTGGTGGGTGTCATCGATGATGCACTGATCGCTGGACAGTGGCGCACGCTGCTCGCGCTCTGCCTCCGGCAGGTCATACCAGGCGGCAGGGGCTGGCGCGCCGAAGGTGGTGGGCAGATCGTCGTGATACTCGCCACAGGTGGCGCAATGGAAGCCTTGCATGGTGGGTGCTCCTTGACACTTAAGGCCGGATCAAGCCGCGCGGCGCGCAAACGGCAGCGTCATGTTACAGGCCCAGCAGTGCCTTGAGCGCAGGCATTACCCACTGGGGGTGAGCCTCGTGCGGCGAATGCCCGGTAAACGGGATGTTCAGCAGTTGCGCATTCGCCACCCGATCGGCCAGCTCGCAGGCGTTGGCCCGCGTTACCAGGCGGTCTTCATCGCCATGAATCACCAGCAAATCGGCGGTGATGCCGCACACCGCTTCATTCGGGTAGCCCTGCTCGCCTGAATCCAGCCACAGCTCGCGCAACGCCACGGCCAGGCGGTCGAAATCGGGTTCGGGGTTCAACTGCAGGTAGCGCTCGTAGCTGTGCGGGAACAGCTCACGCCAGCGCGCGCCGGTCACGCGGCTGTACATGCCGCGCACGGGATCATCCGCTTTCAGTTGCCAGTGGGCACCGATCGTCACCAGTTTGTCGATGCCAGCACTCCCGGCAGCCGCGATGCGCAGCGCTGCAATGCCGCCATCGCTGTGGCCGACGAGGCTGAAGCGCTCAAGCCCCAACTGCCGGGCAACCGCCTCCACATCCAGTTGCAAGCGCTGGTAGGTCAGCGGCAGGTGCCCCAGGGTCGATTTGCCCTGGCCGCGGCTGTCGATGCCGATCAGGCGATAACGTTCGGCCAGGGCTGGCGTGATGGCATTGAAGGTTTCGATGTCGCCAAAACCACCGTGCAGAAAAACCAGTGCCGGGCCCTGTGGGTTGCCTTGCTGTTCACAATAGAGGCGTGCCCCGGCAACTTCGACGTACTGGCCGTCCTGGTGAGTGAATGTCGTCATTTGAGGGTCCCTTGTTTGTGTCGCGGTGGCAATTGTCGGCGGCAGTTTAATGCGTTGCGCCTTCGACGCGGTACCCCGATGCCCTCATTGCCAGGTATGAAGTCCTTTGCTTAACGCATCGTCCTGTCATTGATCGGAAAGACACAACCCTGGCTTTGGCCCCAATGCGTTAGTATGAGGATGACGATTGCCAGTACCGCACCTCCATAGGCTGATGTCAGCAACATGATTGAAAGCTTTTTATTTTCGAATCTGAAAACCATACCCCACATTTCAAGCATGCCCAAAAAAGTGTTCATATTGATACCCTTTTTCTTGCTGCAGCGATTTGCGTATATCACCGAAACCGTCAAAAACAACCATCCCACAAAAAACAGAAAAATACGGAAAAACTGGATCGTATCGCACATGAATTTATTCTGACCACGCTGATGGCACAAGACTAAAGATAGAACGCTGACCACAAAGCGAACTGAGCTACATCACCGCATGGCAGTACTGAAATATGGCCCACCCCACCAAACCGCCCATCAACTACAAAACACAGCCTTTCGACCGTCCCCAATAAAACAATAAACACCAAGCAAAATACAAATTTCCTGTAAAAAATCAAGACATCACAGTTGCGACTTAAAACACACTTCTTCGGCGCTAAACACGCACCAGTAAAATCTTGCCGAGCCATACCTCAGCTCTTGCCTCTCCTTTCACTCACCCTAAATTAACCACTACATCAAGCGCACACCCCTGAGATCGCGCGTAAAACACCAAAGAAGCCAACCCGACTCCTGCGGCCGCTCCGCCGTAAACAGTTGTAAGAACCACCCACGAAAGCATCTTATTTTTAAATGAAAAAACATGCCTATACATCTCAAAAAGCCCTGCAAAGGTATTCATATTTATGCCATTACGCTTGCAGTATGCATTTGCATAAAAAACCGTTAAAAAAACCACCCCAAACAAAAACCAGAAAATCATCTCAATCAATAAAGCCATCCAAAAGCACACAATACGCCCTCAATCTTTCAGTGGAATAATTACAGTTGGATTTACCGGAACCTTAATCTCAGGGCCTGCACCCGGACCCAGCCCAAAGTATAGTTCTGGCCAAGTGGAAGTTTGCGCCATTTCTATAGTTAACAAACCAAAGCTCATGCCAACTCCTGCGCCAACGGCCAACGCCTTCGAGTCCGGATCCGAAATTTTGAATCCACAGCTTGCAACCGCACGTAGACCAACACTTGAAACTGGCACTCCTAGCTGTTTGGAAAACCCCGATACTTCGTTTGCGCTTGCCCCAATAGACAACCCTGCCCCAACTGCGGCAGTGCCAGACGTCCTGCATTCTCCCGTCATAATAGGTTTGGCCGGCGGCGGCGCCATCGCTCGGGAAACCTCATCCGGTGTCGCACCATTCTGCAACATCCAACTTCCCAGTGAAGCGCGCTCCGCGACGCCGGGCATGTTCAGGTCGAACAGCCCCAACGGGTCAGCCCGCATAACAGGCGTGTTACTCACATAGCTGTACACGTTCAACCCACCCAGCATCCCGATCGGGTCTCTCGACACATAGCGCGCCATGCGGGGTTCGTAGTAACGGAATCGGTTGTAATGCAGCCCCGTTTCAGGGTCGTGGTATTGCCCCTGAAAACGAATCGGATTGCCCACGCCATGCTGCGCGGCCCACGACGAGCGCTCTTCACGAACCTCACCCCACACCTTGTACTGCCCCGTCCAGGCAACATTGCCGTTGTGGTCGGTGATTTCCATTGGTGTGCCCAGGTGGTCGCAGTGGTACCAGGCAATGACGTCGAACGCTGGCGCAGTGGGCAGTGTCTGCCAGAGTGGGTCCTGGTCGATGTCGTATTGACGGCCCTGCCAGTCGGGTTGCCTGAGCAGGCGTATCGAGCGCTTGTGCAACGCTTGAGCCACCGGCACGAAGCGGCCCGGTTCGTAGAGGTAGTGAACGGTACGGCCTGTGTCGCCCTCGTCGAGGGGCAATGCGCTTTCCCAGGCCAGGGTTTCGCCGTCCCATCCGTACAGCGTGAAACCGCAGTGCAGCTCGCGCTGACGCTTGCTGCGCTGCATTGCATTCCAGCCGGTGCCGGCCTCGGGCTTGTCCTTGTAATGGGCGACGGCATGCTTGTGCAACCGCCGACCAAGGGCGTCATAGCTGTATTCCACACTGAGCCTGTCGTCGCTGTAGCGCACCAGGCGATTGAACAAGTCCCAGCTGAAGTGCGCAGGCACACCGTTGTGCAAGCGTTGCACAAGGTTACCGCGCTCGTCATACGTGTAGTGGCTGCCCGCGTATTCGCGCAGCACGTTGTCCATCACCTTGTGGGAGCTGGCATCGTTATCCAGCGGGCGATGCAGTTGCCGCGCCTTGTCCGTCAGGTTGCCGGCCGGGTCGAAGGCAAAGGTTTCTTCACCCAGGCGGCTGTTGGCCTGCAGCAGGCGGCCTAGCGGATCGTACTGGTAGGCCAGGTGACCACGACGGGTATCGAGGATGTCTGTCAGTTGACCGGTCGGGTCGTATTGATACTCGCGCTTGCACAGAATGGATTGGCCGTCATGACTGGTGAGCAACTGTTCTTGCGGACGCCCTAGCGCGTCCCATACCTGCGTTTGCGTCAGTTTGTTGCCCTGATGGCGGGCGACTTCGCGATGCAGATCGTCGCGCTCATAAGCCAGTATTTCGTGCTGGTCAAGTCGCATGCCCAAGAGATGGCCGCTGCCGTAAGTCAGCCAGCTGACCTTGTGGCCATCCGGGCGCGTGGTGGCGATTCGCTGGTTGAGTGCGTCGTACTCGTGCAGCCACACCGCTACCATCGGCGTACCCGTTGCCAGGTAATGCTGGTGCTCACGGGTCAGGTTGCCCGCGTCGTCATAGAACCATTGCAGTGTGCTGGAGTCGTTGATCGCCTGCAGCACCTTGCCATTGCCGTCGTAGGCAAAGCGCTCTGTTTGGCGCTGATCGCCAAGGTGCGCTGTGCGCTCGATCAACCGGCCCATGCGGTCGTGGTGCAAATCGATGCGGCGCTGCCCCACCTGGCTGCTCGCCAGGCGCCCAGTGCAGGGGTCGTACCGATAACGGACGGTCACACCATCGAAGCCGGTTTCTGCCACTCGACGTCCCATGGGATCGTACTGGTAAAACGCGCACTGCTCGTTCTGGTTCTCCAGGCTGAGCAACCGCCCCAGCCTGTCCCACTGGTAGCGCAACGTGTGCTCCTTCGCATCCACCCGTTCAGCCAACAGACCGGCAGCCGTATAGGACCAGGTAGTACAGCGATCCAGCGCATCCAGGTGCGCGAGCAAGCGCCCTTCGGCGTCACGCTCGAAGCGCTCTTCGGTTTTGTCTGGATGAATCACCTTGGCCAACTGCCCCGCCTTGTATTCGTACTGCGTCTTGTCGCCCGCCGCATTCGCGGTTTCCACCAGTTGCCCGAATTCGTTGTAGAGCCACTGGCTGGTCTTGCCCGAACAGTCGGTGTATTCGAGCATCTGCCCGGCCTCGTTGTACCCGAGTTTTTTCTCGTTGCCGTGAGCATCCTTGATTGCCTTGACCTGGCCTGTGGCGGTGTAGGCAATCTCGGTCTTGTTGCCCAGCGGGTCGACCGTCTCTACCAGGTTGCCGCGCTCGTCGTAGTCCCGTCGCCACAGCCCACCTTCAGCATCCCGAACCTTGATCAGCTGATCATCGTCGCTGTACGCGTAATGCACCACGCTATGGTCGGCACGAATGTGTTGCAGTCGGTTGCTTCGCTCGTCGTAGGCAAAACGATCCTGGCTGCCGTCGGCATGAAGGTGGCGAATCAGGTTCTTGCGCTGGTCGCGAAACAGCCACTCCGAGCGCCCATCCGGGTACTCGATACGATAGGTGTAGCCCTGCGCATCGTAATAGTGACGGGTCTGCTGGCCATACGCGTCAGTCACCGTCGTCAGGCGAATGTGTTCATCCCAGGTGAGACGAGTCTCGAAGCTGCCGTCGTCTGCCCATTCGTGCACGGCCCTGGCGCGAGGGCCGCTGCCGTCCCAGCGCAAGTTGAGACCACGACCGGTACGGTCGGTATAGCGCGTGATCAGGTGGTGCTGGTACGCGTACTGCCAGGCAGCGCCATGCTCGTCCTGGGCGCTTACCAGGTCGCCAAGCCGGTCGTGGTGATAAGCGCAGAGCTGGCGCAGCGGCTTGCCATCGACCACCTGCCAGAGCCCCTGGATACGGCCATGCCCGTCAAGCACGGTGCCGAGTTGCAGGTGTACCTTGGCAGGGTCATTCTCCTGGTAGGTGTTGATGTCCGAGAGTACCGGGCGCCCCTGATGACGATGCTCGTAATGCAGCATGGCTCCTGCGCCACTGCGCAGCACGATATGCGTGAGGAGGAAGCGCCCCCCTGCCCGCTCATAGGTTTCCTTGCGCCCCAGCCCGCGCATGAGAATCAGCTGACTGTCGGTGGTGCGTACCAGGGCGTTGTACTCCACCGGGTCATAGTGCGACATACCGATCTTGGGCAGCGGGTAGGCATGGCTGCGGCCATCCACGTCGTGGAACAGCACGCCGTCATCCAGCACATCGATGCACGTGGTGAATTCGGTGATCCAGCGTGCGCCCAGGCTGGCGCTGTCGAGGGCATCGAGGCGCGAATGATAGGTACGCGTCCACACGATCGGAAACGGCCCCGGCAGGCTGAAGTCGGTGTGTTGAAGCGTCTCGCTACCCGAGGCGAAGTTGATGCGGTTGCACGTGCTGGTGGGCGCGCCATTCTTGCACTGGTTGGCCTCCAGGCTCGCCGGGCTCTGCATCTTCTGCGTTTCGACCTTGCCGTCGGCAGCCTGGTGCTGGGCCGTGCTGATGGCCGCGGTCTTGACGTTGGCCACCACAACCTGGGGGTTGCGCGTGCGCCATTGCTCTACGCTGCTGGCCAGCTTCATGCGCAGGCCTTCAATGGAGCAAGGGCGGCCGGGATCGGAAAGTTCAAGGATTTCAGCACGTACCTTTGGCGCCAGTTCCCGCAGGCGCGCAATCTGCGCCAGTAGGCCAGCTTTGCCCTCGTCCCCCAGTGCAACGCTCACAGCAGCACTGGTCATGCCTTTGCCGGCCGCCTTGTAGGCATCAAAGGCTGCCCGGAGATAGTTGTCGATGCTCGCCGTCGGGTCGTGGACAAGCCGGCTTCCAGCTGGCGCCGAGACCGGGCTGGCCACACCCACAGCAGTGCCGGCAACCAAAGCACCGAGGCCTGAGGCGATGTCGAGAATGATCTGTTCGCCCAGGATTGCTGCCTGGGCCAACGCCTCCTTGAGATTGCCCTGGGACTGCTCGACGAAGTCATCCAGGCTACCGACGATGTCAGCATTCAAGTGGCCCGCCATCAGCTCTATCAGCGCATCACCCAGCGCCCGCTTGCCCTCCTGGCGCACGATGAACAGCATCGGGCGCAAGGCCATGCGTGCTGCGGTCATGCTCGCAGGGGAAGCCACCAGACCGATCAGGTTGAGCCCGAAGCTCGCGCAATCAAAGGGCTCAGGTACGTTGCTGCGCGCCAGCGCGACAACATCACCCAGCGCGTCGACCAAGGCAATGATATTGCCTGCCATGGGCACACTGCCGGCGACACCGCTGATGCGCTCAAGGGTGGCAAAACTGGCACTGACCTCACGTAGCCAGGCATCGAAGACCACGGCGCCACGACCAACGTCCTCTATCTGGATTTCGCGAAGCGGGGTGACGGCTACCTGCGAGGCGCGGGAGTGGTCGTCGCAAGCGTAGGTATGTTCAGTCATGAGATCAGTTCACCTGGCAGCAAATCGGTAACAGTGTTCAGGCTGTGAGCCTTGAGTTCAGCCAGCTTGGGTACTGGCAACCTTGGCAGGCCGGCCAGGCCCGCCGCACTCAGCGCGGCCGAGGCGGCAGGCAGCGTAGAACCGACGGCACTGGAAGCGCTGACCCGCTGTGCCAGCCCACCCATGCCGCCCTGCATTGCGCCCCGCATCTGCTGCATGCCTTGGAGCGCGCTTTGGCCGGTGTTGAGCAAGTCACTGCCGGCCTTTGCTGCATGCATGCCCTTGCCGGCGAGTTGCTTGGCCTCTTCGATCAGGCTGCCGCCAACATCAGGCTTGAGCTTGTCGAGCATCGCACCGAGCATCGACGGCGTGCCCTCTTCGAGGGCCGACAGGCTCGGCCAGGGCAGGCCCTTGGTAAAACTGCCAAGGCCCCAGGTGTTGACCGTATCGAGACCAAACCTGACCCACGCCGGCCCCGGCGCAACCCCCGACACGGCATTGAACCCCTGGCCATCGAGGCTGCCCTTGAGCACCGTGCCCAGCGCATCGGTCACTTCGTAATCGCCGGCCTGGATGCCCTTGGCATTGGCGTACAGGTTGAACAGCTCCAGGCTGCCCTTGCCCGGCTTGGGCGGCTCGGGGAAGGTCCCGGCCAGGCTCTTGGGCCCCACATGGGCGAAGTTCGCCGCGTGCGCGGTGTACGGCCCGGTGGTCACGTGGGTGATGCCACTGGCGTTGTAGGTGGTGGCACTGCCGCCGCCCTGCACCACCAGTTCGGTCTTGGCGGTGAGGGTGATGCGGTCGGCATTGGCGTTGATGTCGAGCTTGGCCAACAGGTTGATGCTGTCTTTCAGCGCTTTGATATCGATATCGCCCGACGCCGCCACCAACCGCCAGCCCATGTTCTGCACGAACAACCGCATGCCCTGGCTGGCACTGGCCAACAGCCGCTTGCCGATCGACAGGCTCGTATGCCCGGTGCTGCTCAACGCCAGGTGTTCACCGGTCGCGACATGCGTCGAGCGCGGCGTGGTCAGGGCGATGCCCGCCGGGCTGGCCAGCACCAGGTGCGGTTCGCTGAACTCGGGAAATTCGTTGGCGCTCTGGTTGGTCGGGCCGCTGCCGACGATGCCCTGGTGCTGCGCATGCAGGGCCTTGGCCACCTCGTCCTGGTCGCCCGCTTCCTGTGCCTGCACCTCGCGTGCCTGCTGGCCGAAGCCGTCCTGCTGCTCGCTGGCAGTAGCCAGGCGTTCGGCGGTCTCGGGCAGGTCCTTGTGGTGCTTGGCTTCGTGATGGCGCGGCTCGGTGGTCAGCAGCAGGCCCGCCGCCGCGCGCACTGCCCCATGCCGGTCGGTGCGCAGTTCGAAACCCTCCCCCCGCGGCTGGCCGCCCGAGGGGCGCGGATGGGTCAGGTAGCCCAGGTTGATCGCGCTGGCGCCGTGGTCGCTGCGCAACGCGATGCTGATCTCGCTGGTGGTGTCGTCGATGCGCAGCTCGTTGCTGCGGCTGCCCTTGTATTCCTTGCTCTTGACCGTGGCCAGGGTCTTGAAGTCGGGCAACCGGTACGGCGGCAGGTTGGCGCCGTGGTACAGGCACCCGGTGATCAGCGGCTGGTCGGGGTCGCCTTCCAGAAAGGTGATCAGCACCTCCATGCCCACACGCGGCAGCGAGATGGCGCCGAAGCTGCTCTGGCTGGCCCAGTTGGAGGCCACGCGCATCCAGC